>JBAZCE010000152.1:0-5841 GCA_041671105.1 Gallionella sp.
CGAGCCGCACACATGGCTCGTCACGGGTGTGGCTGGTTTTATCGGCAGCAACCTGCTCGAAACGCTGCTCCTGCTTAACCAGCGCGTGGTGGGGTTGGATAACTTTGCCACCGGCCATCAACGCAACCTGGACGAAGTTCAGTCATTGGTTTCGGCAAAGCAATGGGCTAACTTCGACTTTATCAACGGGGATATCCGCAACCTGGATGATTGTCGTCGTGCCATGGTCTTCTCTTATCCGGCATCCAGCATCCTGTATCCCGAATCCTGTTCCGTCGATTATGTTCTTCATCAGGCGGCTTTAGGCAGTGTGCCGCGCTCGGTTGAAAACCCGATTAATACCAATGAAACCAATATCACCGGTTTCCTGAATATGCTGGTCGCAGCGCGTGATGCAAACGTCAAACGTTTCGTCTATGCTGCCTCCAGTTCCACCTATGGCGACCATCCCGCGTTGCCCAAGGTGGAAGAGAACATCGGCAAGCCATTGTCGCCCTATGCGGTGACCAAATACGTCAACGAACTTTATGCCGACGTGTTTGCGCGCACTTATGGTTTCAATACGATCGGCCTGCGTTACTTCAACGTCTTCGGCCCGCGCCAGGATCCTGACGGCGCCTACGCTGCGGTGATTCCGAAATGGATTGCAAGCATGATCAAGGGTGAACCCGTTTATATCAACGGCGATGGTGAAACCAGCCGCGACTTCTGTTTTATTGAAAACGTGCGGCAAATAAATTTGTTGGCTGCCACAGTTTCTGATGCTGTCATTCCCGCGCAGGCGGGAATCCAGTCAGATATTTCGCCGGCAAATCAGGTCTATAACGTCGCCGTCGGTGATCGCACCACCCTCAACCAACTTTACGAACAATTGCACCTCAACCTGCTGTCCGCCTACCCTCATTTGCGGGATGTAAAACCTGTCTATCGCGATTTTCGCGGTGGCGACGTGCGTCACTCGTTGGCCGATATCAGCAAGTCGGCCAGGTTGCTGGGCTATCAGCCCACCCATCGTATCGGCGAGGGGCTGAAAGTGGCGATGGGGTGCTATATTCGACACGTAGCACAACAGCAAGGTGCGCTCTAAGGCTATCCCGATGAAGATTAACCAACCCATCACTCAACTTTTAAGCCGACTCTGGAGCCACATTGATTCGAGGCGGCGGATTCAGTTTGGTGTTCTGCTCGTCTTGATGATCTGCGCTTCGTTTGCCGAAGTGATCAGTATCGGTGCCGTGCTCCCTTTCCTCGGGGTCTTGATTGCGCCGGGTCGCGTCTTTGAACATCACGCAGTACAGCCTTTCATTCAAATCCTCGGGATCACGGAGCCGGCACAGTTGTTGTTGCCGCTTACAATCGCTTTTGGTTTGGCGATTCTTCTGGCGGGCGCAATGCGCCTGTTGCTGATGTGGGCGAGCACCCGTCTGACTTATTCAGTCGGGGCTGATCTCAGTATGAATATTTATCGTCGCACGCTTTTTCAGCCCTATGTGGTTCATGTCTCCCGTAACAGCAGTCATGTAATCAATGGTATTTCCGGCAAGGCTAATGCGGTTATGACCGGCATTATTTTGCCCGCTTTGAATCTGATCAGCTCAAGTGTGTTGTTGATCGCAATTCTGGTTACGCTGTTGTCAGTTGACCCGATTATTGCGGTTGCCGCATTCGGTGGTTTCGGCTTGATTTACGCATTTATCATCCGCTTTACACGGGCCAGGCTATTAAACAATAGTCAGCGCATCGCCCGCGAATCAACCCAGGTTATCAAATCTCTGCAAGAAGGATTGGGCGGGATTCGCGATGTCCTGATTGATGGCAGTCAGGAGGTTTACTGCCGGATTTTCCGCAATGCGGATCAGATCTTGCGCAGCGCTCAGGGGAGCAGCTCGTTTATCAGCAGCAGTCCGCGTTACGCAATGGAAGCGTTAGGCATGCTGCTTATTGCTGTTCTGGCCTATATCATGGCACAGCAGGCGGATGGCATCACCAAGGCTATTCCTGTCCTCGGCGTTCTCGCACTGGGTGCTCAGCGCATGCTGCCCGTGTTGCAGCAGGCTTACGGGGGATGGACCAGTATCAGCGGTAGTCAGGTAACGCTTCAGGACACACTTGATCTGCTGGATCAGCCTCTTCCCGATTACGCAGATCAGCCTGCAGCAGAACAGCTGACTTTTTTGCGGAACATCGCTTTGAAGCACATTTCTTTTCGCTACGGCCTGCAAACGCCGTGGGTGCTTACGGATCTTAACCTCACAATCGCCAAAGGGGGACGGGTCGGCTTCATCGGTACCACCGGCAGCGGAAAGAGTACGCTGTTGGATATTGTGATGGGTTTGTTGGAACCCTCCGAAGGCACGCTGGAGATTGACGATCAAACGATTACGGTCGCAAATCAGCGCGGCTGGCAGGCACATATCGCGCATGTGCCGCAGGTTATTTTTCTGGCTGACAGCAGCATCGAAGAAAACATTGCTTTCGGTGTGCCATTTGACAAGATCGACCGGCAGCGAGTCAGGGAGGCAGCCAGACAGGCGCAGATTGCCGAGGTTATCGAATCCTGGCCAAATCAATATCAAACCTTCGTGGGTGAGCGCGGCATCCGCTTGTCAGGCGGTCAGCGTCAGCGTATCGGTATCGCCCGTGCGCTCTATAAACAGGCTGACGTTATTATCTTCGATGAAGCTACCAGTGCGCTGGACAACGAAACCGAAGAGGCTGTGATGCAGGCGATTGAAGGCCTCAGCGAGGATCTTACCGTTCTTATCATTGCGCATCGCCTGACTACCCTGCGCAACTGTACACAGATCGTAGAACTTGGTGACGGGAAGGTTAAGCGAACCGGTACCTACCGGGAAATTGTGACACAAGCCCCGTTAATGCCACTGAACAACAAGGAAAGTAATCAACATGCTCAGTAACTCATCCATTCTCATTACAGGCGGAACCGGCTCATTCGGTCACACTTTCGTGCCGATGACACTGGCAAAATACAATCCGCGTCGCCTGGTGATTTTTTCGCGCGATGAAATGAAGCAATGGGAAATGGCCAAGATATATGGAAACGACCCGCGCGTACGTTTTTTTATCGGCGACGTGCGCGACAAGGATCGCCTGTCTCGCGCTCTGGATGGCATCGATTACGTCGTTCATGCGGCCGCAACCAAGATTGTGCCCACTGCCGAATACAATCCGTTCGAGTGCGTCAAGACCAACGTCATCGGAGCGATGAATCTGATTGATGCGTGTATAGACCGCAACATCAAGTCTGTCGTTGCGCTTTCGACAGATAAAGCCAGCAGTCCTGCCAATCTTTACGGTGCGACCAAACTGACATCAGACAAGCTGTTTGTCGCGGGTAACTCCTACGCAGGCGCACACAACACGCGTTTCGGTGTAGTGCGTTATGGAAATGTGATGGGGTCTCGCGGTTCGGTGATTCCGTTCTTCCTGTCTATTGCGGAAAAGGGCGTGTTGCCTATTACGGATGATCGTATGACGCGTTTCATGATAACGCTCGAAGAAGGCGTTGAACTTGTATGGCACGCGTTTGAAGACATGGTGGGCGGCGAAATTTACGTCAAAAAAATACCCTCGATGAAAGTGACCGATGTTGCGACTGCAGCCGTTCCGGGTGCCAAACAGGAGGTGGTCGGTATCCGACCCGGAGAAAAGCTGCACGAACAAATGATAGGCACCGAGGATGCGCTCTATACTTATGAATATCCGGAGCACTACAAAATTTTACCTGCGATAAACGGCTGGTGCGATGACCCGCACCGGATAAAGGATGGTCGCAAGGTGGCGGAAGATTTTACCTATTCTTCCGATAACAACCGGGAATGGATGAGCATTGCTTCGTTGCAGGCCTGGATTGAACGAAATCGTGACAAAGTCGGTAAGATATGACAACACTAATACCCTACGGTCGTCAGGACATATCTGAGGAGGACATCCAGGCTGTCGTGGATGTGTTGCGCTCCGACTATCTGACACAAGGCCCTGCAGTCCCCGCTTTCGAAAAGAGTCTTGCAGACTATTGCGGCGCTGATCATGCGGTCGCGGTGAACAGCGCAACCAGCGCGCTACACATCGCTTGTTTGGCGTTAGGCGTGGGCAAGGGTGATATCGTCTGGACCACCCCGATCACCTTTGTCGCAAGTGCCAACTGCGCGCTGTATTGCGGGGCGAGCGTCGATTTTGTGGACATAGACCCGCAAAGCTACAACATGAGCGTGGCGCGATTGGCTGAAAAGCTTGCACATGCTGAAAAAATTGGAAATCTGCCCAAGGTGGTGATTCCCGTGCATTTGTGCGGACAACCCTGCGATATGGTGGGTATTCACGCGCTCAGCCGGCAGTACGGCTTTAATGTCATCGAAGATGCTTCGCATGCCATTGGCGGAAAATATCGTGGCGAACCGATAGGCAACTGTCGATACAGCGACATCACGGTATTCAGCTTCCATCCGGTCAAGATTATTACCACTGCCGAGGGCGGCATGGCCATGACCAATAATGTGCAATTGGCCAAGAGCATGCAGCTGTTGCGCAGCCACGGTATCACCCGTGACGTAAATGAGATGACTCACGCGGCGGATGGCCCCTGGTACTACCAGCAGATTGATCTTGGCTATAACTATCGCATGACTGACTTGCAAGCGGCATTGGGCTTGAGCCAAATGAGTCGGTTGGATGAATTCGTCGCCAGGCGGCATGTTATTTCCGGGCGATATGACCGGCTATTGGCTGATCTGCCGGTGGTGACGCCCTGGCAGCACGCAGATAGCTATTCCGGCTTGCACCTGTATGTGATCCGCCTGAAGCTCGCCGGGATAGACAAGACCCATCGCCAGGTTTTTGAAGCACTGCGTGCGGCGGGCATCGGCGTGAATTTGCATTACATTCCGGTACATCGTCAGCCTTACTATGAAGGTTTGGGATTCAATGCCGGGTATTGTCCGGAGGCTGAGCAGTATTACAGTGAGGCGATCAGCCTGCCGATGTATCCTGGACTGACTGAAATTCAGCAAGATAAAGTGATCGAGACATTACGGGGAGTCACAGCCAAATGAAAATTGCAGTCATACCTGCTCGAGGCGGAAGCAAACGCATTCCGCGCAAAAATATCCGCGAGTTCGCGGGCAAACCGATGATCGCTTACGCTATTGATGCAGCCAGGGGTTGCGGCTTATTCGATCATGTCATCGTCAGTACCGACGACGAGGAAATTGCTCGCATCGCCGTGCAGTACGGTGCGGAGGTTCCGTTCATGCGTCCCGCCGAACTGGCAGATGACCATACCGCTACGATACCTGTCGTCGTTCATGCTATCGAAGCTTGCCGTAAAATTGGCTGGTCTGCGCGGTTGGTCTGTTGCATCTACCCGGCGGTTCCTCTGATTCGGGAGCAAGATCTGCTTGACGCGCACGCGCTGCTGGAACAGGGCGGTACCGAATATGCATTTCCTGTCACGCCTTTTCCATCTGCGATACAGCGGGCGCTGCGCCGTCTGCCCGATGGCAATATGCGCTCCTTCAACCCGGAAAATGTCAATACACGCACTCAGGATCTTGAGCCAGCCTACTATGACGTAGGCCAGTTTTATCTGGGTAAGGTTGAAGCATGGCTGAATGGCCTTTCGCCACATCAGACCGGAAAGGGGTTGGTGATCCCGGAATGGCGTGCGGTTGACATAGATACACAGGACGACTGGTTGCGTGCCGAACTGATGTTCGGCGCCTTGGAAAATCCGCAAGGTACAGGTAAATGATTGTACTGATCCGTGCCGATGCAACTCTGGAGATCGGTAGTGGTCACGTCATGCGTTGCGCAGCCCTGGGC
>JBAZCE010000153.1:0-5791 GCA_041671105.1 Gallionella sp.
GTCAAGGCAAGGCTTGAATGAACAATTCTGCATCGCCTTGGAAGCATGGTCTTGATGATGTGAATGTCCAACCGCATCGGATTCCGAACATCCCGGCATGTGCTCAAGCATTGCCGTCACTACTGAAGGCATAGGCATAGTACAGGTTGCCGAAATGGTCAAAGAAATCCAGCTCACCAGCAACACGAACACCAACGTGTGCAGGTAAGGACGATTTCTTTTGGAATGCAACGCTGTTATCACAATGCCCCTTTGAGCTAAAAATCAATTCTTTATATAAGCTAGCATACGAGAAAACAAACAGCAATTAAATGTATGACTCAGCGCCTTGATTGATATGGTACAAGTGATGGGGTTCGCAAGTTGGAATGACTGTTCATCTAACGGTTATTTGGCTGGAGACAAAGGAAGTGGCGAAAAATGCTGGTGAATTCAGCTATCAATGCAGCTTATCCCCACCCGGTCTACATTCCAACGCTGATCGAGGCTGGAAGACTTGGTGCAGCTTCGTAGCGCATCAAAAGAGATGTCATTAACTTAATTGATAACAGATTTTATCAATAGTTGACTATCAGAACACGTCTCCCTTTCCTAATGGCAATCCACGCAAACTTCGCCGCGCAGGGCTTCTAATCCTTCTTTCATGATTATTGGAAACATAACGAGAGCGGCGACCGGATCGGCCCACCACCAACCAAAGACAGCATTCATGGCAAGACCGCCCAGCAATATGGCAGAGAGATAGGCACAAATAGCACTCTGGCGAGAATCGGCGGAAAGCGCCGCACTGTTTAGACGGATAGACGCGCGGCGCTTAGCGCGAGCCAGCATGGGCATGATGAATAAGGCAACGATGGCTAAAGCTATGCCGACGAGACTTATATCTAGGGGTTCTTTAAGGATGAGAGAGGAGACAGCTTCATAGGCGACGTAAGCGGCCAGTAGCAGAAAACTGACACCAACAAGTTAAGGGCAATCCGTTCGCGCCGTTCATGATGGATGGACAACAGCCGCCACAAAAGAACAAAGGCCGACAGAACTTCAAATCAAGTGTAGTAGTTCAAACCTAATCGGACAGTGACTGGTTTTTTAGAAGTGTCTGTCCGGTTAAATTCAGCCTATAGCTTTACCGGCATTTGTTTGTGACATAATTAAAAAGATCCTAAATTGTGAGTGGAATTTCATTAAGCATCAAAATCATTGCTTAATTTTGTTTTTGGCAAATTGGCCAGAATGCTCCAAAGCATCCCACCACCACTTCTCTCTGTAATACGCTTTATTTTCTAGTATAAAGATTCAGCAGGATAAGTGGACAAACCTTCGTAATCAATACGTATTATTACCTATCCTTTATCAAAACCCTTGGTGGCACATAACCATCCACTTTCTCTGCAAAATTTAGTTAGTCATAAGACGATCAAAAAGCTTATCTAATCTACAATTATTAGTAAGAATAGCAAAGGTGCTTTTTTAAATAACCTCTAAAAAAGGGAGAATCAAAATGAACAAATTAACAACTGAACAAGCGCAAGAACTAATGAGTGGTGAATCTATTAAGCTTATCGAGGCCGGTAACTACCATTATAAAAATTTCATTGTTTCCGTTGAAGGCTACACAGATAGCACTGCTAACCTCTTAATACTCACAAATAGAAATAGCGACGAAACAGAGGCTTATTACGAATTATCAGACAGTGAGGTGATTGCCGCTCAAAAAGTGATATTGAATCCCGCCAGCTACAGCCGCCTATCCCATGCTGATAAAGAGCGCCAGAAAGTAATACTAGAGCATTTTAATCTAACCGCATAACCAGCCCCCATTCCTTATCGAAGCCTGATCTTACTTGTAACTAAAGTTTCGGATTTCGTTTTTACCCGCACAGCGGTCGCTCATCCTTGGATTTCCAAAACTTCGAGCCTTAGCGGTCTGGCGTCAAGTTGGAGGACTTGCAAAAACCAACATTCTATGTGGGCATCAATGGCATTTGTCAGGATGGCAACTGCATCACCCATATTACCGCTTTCAAGTCATCCAAAGCACCGGTAATCACTGCGCGAAAAACCTGCCACAGTTTGCCTGCAAAACGGACGTCGGTGCTATTCCCAAGCAAACATGCCAATGGAGTCTTTATTCAGCCATATCCAGAGCATCAATCCATAGATTACTTCATACATCGGCGTCCCCGACCGTTTGTTAAAGCCAGCGCGGCTAAATAGGGTGGAAAACAGCTTCGCGATGTTTCCAATTTTATACCAAAAGAGCGTTAGAATTTTCCACAATCAATTTCTATCTTATTGATAACAAAAGAATGCGTATTTTAAGTGGATGGCAAAACCACGCTGATTAGTGGAAAATAATTGAAAGCTGTTTTCCACCTAACCAGCTCTATAGCTGGGACATTACCTACCTGCCATCACTTATCCGAGGACAGTTCTTCTATCTGTATCTATTTGTTGATATTTTCAGCCGAAAGATCGTGGATTGGCTGGCGAACTTTTACGCGATCTATGTCATCGTGAAGGTATACAGTTACAACAGCTTACGCTGCATTCTGATAACGGCAGTCCAAAGAAGGGATCGTCTATGCTTGCGACCTTGCAACAGCTCGGTGTCATGCCTTCCTTTAGTCGGCTCTCGGTTAGTAATGACAATCCCTATTCAGAATCCCTGTTTAAGACCTTGAAATATCGTCCTAAATATCCGCTAAAGCCATTCGCTTATGTAATTGAAGCACGTCAATGGGTCACGGGGCTAGTGGAATGGTATAACCACGAACATCACCACAGTGCTATCCGGTTTGTCACTCCGGCGCAACGTCATGAAGGCATAGACGAAAATCTTCTGGATAACCGTAAAGCCGTCTACGGGGCTGCTCGCGCTAAACATCCGCAACGCTGGAGCGGAAGCACACGGAATTGGCAAAGAATCCAAGCAGTTCACCTTAATCCTGATAAGACCGAATCAAAAAAAGATGACACCAAGGAGGGGATTATTCAAAACAAAAAAGCAGCGTAAGTTTTAACCGTCGAGGCGACAACTACATTGACAATTTCCGCATGGTACAACACGCGACCGACCAAATGCCGGTTTTTTGCTGTTGAGTTTCTACACCAAATTTGGTGCACCGACCAGTGCGAGATTAATACTTTTGGTTCTTTTCTAGTCGGCAAGGTCGCGTTCATTGACATAATTTGCTCTACTGGTTTAACGCATTGAAAGCCCGTCGTCACCGTACCGGACGCTTCCTCTTAGTTTCGTAATCACCTTCCCATCGGCTAGATTGATGTAGACGCGCTGCCCCGAGAATTGAAGCAAGCAGTTTTCAGCCACTCGGGTTTTCTTAATGTAGCTTTTTCCGCGAAATCCGTTACTCATCTTCATCCATTCGTCCCATTCAACCCTTTCAACAGGCAGACTTTCTAGTTGGGCACGCTTTGCCAGTGCGGTTTGCTCCCGCTGTTGTAGTTGCTGGGCAAGTTTTTCTTGAACGGCAAGGTGCTGGGCTTTCTTTTCGGTGTCGTGCTCAGCCTTCTGTTTTTTTCCCACTTCCTGACGCACGATTGCTTCCTGACGCGCGATACGTTGTGCCCGTTCAGCCACTTCTGCGGCCAACGGCGCAAATATCTCGTTCCACAATTGCTCGCGTCCCTCCCAGGTGCCGCCCTCAATACGCAAAGGCCATTCATTTCCCGGAAGACGATCATGCAAAGTCCTGCTGACAAGCCAACGGGGCGCATATAAGCCATCTTGACACTGCTTCAGCAAGCTTGCAGCGACGGTGATCGTGTGCTCACTGGCCACTTCCTCATCTTCGCTGTTACGTGACCGGAAAATGGCCCGGACACGAATCTTCCGGCTTTTATCGGTTATTCCGCGGCCCGCAGAAACCACAGGCACCAGCGCTGAGCCGCTCTGCTCAATCCAGGCGCACATATCGCGATGAGCCCTCTCTATAGCCAGCAGGTCACCAAATTTATAGATACATTTAAACGACTTCGGCAGTTTAGCCGAAACTTCTCCAAATGGCAGGACAAGTAGAACTTCGTTCCCTATCCCTTCCCTTATTTCAATCTCTGTGATCTTTGCAGAGCCAAGAGAAGTGAATCGCAGACGGGTTCTGATGGGTTTCATATTGGTAATCCTTAATTGTTGAAAGTTTTTTTCAAACTGTTTTTTAAACGGAAGAACGGCCATGGTTTTCGACTGGCCGCATCCTTACTGTATCGGCTCACTGGCTGTAGTCTGATCAATCGGGCTCCGTTAGTTTTTCCTTCTTGTTAAAAACAAGCAGTGGCGAGTATTTTGGTGGTAGTTTATTGGTCATATTTTTAGGACCCGATTTGAAAATTATCTAATGCTGACAATTTATTATAAAGCTGAAAGCAACCATTATTTGCTTACTCGCGCAAAATGTGTAAAGGAGTTCACGCTTTTTTAGCTGGCCATGGCCAACTGTTCTGATGTGTGTGTTGATCACATCAAAAACAAGTCAACCAAAAGCTTTCACTAATTTTTTGGCAAAGTGTGCATAAATGCTTTTGACGCTCCTCCTGGGTTCAAATATTTCTGAATACCGTCTAGGGTGGTAAGGTGCCACAATAACCGCCATAACCACATAGGCGGAAAAAAATAACCAGCTATTGGTTTCTCATGAAAATACGAATTCAGCATAAAGAAACATCATTTTTTATCAAAATAAATTCATCAAAAATGTGCGTCTGAATAACAACTTTCCTTAAAATTCATTGTTATAAAATGTGCTCCCCCTATGTTACTGCGTTTAATATACTAATAGGATAACCGCATCGAAAGTTGCAAATTAGTTGCAAATTAGTTGCAAATTAGTTGCAAATTAGTTGCAAATTAGTTGCAAATTTTAGACTTTCAGCGGCTGCAAGCAACTAATTTCAGAGTAATGCGTCGTTATCTGCTAAGGCTGCGTATTCTGTAAAAATGATACAGATTAACCTTCATCAACAGCACAATTAAGATTGATCATTACAAGGTGACAGACAAAGCTGGCTAGGTATTGTCCGCCCTGCCCTACACATTCACTTATTTTTCAGAAGAATGGACATTTTTTATGACAGTCCCTTTAGGTAAGCAGGTCTTTAATGTATCTACATGGGGAAATGACATACAGTCTATATGGGTAACCTTGACACATTAATCTGCAGCATCTTCAATACTACAAGATTTGCGGTCGCAGCATTTGCGCACGAAGGTGTGCTTCTATGAGGCTTTTAGCAAGGTTACCCTCAATAACCAGATCCACCTGGAGCTGTTCAACACAGGAACTCGTAACCACCCACGGAGACCATGGTTCCTTGGAAGAACAGACACGATCAGCCAGGACCTGAGTGCCCACAACGGGGCATCCAGCGCGATGATGACGTCGATCCATGGGCTCATTTGTTGAAAACCAATCGGCGAAGGTGTTCGATTCGTTCTGCTCCGGACATATAACTGGTTGAAGCTGATAGCAACAACCGACCATCTCGAATGGCTGAATGTCACCACCTAGCACGATCAGGACAGGATCACCGCCATGCTGCTGCCACTCCACTATAACTCTAGCCAGAGCCGCTCGCACAGGGGACGCCACGTCTTCACCGACCAACATCACAGCCTTATCGTAATCGAAAACAGTTGTGCCTTGTCCTCCAAAATTCAGCACAGGACCCAGTGAGTTATGGCGTCGACTCTCGATTCGCTCAAGTCCACGCCGACGTCCATCAAGAAATCGCTTGCGATACAACACCCAGCCATCGCCTGATTCGATGTCAAAGC
>JBAZCE010000154.1:0-1165 GCA_041671105.1 Gallionella sp.
CGCTCTTCCGATCTTCGCTGTATTGCACCGACGTGGCGAAGATGGTCGAGGCGCCTATCTTCCACGTCAACGGCGACGATCCGGAGGCGGTGCTGATGGTCACCGAACTGGCGCTGGATTTCCGCCAGCAGTTCGGCAAGGACGTGGTGATCGACATGGTGTGCTTCCGCAAGCTCGGACACAACGAACAGGACGAGCCGCTGGTCACCCAGCCGTTCATGTACCGCTACATCAACAAGCATCCGGGCACGCGCGCGCTGTATGCGCGGCGGCTGGTGGAGCAGGGCGTGCTGGCCGCGGACGAACCGGATGCGATGGCCGCCGACTATCGCCGCGCGATGGACGAAGGACGCGACCCGTTGCAGTCCGCGCTGACCGGGGTCAAGCGCGAGCACGGCGTGAGCTGGGAGCGGTTCAAGCGCGACCTGCCGTGGAATATGGAGATGGACACTGCGGTACCGCGCGAACGCCTGCAGCAATTGGCCAAGCGCCTGACCGACGTGCCCGAGAGTTTCGTGTTGCATTCCCGCGTCGAGAAGATCGTCGCCGATCGCGTCGCGATGGGCGGCGGTGAGCTGCCGCTGGACTGGGGCATGGCGGAGAACCTGGCCTATGCGACGCTGCTGACGGAAGGCTATCCGGTGCGCCTGTCCGGCGAGGATTGCGAACGCGGCACGTTCTTCCACCGTCATGCGGTGTGGCACGACCAGAACCGCACCCAGTGGGACAAGGGCTACCATATCCCGTTGCAGAGCCTGGCGGCAGGGCAGTCCGACTTCGTGGTGATCAACTCCATCCTGTCGGAAGAGGCGGTGCTCGGTTTCGAATATGGTTACGCCACCGCCTCGCCCGAATCACTGGTGCTCTGGGAGGCGCAGTTCGGTGACTTCGCCAACGGTGCGCAGGTGGTGATCGACCAGTTCATCACCTCCGGAGAAGCCAAGTGGGGGCGGTTGTGCGGGCTGACGATGCTGCTGCCGCACGGCTACGAAGGCCAGGGGCCGGAGCATTCGTCCGGGCGCATCGAGCGCTATCTGCAGCTGTGTGCGGACTACAACATTCAGGTGTGCGTTCCTTCCAATGCCGCGCAGATATTCCACTTGCTGCGCCGCCAGATGCTGCGCCCGATCAGGAAGCCGCTGATCGTGTTCACGCCCAAGAGCCT
>JBAZCE010000154.1:1175-5694 GCA_041671105.1 Gallionella sp.
TCGCATCGTCGCCTGCAGCGGCAAGGTGTATTACGACCTGCTCAAGGCTAGGCGCGAACGGGGTATCGACGATATGGTCATTATCCGCATCGAACAACTCTATCCCTTCCCGCACGACGATTTCGCCGCGCAGATCGCCGCCTATCCGAACGCCGCCGAAGTGGTGTGGTGTCAGGAAGAGCCGGGCAATCAGGGCGCGTGGCATCGCATCCAGCATTATCTGTTGCGCCACCTGCGGCCCGGCATGAGGCTGGGCTATGCGCTGCGGCCTTCTTCAGCCTCGCCGGCGGCGGGCTATCTTGCGGTACACAACGAACAGCAGAAGGCGGTGATCGATGCCGCGTTCCGTCCGGATCTGAGCGTCACGAACAATCCAAAGTCGAAACATTAAATTCGAACGAATATTTAAAAGGTAACGCAATGCTAATTACGAAATTGAAACTAAAAAATTGGCGGAATTTTAGGAAAGTAGAAGCTACTTTCCGTGAGCGAGTTTATGTGATTGGCCCAAATGCATCTGGAAAATCAAATTTCCTTGATGTGTTGAGGTTTTTACGTGATGTGGCTAAGCCGGAAGGTGGGGGATTGCAGCGAGCGGTAAAAGATCGTGGTGGGTTGACTAAGTTACGTTGCCTCCTTGCGCGGAAAGATACCGAGGTGCTGATTGAGATTGAATTGGCAGAGAAGGCTGATGTGGGGGCGACTTGGCGTTACAGTCTTGGATTTCGTAGCGAGGGTACAGGTGCGCAGCGCGTGGTTGTTAGCCAAGAGAAGGTTGAGAATTTGCTAACCAACACGGTTGTGCTTGATCGGCCAAATGATACCGATAAAGCCGACCGAGAACAGTTGACCCAGACATATCTGGAACAAATAAAAACGAACAAGGAATTCAGGGATATTGCTGATATGTTTGGCACCCTGACGTACTTGCATCTGGTTCCTCAGTTATTGAAGCATGCTGACCAAATGGGGGGGTATCGGCTAGAAAATGATCCGTTTGGCCAGTCTTTTCTGGAGCGTATAGCAAAGACACAGGATAGAACACAGGCTTCTCGATTGAAGAAGATTGAAGAGGTTTTGCGAACCTGTGTTCCTAATATGCGAAACCTCAAGTTTCAGCGCGACGAGATTACAGGCAAACCCCATTTATGGGCATTGTATGAGCATTGGCGTCCTGATGCCGGATGGCAACGGGAAGATCAATTCTCCGATGGAACTTTAAGACTGTTGGGCATTATGTGGAGTTTGTTGGAAGGTGATTCCTTGCTGTTATTAGAGGAGCCTGAATTGTCATTAAACGAAGACATCGTGCGTAAAATTCATCCTTTGATCTGGCAGGTGCAGCGTCAAGCAAAATACAAGCGTCAGGTATTTATTACCACCCATAGCGAGGCATTATTGCAAGATAGAAGCATTGATCCGAGAGAGGTAATCCGGCTTGAACCGACACAGGATGGAACCAGAATTGTGGAGGCTTCTGAGCAAGATAAGGAATTGATAAAGGCTGGGTATTCAGTCGCAGAAACAATGCTACCTAAAGTGAAGCCAGCCAATATTGACCAGTTTCCATTATTCGGATGAGTTCAATGCAACGAGATGTCCAGTTGATCGTTGAAGATGAGTTGAGCGGGTTTGTCCTGCGCAAGCTTGTTGAACTGTCTGGTAAAGGACTATCCGTTTATGGAGTGCTTTCAATGGGGGGATTTGGGAATATTAAGAATCAAATTCCCCGGTTTAAGAATGCAAGTAATGTGATCCCGCATATTATTTTGACTGACTTGGATACGTGTGATTGTGCGCCGAGATTGATGAAGGATTGGGACATAGATTCAGTCCAGAAAAATTTACTGTTCCGTGTGGCAGTTCGTGAGGTGGAAGCGTGGTTGTTAGCTGATCGTCAAGGGATTGCTGATTATCTTGGACTTCCTTTAGCCAAAATTCCGTTGCATCCAGAGCATGAAACTGATCCGAAGCAAACATTGCTTAACTTGGTTCGTAAATGCAAGAGGCGGCGATTGATCGTTGAGTTAGTACCAGCGGCGGGATCGAGTGCGTCGATAGGCCCACTCTACAACTCGAGAATGGGCGATTTTGTTCGTGATAGATGGGACATGCAGCGTGCAATGGTGAATTCTGACAGTCTTTCCCGTGCAGTTAATAGAATTTCCGCCCTTTAATGAAGCAGAGCTATTTATGGAGCTTTCGTCATGAGCATAATTGAAGTCAAAGTCCCGCAACTCTCCGAGTCCGTCACCGAGGCGACGCTGCTGACCTGGCACAAGAAGGTCGGCGAGGCGGTGGTCGAGGGCGAGAACCTGATCGACATCGAGACCGACAAGGTGGTGCTGGAGCTGCCTGCGATCAAGAGCGGCGTGCTGACGAAGATCGTCAAGGGCGACGGCGAGAAGGTCGGCAGCGAGGAGGTCATCGCGCAGATCGACACCGAGGCGTCCGTCACCGCAGTATCCGTGGCGAAGGTGTCGGAAGCAGCCGTTGCCGCCACGCCTTCCGCACGCAAACTGGCGCATGCGCACGACGTGGATGCCGGCCGGCTGCAGGGCAGCGGCAAGCATGGGCTGGTGACCAAGGAGGACGTGCTGAGCGCGGTGCAGACCGCTGCGTCGGCCGACCTGCCGCCGGTTGCGCCGGTGGTCGCGCCTTCCGGCAACCGCCCCGAGCAGCGCGTGCCGATGACGCGCATACGCCAGCGCATCGCCGAGCGCCTGCTGCAATCGCAACAGAATTCCGCGATCCTGACCACCTTCAACGAGGTGAACATGCAGCCGGTGATGGACTTGCGCAACAAGTACAAGGACGCGTTCGAGAAGAAGCATGGCGTGAAGCTGGGCTTCTCGTCGTTCTTCGTCCGGGCGGCGGTGCTGGCGCTGCAGAAGTTTCCCATCGTCAACGCATCGGTGGATGGCACCGACATCATCTATCACGGTTACTTCGACATCGGCGTGGCGATCGGCAGCGAGCGCGGCCTGGTCGTCCCCATCATTCGCGACGCGGACAAGCTGTCGTTCGCCGACATCGAGAAGCGCATCGCCGATTTCGGCGCGCGTGCGAAGGACGGCAAGCTCAGCATGGAAGAGCTCTCCGGCGGCACGTTCTCCATCTCCAACGGCGGCGTGTTCGGTTCCATGCTCTCCACGCCCATCATCAACCCGCCGCAAGCCGCTATCCTCGGCATCCATGCGACCAAGGACAGGCCTGTCGCCGAGAACGGCCAGGTGGTGATACGCCCGATGAACTATCTGGCGCTGTCCTACGACCATCGCATCATCGACGGTCGCGAGGCGGTGCAGTTCCTCGGCACCATCAAGGAAGCGCTGGAATATCCGGGCCGGGTGCTGCTTGATCTCTAGAATGAGCGTCTTTCGCGCCTATCGCATCTTTGAGGATAACGGCAGGTCCGCAGGGCGTTTCGTCGAACTGTCGCTAGCCGATCTCGACGCCGGTGAGGTCGTCATCCGTGCGCATTATTCCAGCGTCAACTACAAGGACGCGCTCGCGGCCACCGGTGCGGGCAAGGTCATCCGTCGTTTCCCCTGCGTCGGTGGCGTGGATGTCGCAGGCGTCGTCGAAAGTTCGTCCGACGCGCGCTTCGACGTTGGCGACGAGGTGCTGGTCACCGGCTACGGCATGGGCGTGGACCACGACGGCGGCTATGCCGAATACGTGCGCGCACCGGCCGACTGGGTGGTGAAGCTGCCGCAGGGTCTGTCGATGTTCGACGCGATGGCGCTGGGCACGGCCGGATTCACTGCGGCGCTGGCTATCCACCGCCTGGAACAGAACGAATTGTCTCCGGAAAAAGGCAGGGTGATCGTCACCGGTGCGACCGGTGGGGTCGGCAGCCTGGCCGTGCAGATGTTGTCGCAACTCGGTTACCGCGTCGTCGCTCTGACCGGCAAGGAAAGCGAATGCGATCATCTGAAGTCGCTGGGGGCGAGCGAGGTCCTGTTGCGCCATGAGGTCGATATGAACAGCGGGCGCGTGCTGGAGAAGGCGCAATGGGCCGGTGCGCTGGATGCGGTGGGCGGAGACACGCTGGCCTGGCTGACGCGCAGCATGCAGCAGGACGGAGCGATCGCCAGCTTCGGCAATGCGGGCGGAGTCGAGCTGAATGCCACGGTGTTTCCGTTCATCCTGCGCGGCGTGAAGCTGCTGGGGGTGGATTCCGCGGCGACCGCGATGCCGTTGCGCCGCGAGATATGGCGGCGCCTGTCCGGAGAGTTGCGTCCGGCCGCACTGGGGCAGGTGGCGCATCGCGTGCCCTTTGCCGAATTGCCGGGCGTGTTTCCGCGACTGCTGCAGGGCGGGGCGCGTGGACGCTACGTTGTGGATATCGCGGGGACATGTTGATACCGGGGCACAGGGTATAATCAACGACTGGCTGTAGTCACGGGGCGGCGTAATGGCGCAAAACGAAAAGCAATACCTGTCGAAACAGCTCTACGTGAAATTGACTTGGCTCACCTTGCTGGTGGGATTGTTGATCGGTTTTGTCGCTGCG
>JBAZCE010000155.1:0-3239 GCA_041671105.1 Gallionella sp.
TTTTTCCGGGCGGTCGCGTAAGTCTAGCGTGATGCGGCCAAGTAAATCGTGATGAGCCGAGGTGATTTTCTTCATGTTTACCACCGTGCCGCGATGTACCTGCCAGAAATTTTCAGGATCAAGCCTCGCGATCAACTCTTTCAGCGGGGTGCGCAGCAGCAGTTCTGCATCATGCGTGACAACGGTCGTGTATTTGTCGGTGGACTGAAAGTAACAGACCTCATCCACCGTTACCATGTGTACCGTTTTTCCTACCTGTGCTCGCAGCCAGCGCAATGGTTCTGGTTGGACGGGAGACGTAAGCATTTGTTGCAGGCGTGCCAGCAACTCATCCGGTGCGGTTGCCGCCTGCTTTTTAAGTCTTTCCACGCATCTTGCCAGACGCTCGTCGGATGCCGGTTTCAACAGATAATCTGCCGCCGCCTGCTCGAAAGCCTGCACCGCGTGATCGTCGAATGCGGTGACAAATACCACGCGGCAATTGCTCATCGCCGATTGTGCAGCCTCCAGCCCGCTCATTCCCGGCATGCGGATGTCGAGGAAGGCGATATCGGGTTTGATTTCGCGCAGTGCGGCAGCGGCTGCGATGCCGTCATGCACGACGGCTGCGATCTGCAATTGGGGCCACAGCACCTGCAAACGGTGGCGTAAGTCTGTCGCCAGGTGTTTCTCGTCGTCGGCGATGATGGCGATCAATTCGGCAGCTCCAGTTGAGCGACGGTTCCGCCTTCGGCATTGTCACCGAGTGTCAGCCGACCTGCCTCGCCGAACAAGGTTGCCAGACGTGCGCGCACGTTGATTAATCCCGTACCAGAACCTGATTCGCCGATCAAGCCTGCGCCGCTGTCTCTGACTTCAATGCGCAGCGTGGCATTGTCGAGGTTCGCGCGGATATGAATTTCGCCGCCGCCAAGCAGGGGTTCGATGCCGTGACGAACCGCATTTTCCACCAGGGGTTGCAACAGCATAGGCGGAAAGGGCCGCCGGCGAATTTCTTCTGCGATTTCGATTTTCCAGTTCAGGCGTTCGTTGAAGCGGATTTTCAAAATTTGCAGATAGTTCTCCAGCATGTCAATCTCGTCGCCCAATGTTGCGTGATCGCTACGGGCTCGCACCAGTGCCACGCGCAGCCAGTCGTTAAGGCGTTCCAGCAATTTTTTGGCCTGTGCCGGATTGCTGTCGACCATGCTGCTGACATTTGCCAGTGTGTTGAACAGAAAATGAGGCTCGATCTGCGCCTGTAAAAGTTTCAATTGCACTTCGAGTGCGCGCTTGTCCTGTTCGATGACTTTCAGTTGCCGCTCCCGGACTGTTTCGTTCAGCATCCCGATGCGCTCGATCAGCACGAAGGTAATGCTGGCGACCAGCCCGAAGAACAGAGAGATCGACATCGACTGCACAACATAAGGGTGAGACCAGTCGCCTACGCCCGTCAGTTTGAACCCCAGTGTCAGTCCGATAGCGCCACTTAATGGCAGCGCGACAGCGAGCACGGCCCAACGCGGCAAACCCGGCTTCATGTTCGCCACGATCAGCAAACTGATGATGGAAATCGTATAGCCTATGCTTTGCGAAAAAACAAAATTGCACCAGAAAGGGTCGCTGCTGCCATCCGACATCAAGCCCGTCACGGTCAGCAGCCCTGCGATTGCCGTGTTGTATGCAAAAGTAGCAATGAGAGACAGGTATATTTTTTTCATGTGTGGATATTATGCTTGCGCGCTCAAGGCAGAGCAACTTTCAGGCCTGCCGACACGCTATAGCGAAACAGGCCGGAGAATTCCTGTTGCGCTGAACCCGCAGGCAGTACGCCAAGCAAAAAGGCGCTCGTATGCGGATTCAGGCTGTATTCGCCGTAGCCGCCCAGTTCATTGCCGCTGTCCGTCAGGCTATGCGTCGCCATCAGTCGCCAGTAGCCACGGCTTTCCATCAGATTGCTCTGCCAGACCAGATGAAGGTAGTCGCGCCCCAGCAGGCGCGGCGCCAATCCAAAAGCCAAGCCCGGAACAGTCGTTGCGCGCCGGAAATAGGCACGCTGCTGATCTGCACTGTAACCGTGTCCGTCGTGCAGATATTCGGCGTAAAGAGACTGGCTGTTCTCGAAGGTGTAGGCTAAGCCTGTCAATCCGGTGAACTTGCGTGCGGATTCCGCCGAGACAAGGAAGGGTAGTGCCGGATCGGCCGGAGAGTTGAGCGCATTGGCCTGTGTCGATGAAGACAGTTCTCCATACAAAAGCAGCGCGTCGTTCACCGTGAACTGACCGTGTGCCCCCAGAAAAATGGCGCGATTTTCAGGTTTGGCGACAGCCAGTCCGGCCGCGCTGTTTTCGCCGTGATTGTCGTATTTCATAAGCCAGCTGTTACGCCACGGGTCAGGCAATATTGATGAATAGCCGGAACCCAGCACTCTGACCAGTTGCGCATTGCCCAGGTGTCCGGTTGTCAGCGAGACTTTCAGCACATCCATGCCTGGCAATTCTCGCATCGGATTGCTGCGTCCGTTATCGAAATAGAACGGGCTGGACGGAGAGCGGAACTGCGCCGGTCCAAAGTTTAATACCTCACGTCCTGCCGCCAGATTTGCGTTGTCGCCAGCCTTTATTCTCAACTGCCACTGGCTCAGATAGGCTTCCTGCTGCTTCGATGGCGCGATGGCATTTTGCGCGTCGCGCACCGCCAAAATCGGCCTCGCCGTGAACCGCAAGGTCTCGTTTTCGGCCCTGAGATTCAAGCGCGCCTCAATATTGTCGCTGCGCTGCGCCAGCCTGGCGAGCTGGTTGCCAGGGTTTAACACGCTGTCGTTGCGTAAATTCAGGCTGCTCGCATAACCGTACAGCATGCCGTCCCACGAGTTATGCCAATCCGTTTCGTCTGCCAAGGCTGCCTGTGCGAAGGCGCATAATGCGAGGACGATCAGCCTCATTGCATCTGCCCCAGATCGAATTCCGAAGCGCCGATCTTTTTTACCTTCACCGTGCCGAAATTCATCGTCGTTTCGGCATCGATAAGCGCGTCGCGTATGGTCATTTTGCTTACAAAGGGGATGCGATGGCCTTCATATTCGATGAGGTTGTCGTATTCGAAGCGCGCGGTCTTAAGCAGCTTGCCGCTGACAGAATAAAACGCCGCCCTGACACCCACCTCGCGTTTAATTGACACCCAATAGCGTATCTTGTCGTAGGTGGTGCGTTTATGTTTTGCCGTTAAATCAAGTATATAGCATGTTTCTCCGTCTGTCG
>JBAZCE010000155.1:3249-5668 GCA_041671105.1 Gallionella sp.
TAATCGCCTGCATAGTTGGTCGCGGCAATGTCGCCGTTTGACGCCTTGCCGCTCATGCGCTGGCGCGGTGAAATCGGAACCGGTTTGGACAGGCCCGGGCGGGTCAGCCACATGTTGCGTTCCAGCTGCAACAGCTTCGATCCCTTGAAGCGCGCAGGTTCCTGTGTCTCGGCTACACTTGCGTCGTCCACCGCCTTGACGGTCAGGCGTTGCGCTTCATCGGTCTTGTCGCCGTCGCGCGAGTTTAGTGTGATCTCCCAGACGATGCCAGGCAGGCCGCCGCCGCGCGCACGGTCGGCGTGTTGCAGCAAGGCTTGCGCATCGGGTGCGGCAAGGGCTGTCAGGTTGATTCCCAACAGTACGGCCGAGAGCAGGCTGTTGAATATAAATTTCAATGGAATTCCTTTTAGTCGTAAGTCTCTGAATGTTAGTCGTTAGTCGCTGGCTGGTAGTTTTATCAATGATGAATATCAACTATCAACTATCAACTATCAATTGTTCCTACACGTGTCCCAGCGCATCGATGATGTCGCTTTTCGCCGCGCGTCTTGCGGGCAGATAGGCTGCCAGCGTTCCGACCACCCCCATCAGCACGAAGGTGAGCAGGATGCGCGCCGTATCCAGATCGACCAGCAGCGGTACTGAACTTGCGCTATTGGGCGGGGTGTAGGAGATGTTGGCTGTATTGATGCCCCAGCGCACGAGCAGCGCAATCGACAGACCTGTGATGCAGCCGATCAGCGAGAGCAGCATGGATTCGGCGGTGAACAGGCGGATCACGCCGCTGCGTTTTAAGCCGATGGCGCGCAAGGTGCCGATTTCGCGGGTGCGTTCGATCACCGTCATGCCCATCGAGTTGGCCACGCTCATCACCACCACCGTCAGCACGATGCAAAAAATGAAGCCGAAGATCATGTCGAACATGTCATGCACCTGATTGTAGAAATCGGACAGTTCCTGCCAGGTTTTGATTTCGATATCGAATCCCGCTGCGCGCAGTTTTTCACTCAGATGTGTACGCATTGGCCCGGTCTGCATTGCATCATCGAGCAGAATGGTCAGCCGGTCGGCACGGCCTTGTGCATCCAGCAGCGAACGCGCCAGTTCCAGCGAAATGAAGGCGAATTTGTCGTTGCTGCCTGCATTGCCGGTGTTGAAGCTATGCCCCACGGTGATGTCCAGCGCGTTGGCCTGTCCGCTTAAGGTGCTGGACAGTACAGCCGCCTGCCCGCCCGCCTTCAGGTGCAACAAGTCGAGCAGCCCGCTGCTCAATTCAGCCACGTCGGGGTGCTCAGGGTCGAGTTGTTTCATGATGTTGTCATACATGCCGCTGGCTTTTTCCTGTTCGGTCAGGATGTTTTGCTGAAGTTTTTCCATTGCGGCAGGCTCGATTCCCTCGGCGATGAAGATCGTGCTGGCGCGCCCGTTGCTTATCAGCCCGCTTAAAGCCAGACGCGGGGCGATCAGCCTGATGTGCGGTTCGCCAGCAAGTTGCCGGGTGATCGATTCGACCTCTGCCTGAGTGAGCATATAGCGTTCCGGATTCAGTCTGCCCTCGGTCTTCATGCCGCGTTTGTATACGGTCAGATGTCCCAGTAGTTCGCCGTGTATGGACTGGCGAGCAAGGCCGTCATAGACGTTGTGCGTGTAGCCTGCGAACAGCGTGATGGCGGCGAAACCCAGGGCAATCGCCAGCAGCGTGACGGCTGAGCGACGGCGGTTGCGCGACAGGCCGCGCAGGGCGAGTGCAAAGGTGTTTTTCATGCCGATACCTCATCGCTTTCTATATTGCCGTCCCGCAGCAGTATCTTGCGGTCGACATGTCCCAGCAGGCGCGGATCGTGGGTCGTGAACACAAAGGTCACATTGCGGGCCCGGTTCATCCGGCGCATCAGGTCGATTATCATACGGCTGTTTTCGGAATCCAGATTGGCGGTCGGTTCGTCGGCGATGACCAGTTTCGGGTTCACCACCAGTGCACGGGCGATGGCCACGCGTTGGCGCTGCCCGCCTGAGAGTTTGTCCGGCAGCGAGTTCATAAAACGCTCAAGGCCCACATCCACCAGCGCGGCATAAGCGCGTTCGCGGGCGGTTGATTCGGCAACGCCCTGTATTTGCAAAGGCAGCATCGCGTTCTCCAGCGCGGAGAGTACCGGCACCAGGTTGAAGTTCTGGAATACGAAACCGATATGCCGGCCGCGAAAATCGGTCAGTTCATCGTCGCTCAAAAGATGCGTGTCCAGTCCGTCGAAGCTGACACAGCCCCCGGTGGGTGTGTCGATCAGTCCGATGACGTTCATCAGTGTGGATTTTCCGCTGCCGGAGGGGCCCCAGACGGCCAGGAATTCGCCCGCATGTATGTCCAGAGAAATGCTGTGCAGCGCATCGATGCGGGTCTCGCCCAGCATGAAACAGCGGC
>JBAZCE010000156.1:0-5535 GCA_041671105.1 Gallionella sp.
ACATCAAACTGCTTTTCGTTTAAGACTTCCCATTTATGAAAGCCGCTACGGCATAGCGTATTACCTTTATGCCGTTCCGATATTTTGGGCCGTTTAAATGGAACTACATCGCCCATGATTTCCCTCCAGACCAAACATACGACCAAAGCCGGCTTTGGACTCCAAAATCACATAAACCGAAATTCAAAGCTGGCTTTGCGCCCCTTTTTCCAGACAGGTACTCACCATGTCCGTATGCTTTGTTCTTTGAAAGAGTCGCCCAGCAATGCTTCATGGCAAATCATTTATCTGCAAGAATCGCCAAGATAAATTCTCAATTTTATGCAACGCAACGTCATTAGTTAACAAAGTTGCCCCAGCTTCAATAGCGCTTGCAACAATAATGGCATCGGGAAGTTTTATACGGTAAGTTCGACGTAAACTGACAGTTTTTTGCTTGATGGCTTTAGTTAAATTTACCAACGTAATGTTACTTAAATAGCTGTTGATAATTTCTATGTCCTCAGCGGTCAACGCGGAAAAAGATAACAACTCGATTTCTGTTATATCCGTGTATCCGTAGCGACCGCTGGGTAGTTTTTCCGCTAAACGGTTATCAAGCAAATAAATCAGAATATTGGTATCGAACAGATAATCAACGGTCATCATTGCTGCCGTCGCGCTCCCATTCATCGCGCTGTTGCTGTTGCCATGCGACAGGATCTTCAATTGTGTTAAACGCAGCAACTTTTCCCGCCATCTGCATTAATTGCGGGGCATCATCTATAGATGCCGATTTATCATCACTGGTCGCATCATCAATCACTAAAACAACACGATGCTTACCAGGAGAAATATCGTGCGGTAGGGCAATCGTAATAATATGATCCTGATTAACATTTACCACTGTTTCGATGCTTTGCATTGGGTTACTCCGAAAAATAATGATTCCATTCTTGCATTAAATTTGTCGTTATTAAAATAAAACAAGCTGGCTTTGAGGTACTTCTTATCAACTTATACGTACTCCCGGAACGGCAGATCAGCGATTAATGCTTGACCAGGACTTGCTAACCAATGCCAAAGCTGATTTTGGGTTAGCTTACCTTCGCAAATTCGTAGCAATGCTTCTCCAAGATCGTGACTTTCAACAACACTTAATCTGCCACAAGCAGCAATTACCATTGGTACGCTGGGATCAACACCCGGATGGCACAGGGTGACACAGAAAGTGTCTCTGTGCCCATGAATTTCGGAAGCTGTAAGCACCTCTGTTGCTTTGTTGTAATCAACAAGGCTATCGCCTTGCTTAGATTTAAGCTCAAAAATAAGAGCTGGCGAGTCTTTGAGGAGTACCAGATAATCAGGTGCGCCAGTTTTTGTTTTATCATCCAACTGCTCAAATTGAATATCTAAAACATTCAAAATAGCTTCAAACGCTTGCTCAAAGTCTGTGCCTTTATTGTTGTAGTAAGCTCCAACCAATGCAATATTTGCACAACTACGCGCTCTTTTTACGTGCTTTTCAGCCGCACGTTTTCGTTGATTTAGTTTCCAATCTCTACAAGCATCCCGAAGCCAATTTGCTTTAGCTTGAGGAGCTGGCTTGATCTTAGCGAATGCATTCATTCGCGCTTCACTGGCTTCTGGTGAACTCAACATAACATGCTCTGGTGTTGAATATCCAAGTCTGCGTAACGCAATAATTTCATGGCGAGATAACCTAAAAGCAGCGTTAGGCGTATTTAGACTTGTCATCCATAGTGCATCATCAGGCAATCCTTCTGCTACTCGAATACCGAGCCTCTGTATAACACGCGGTAACTTCCTGAGCAGTTCAACTTTATCATCGGCATTGCGCAGCACTTTGGGTCTGCAAGGATTATGTACGGCTAAATC
Source organism: Gallionella sp. (assembly GCA_041671105.1). GTDB lineage: Bacteria > Pseudomonadota > Gammaproteobacteria > Burkholderiales > Gallionellaceae > Gallionella. The sequence goes on from JBAZCE010000156.1 coordinate 1,879, forward strand.
CGCTGATGCGGTAATAATTGCCGAAAACCCTTGTAAAGCCCAGACGAGATTTCGGAACATTTCCCCAAGCATTCCCGCACTCAAGTTGGGAAGACTTTTCTCCAATTTTGCAATTTCAGCTCCATCGACCCAATCCGTACTCAATTTCGCGGCGTTTATCGGAAAAATGTCTGCGTGCCAAACAGGTTCCGGCAAGTCATCACGAAAAACATCCGGGGCAAATAAGATAGATTGACCTAATGGCCATGGCAAAAAACGAGTTGCTGGTTTTCCATTACAAGGTCTAAATTCTGGCGAAGAAAAACAAGTGCAGAAAAGCAAGTATGCGAAACGATACATGTCTCCAGGATTGTCAGGTTTAGGCAAGTATTGAACAAGTCGTTCAGCTTTATCTACAACATAGTTAAGCAGAAAAATTCCCGTTTCAGGCAATAAGCCGCTATAACCGATAGCTTTGCCCACCGGAGTGACGGATAAAGCCCCCGTACTGGTCTCAATGAGCAGCCCTTCATCAAGTAATTCGTCAATAGCCGCAGATAACTGTGTAGGCCATCGTGAGAAACTTGTACTATTCCTGTCTTTTTCTCGTAAGGCACTTAATGTTGTACATATCAATTTTTCCAGGTTATCTCTTGAGTTACACAACCCGGATGCCACAAGCTGTAGAGCAAGCTGATTAAATCGTTGCGGCGTAACTCGCGATTCGAGCGATGGCATTGCGCCCAGATCGAGATACCGCTTCGCGTTATAAATTTCAGTTGCAGTTTTAGCTAAGAATATGACACGTCCCTGTGCATGCTCAAAACCCATTCGTCCTACACGACCTGCCATGTTGTGAAATTCTGAGGATTCAATAGGAAAATAAGCCCGTTTATCACTATCCCATCGTTCCCAATTTGCAAAAATAGCCGCGCCCAATGGAAAATTTACTCCTGCGGCTAAGGTGGATGTTGCGAACACAACATCCACTAATTTGTTTTTTAAAAGTTTTTCGACCACATGACGTTCTTCGTCCACCAAGTCTGCGCTATGAATTGCAACTCGATGAGCTATAGTTTTGGCCAAGAAGGTATTCGCGGAAGTTTCAGGTAACTCATCAAATACGATTGATAGCTGAGTTGGCCCACCTTTCGAAAACTGGGGAAGTAGCTGATCCGCGAGATCGTACATGTCCTTCTTTTTCATACAAAATACGATAATTGGCACAGGTTTGACTTTCTGATCAAGAAGAGAAATCAATATCGACACCGGGTCAAGATTTACTCCTGTTGGACGCGGCAAATTTTCTTGAATGTTTTCAGGCTGCTCTGATGAAACCATAGCAATCCCGTTATGATTCCAGCATTCGTATTGTAGGTGTTTTTCTCTGGCATGTTGACTCACTAAAGTTACGCCCAGCCAGTTTGCAAGATCGTTCGCATCTCTTGACTCTAAAACAGCAGAGAGTCCGACAAACTGCTTCCAGCCAGCATTACGGATCATCGTCAAAAGAATCTCGACGTTCTGCCCCCTGGATTTATCACCAATTAGCTGAATTTCGTCACATACCACAACAGTCTTTCCCATATCTGTAGGGATGCCTGATGCAGATAGCAGCGCCAAGTATTTCTCGTAAGTCGCCACCAACAGAGGCACACTAAGAGGATCAGTCGGAGTATCACCTTCCGCATTTATGACATAGTCGCCAGTAGCAATAACAAGAGCTGAGCCATTACCGTCTAAAAACTTATCGAGCAACAATGACTTGAAATCATCGAATTTCTGTTTGGCTAAAGCTCTGTGAGTTACCAAATAAACAGTATTGCAGCCCGTCTCAATACCCTTGGCTATTGCCCATACTGCGATTTGCGTTTTTCCTGTGGATGTAGGAGAAACAACCAGCAGACTTTCACCTCGCCCCACTCCGGCATCAAGCGCTTCGTATTGTGCATCTGTTAATGCTGGATTTTCGTCCTCTTTGAAAACAAGGTCATTTACAATTGATTTCGAAAGGCCGTGATGCTCTGGAAGATGGTATTTCATTAGTTATCTCTGTAATATTTCGGAAACGATAAGGTCATCAGTAACACTTAAAAAATATGTAATATATTGAAATACAGTGACTTTTCTATGATTAGTGTTAATCACCTTTCGCTTCATCTGCTAGACTACCGTATTGAAATTACTAATCTAGAGCTGAGTTCGGGACATTCTAACATCGATCCTCCGGCTTGGAGGTGGATTGTCTGTTGGAATTATTTAAAACACGCGATCATTCTGACATCATTCGTAAATGGTACGCATGAGCCCCTTACTAAGACCATGAACCAGTAATTCCGATGCACATTGGCTGAGCTTATTCCAACCTACCCGGTTATAATCAAGCAAGCCAAACTTTGGCGCATCAATGAACCTTTGGAGGCACCATGCAAATTGCAGTCAACCTACCCAATGATTTTGTAAATTTCCAGTCTGCCACAGACATAGAAAAGGATATGCGTTTGAGTTATTCCTTGTGGCTGTTTAAAAATGCGCGGGTCACGCTATCGAAAGCGGCAGAACTTGCAGGTATGGATATTTATAAATTTATGGCGGCTTGCAAGCAGAATGATGTTCCTGTCATTGATATTAGCAAAGAAGAGTTGCTTGAAGAACTGGCGGGAATGAACCCGACATGATTCTGGTGGCGGACTGTTCGGCGCTTATCGCACTATCGGTTTGTGATAGTTTTGGTCTATTGGAACATTTGTTTGATGCTGTCGTTGTACCTGGAACTGATCGCATAGCCGACTTTGAATATCCAAAGCAAGCTTTGGACTCCAAAAATCACCTGTATCGGAGTTCAAAGCTGGCTTTGCCTACATGGATGTAGGTGAGGGGCGTGAACACGACCTGCATGGTACGTTTGCCTAAAGCAAGCGAAGAGTGCTATCAAGGGGATAGCAATTACAATATACTGCGAACGGTCCGATTTGCGTTTTTTGAATGCCCTCACCCCAGCTCTCTCCCATAAGGAGAGGGGGAACAAAAGCCGCAATCCGTACCTGTGTCCTCGTGGTGCCACATCAACTCACATCACTTTTTAGCAATAGCATTCCACGCCGCAAGCCAAGCTTGCGATTGATAAAAATCGGCTTTTTTGTCAAAGAAGCCGGTCAACGCCAGTCTCAGGGTGTTGTCAATAATGCCGAAGAACTCGGCGTAGCCCAACTGCGGACTGATATTGCGGATTTCGCCCGCCTTGATGCCTGCATCAATGATATTGATGATTTTTTTGAAGGGTGCAGCCTCATGCAGCGGTTTTGCTTCCGGCAAAAACTCTTTAACGTTCAAAATCAACAAAAACCGCAGCACATCGGGCGCCTCATCGGTCAATTTGAACAACAAATCGACGATGCCGCGCAACTGCTCGGATGGTTTTTCATTGGTGCGCTTTATATCGTCGATAGAGACGCTTAAGCTGTCGAGTATGCTCGCATGCAACTGCGCAGCAATTGTTTGTTTGGTTTTGAAGTGCTGATAGATTGCACCGGTGTCTTTTAGACCGGCCGCTTCTTTAATGTCGATTAATGATGTATTGAAATAACCTTTTTCTGAGAACAGTTTCAAGGCCGCCACTAATATCTCATCCTGCACTTCAGATTGTGTCTGAATTTCTTCTATTTCCTGATCCATGTT
>JBAZCE010000157.1:0-2361 GCA_041671105.1 Gallionella sp.
GGAGAAGGGAGAAGGGAGAAGGGAGAAGGGAGAAGGGAGAAGGGAGAAGGGAGAAGGGAGAAGGGAGAAGGGAGAAGGGGGGCTTGTCGAATGGCTTATATAACCACTTGATTGTTTGACATTTAATCCGATCATGGTTCGATTAGCATGCCCCCTGAGCGAAGCCGAAGGACTCACCACGAACAGATTAAATCGGCGTTTCCTTAGATTTTCCCGTTGTCCTGGTCGTGGCCGTGCCGTTTGTACAGCGCGGTCATGATGCCGGAGAGCATCAGGCCGAACACCATGATGATGATGTAGATGCTCAGTTCCATTTTTTCCATCACCGCATACAGTGCCAGCATGGCGAAGATACTCAGGTTCTCGTTGAAATTCTGCACCGCGATGGAGCTGCCGGCCCCCATCAGCAAGTGGCCGCGATGCTGCAGCAGCGCATTCATCGGTACCACGAAATAACCCCCCATCGCACCGATGACGATCAGCAACCAGATAGCCAGGGTGCTGTTGGTGACGGGAATCATGATCAATACCACCAGCCCCATCGCGATGCCGATAGGCAGTACTTTTACCGCGTTTTCCAGTCTGACGAATTTCGCGGCGAGCACCGAGCCGAAGGAGATGCCGACGGCAACCCAGGCAGTCAATTTTGCGGCGCTGGCGATGTCATAGTGCAGTGCGATAGCCGCCCAGCCCAGCACGATCAGTCGCAGGGTCGCCCCCGTCCCCCAGAAAAGGGTGGTGACGGCGAGCGAGACGCGTCCCAGCGGGTCCTTCCACAGCAACTTGAAATTATGAGCGAACTCTTCGAGCAGAAAAACCGGGTTGCGGCTGAGCGGCTTGTGATCCAGATTTACACGCGGAATATAGAGATTGAACAGCGCGGCGATAAAGTAGATGGCCACGATGATGGCAATGGCCAACTCGGGGGCTGAATCGATGCCGGTGTCAAAGGCGGGTACATCCCACAGCTGCAGCATCGGTTGCGCGATGGAGGGGCTAATCAACAGGCCGCCGACCAGGGCGCCCAGCACGATCGCAAGCACGGTCAGCCCTTCCATCCAGCTGTTGGCCAACACCAGCCTGTTGGGCGGCAGATATTCGGTGAGGATGCCGTATTTAGCCGGCGAGTAGGCTGCAGCGCCCAGCCCGACCAGTCCGTAGGCCAGCAACGGATTGACCCCGAGCAGCATCGCGATGCAGCCTGAAATCTTGATGTTGTTGCTGACAAACATCACGCGTCCCTTGGGCAGCGAGTCGGCGAATGCGCCGACGAAGGGCGCGAGCACGATGTAGGAAAAGATGAATGCTTCCTGCAACACGGGCGTGTGCCAGGTGGGTGCATGCAGGTCTTTCAGCAGGGCAATAGCGGCGAATAACAGCGCATTGTCGGCGAGCGCGGAGAGGAATTGCGCCGCAAGGATGATGTAGAAGCCGAGATTCATTCAACGGAAGAGTTTTTTTATCAGCGCCTTTTATATCACGAAAGCAACTCCCCTGCTATCATTGCGTTACTGAAACTCCTTTAAACTCCCGGATTCATGCCGCGTCCCATACAAGCTTACATCGACCAGAATGCCCTGGAAAACAACCTGCACGTCGTGCGTCGCACGACATCGTCGCGCATCATGGCCGTCATTAAGGCAAACGGTTACGGGCATGGCCTGCTGCGCGTAGCCGAAGCGCTGGCTGCGGCCGATGGGTTTGCACTGCTGGATATACAGGATGCGGTGCGCTTGCGTGAAGCGGGTTTCCGCCAGACGATACTGTTGCTGGAAGGTTTCTTCGGTGCAGATGATCTGGAACTGGTCGCCGAATATGAACTGGCCACTGTTATTCACAGCGATTGGCAAATTGCGCTGCTGGATGCCTATCCCGGGCGTTGCGCCCTCGATGTCTGGCTCAAGGTCAACAGCGGCATGCACCGCCTGGGCTTTGCGCCGGAGCGGGTTGCATCCGCCATGGAGACGGTGCGTCGTCATGCCGCCGTGCGCGAGATTACGCTGATGAGTCATTTCGCCTTTGCCGACGAGGCGCGCGGTGTCGCGGCGCAGCAAGCTCTGATCAACGACATCGCCGCAGCTTTTCGGGTTGCGCGTTCGCTTGCAAACTCTGCCGCGTTGCTGCGTTATCCCGCGACGCACGGTGACTGGGTCAGGCCGGGTATCATGCTGTACGGCGCTTCGCCGTTTGGCGAGATCAGCGCACAGCAACTGGGTTTGAAACCTGTGATGACGCTGACCAGCCGCATCATCGCCACGCAAAATTTGCGTGCAGGCGACGAAATAGGTTACGGAGGGATGTTTCGTGCGGACAGATCCATGCGCATCGGCATCGTCGCCTGCGGTTACGCCGACGGTTATC
>JBAZCE010000157.1:2371-5518 GCA_041671105.1 Gallionella sp.
ATGGCACGCCGATGCGGGTGGACGGACAGATGACGCGGCTGCTGGGGCGCGTTTCTATGGATATGTTGTATGTGGATTTGAGTGCGCTGCCCGCAGCCTGCGTGGGCAGCATGGTTACATTGTGGGGAAATGGCGTACCGATTGAAACAGTGGCGGCGGCTTCAGGTACCATCAGCTATGAGTTGATGTGTGCGTTGACTGCGCGTGTGCCCGTACGTGTGTAACTGGAGCCAAGAGATAAAGCAATGAGCGAAAAATTACTGCCGGTCAAACTGAATGAAATACAGGTAGGTCGACCCTTGTTGTGGACGGTGTTCGATAAATCCGGCCGTTTGCTGCTGCGCGAAGGTGCGCTGGTCGAATCTCAGCGTCAGCTCGAAGGGCTTTGTGAAAACGGTCTGTTTCGCAACAGCAAGTGGGACGGTGTCGTTAAAAGGCAGGAGCCCAAAACTTCATCCCAGGGCGGTGAATCCGGTGGCGTAGGCGGAAAGAGTGCGCCGGTTGAAAAAATAGAGGATTTGCTGTCGATCAAGCTTGCCATCGGCGATACGGTACAGCTCCAAGATGTTTCCTCCGACAAGCAGCGCACCTTTGTGAAGTTGATCGGTTTTACGAATAAGAGAAGCGTGCTGGTATCCCATCCCAGGCAGGATGAGAAGTTGAGTTTTATCAAGGAAGGGCAGGGCTTTCTGGTGCGTGGTTTTGCAGGTACCAAGACCTATGAGTTCAACACCAATGTGATCAGCGTTTGTCTGACGCCCTATCCTTATCTGCATCTGGCCTACCCTGCGCAGGTCAAGACCACCAATATGCGCAGTGCGGTTCGCATCAAGCTGAGGATCGTTTGTTCGATTGAATCGCAGGCGACGGGTCTGAAAGTACCTGCGATCATCGAGGATATGAGTATTTCAGGGGCGCGCATTCATTGCAGTAAGGCCTTCGGTCTGGTGGGTGATATGGTGACTGTCGGGCTGCGTATGCAGGTGGCAGGCGAGACCCAGGTGTTTCTGGTGTCTGCAGCGATACGCAATGTGCGCGAGGAGAACGACAGTCAGACCGGCGACAAGATCATCATGCACGGTATGGAATTTATTCAGAGCCAGAGCATGGACCTTACCCTGTTGCAGAATTTCATTTACAAATCCATGTTGGAGAGTTGACTATGTTGGGCATTATCGGCGGCAGCGGTGTATACCATATCGAGGGGCTGGAAAACTCCCGGTGGGTCAGGGTGGAGTCGGCATTCGGCGAACCTTCGGACGAGATATTGCTGGCTGAACTTGCCGGGCAACAGATCGCATTTTTGCCGCGTCACGGCAGGGGGCATCGCCTGTCACCTTCCGATATCAATTTCCGCGCTAATATCGATGCGATGAAGCGACTGGGCGTGACCGACATTATCTCGGTCAGTGCGGTGGGCTCGCTCAGAGAGGACTTGCCGCCCGGCACGTTTGTGATCGTCGATCAGTTCATCGACCGCACCTTCGCCCGCGAGAAGAGCTTTTTCGGCACGGGACTGGTCGCTCACGTTTCGATGGCGCATCCGGTATGCAACCGTCTGGGCGATCATCTGTTCGCTGCGGCAAAGCTGCTGGGTATTCCGGTGGCGCGTGGCGGCACTTATCTGGTCATGGAAGGAATGCAGTTTTCCAGCCTGGCGGAATCTGAGTTATATCGCTCGTGGAAATGTGATGTGATCGGCATGACCAATATGCCCGAAGCCAAACTGGCCCGTGAGGCCGAGATATGTTACGCGACCGTTGCGATGGTGACGGATTTCGACTGCTGGCATCCGGATCACGACAACGTGACGGTGGACGCGATCGTCAAGGTGTTGTTGGCCAATGCCGACAAGGCGCGCGCGCTGGTCAAGGAAGTAGCGCTGCCTGTGCACGGTGATGCGACCGGGGAAGCCTGTTCCTGCCGCAGCGCGTTGCAATACGCGATCATCACGGCGCCCGAAGCGCGCGATGCCGCGATGCTCGAAAAACTGTCCGCGGTCGCCGGGCGAATGCTCAAAGACAATACGCAGTCTGACAAATGATTTTGGTGGGCGGAGCCCACCCTACAGCTCAATCCTCAATCCTGAACCTATCATGACTATCAAATCCAGAATACGTACCGTTCCTCACTATCCTCATCAGGGGATCATGTTTCGCGATATCACGACCTTGCTCAAAGACCCGGTCGGCTTAAGAGCCACGATACAGGAAATTGTTGCGCGCTATAAAGACGTCAAAATCGACAAGGTCGCCGGCATCGAATCGCGCGGCTTTATCGTCGGAACCCCGGTCGCCTACGAACTGGGACTGGGGTTCGTGCCGATCAGAAAGCGCGGCAAGCTGCCGGCCGAGACGGTCGGGCGCGACTATCAGCTCGAATACGGCAGCGACCGCATCGAGATTCATCTGGATGCGATTCAAAAAGGCGACCGCGTGTTGCTGGTGGACGACCTGATCGCGACCGGCGGCACGGCGGAAGCCGCCGTCAAGCTGATCGAAGACATGGGCGGCATTGTTGTCGAGTGCTGTTTCGTGATTGACCTGCCGGATATCGGGGGGCGCGCCCGTCTCGAAAAAATGGGCCAGAAGGTGTTCGCGCTGTGTGAGTTCGAGGGAGATTAAAGGCAGACGTTAGTCGCTAGACATTAGACGTTAGTCGCGAGTGGGTAGTTGAATAACCTGAGCTTGGCAGATGCACGCTCACCCATCATCCCCTGTGCGCCGCCGAAGATAGTCCGCAAACAGCGGTGGTGTTAGGCGAAAGCATGCTGATACGCGGCGCGTAACAGCAGTTTCGGTGAATCAATAATACAAATAGGCTGAGCCAGCACTGTTCATTCAGAAATAAGGCAGTCATATCGCCTATATTTTGTGGGAATGCCCTTGCGGCATTTGAGTTCCGCAACGGGGCGCGGGGTGTGCGGCCCGTCAGGGCGAGTTGCGCAGCCCCGTTTGTTTGTGACTATCAAGGGTGCCCCGATCTGTTTGTTTTCAGACAGATCGGGGCGGGAAACCGGGGGCGACTTCTTTCGATCACCTTTCTTGGCAAGACAAGAAAGGTGATCAGCTGCCGGGCTGCCCCCGGCGGTTTTGGTTGTTTTTGGTACATATGTGCTAATTCGGTGGGCGCAGCCCACCCTACGAA
>JBAZCE010000158.1:0-5412 GCA_041671105.1 Gallionella sp.
AGAGCGGACTAATGCCAGTTTGAAGGATGATTACGGTGGCAGGTTTGTTCGGGTCAGAGGCAATAGTAGAGTTATGTCGCATTTGATGTTCGGCATGCTGGCGCTGACAGCTGAGCAGTTGATGCGACTACTCACGTAGCCGTATCAAAACTGGCAGGTAAAAAGCAGCAAAAATGGCGTTGGTGAAAGTCGGCGCAGTGGTCTATGGGCACGACGGAGCAGAATCGATGATTTCAGACGGGTAAAACGCTAAACGTTGCTTGAATCGTGAAAAATCTCATCTTCGGATGAGACCTTCCCCGCTGAAACTATTGCATTCAGCTATTTTGCAAGAAGCTCTTTTAGCTTATTTTAATCAATCCCTTGTACTGAGTTCCTGATGCAAGTAATCCAGACTAAATTACCGCTGAAGTCATGCCCGCCGCGCTGTGTTGGCTCAGCGGGAGCCGCATCAATAAATCTGAATGTCTGCAATCGGCTGAATTTAACTCCGCTATTTGGTTCGTTGTATTCATGTGCTCAATCCCGATTATGGTGCAGCCGCCGACGAAAATGCTGATCACGTTGAGCAGTTTAAGGTGTACATACGACAGGTGATGTCGTTTTTTCCTGCAAGGGTAAGACTTTTCTCTGATTGAAATTGGCCGACGAAAGAACAGGCAAGGGAGATTCGTCAGTAAGATTTTCAGAGCAACAAAACCCGCTTTACTTTGTAGTGCACTTGGCTGAGAATGTACGCGTACACACAGGAGGGCAAGATGGCAGCAGTAACCAGGATTTTCAAGAACGGCAATTCACAGGCGGTGCGTATTCCCGCCGAATTGGCCTACGATCGCACCGACATGGACGTAGAAATTGAACGCATAGGTGATCAGATCGTGATACGTCCGCTACGTCGCCGGCTGGATAAAGTGATGGTGAAATTCGCTCAATTCTCACCAGATTTTATGGCGGAAGGTCGTGGCGAAAATGAGGAAACACCGCGAGACGTGCTATGACTTGTCGTTACATGCTCGACACCAATATCTGTATCTATTTGATGAAACACCACCCGCCTGAGGTGGCGGCACGGTTTGCGCAATGCTATGTGGGCGAAGTTGTGATTTCAGCAATCACACTGGCAGAACTAGAGTATGGCGTTGTGTGTTCCGGTGACAATTCAGCACATAACGAGGCGGCACTGGTGCAATTGCTCGAAGATATTGAGGTTGCACCTTTCGATACAACGGCGGCAGTAAAATACGGCCCGATACGTTTTGCTAACCGCGACAGGAAGCGTGATGCACTGGATAAACTGATTGCGGCACATGCAGTCGCATTGAACGTGGCGCTGGTAACGAACAATGAAGCCGACTTCGCAGGCTACCCCAACTTACGCATAGAAAACTGGGTCGCATGTCATTGACTCCAAAACGAACGGGATGTTGATTATGTCTGGCTTGAAAATGACTACGATGACGCTTGAAGAAATGCGTGCCGCGCGCGAACGTGGCGAATCGAAAAGCGACTGGAAGCGCATACATCGCATGGTGCAGGATGGAATCGAGCCTGTCGAGGATGAAGATTCGTCCAATGCCGCTGTACTTTTGCGTGCCGAGGTGGAAAAACGCCGTCGCGTCCAACCCGTTGGCGATGCCAACAAGGTACAAGTCTCGATTCGTTATCATCGCGAGGTCTTGGAATATTTCAAATCCAAGGGCGCGGGTTGGCAGGCGCAAATGGACAAGGTTCTGCTCGATTGGGTTAAAGCACATTCTCCCGAATAGTCAACTACGTTTCGCAAAAACTTGGTATTTTGGTTTAACCTTTGATTTTACTGGTCAGCAGCGCCTCAAACTGTTCAACCGGTACCGGCTTGCTGAACAGATAACCCTGAAAGGCGTGGCAGCCCCGCTGCTCAAGAAACTCCAGCTGCGCTTCAGTCTCTACGCCTTCTGCAATCACGTTCAAGCCCAATGCGTCGGTCATCGCGATCACGGTCTGTACGATGGCAGCATCGTTGGGATCCGTTATGATGTCGCGCACGAAAGACTGATCGATCTTGATCTGATCAAGCGGCAGGCGCTTGAGATACTGCAGCGACGAATATCCGGTGCCGAAATCGTCCATCGAAAAACTCACACCCAACATCTTGATTTCACGCATTTTTGCTATCGTCGCCTCGACATTCTCCAGCACGATACTCTCGGTCAGCTCAAGTTTCAGGTGAGAGGCTTTTGCGCCGGAATCCACTAAAGCGCGCTGCACTTGCGCGACGAAATCGCTCTGCCTGAACTGTTTTGCGCTGACGTTCACGGCCAGGGTCAGGTCGCGAGTGGCTATGTCAGCCTGCCAAGCCTTAAGCTGGGCGCAGGCCGTTTGCAACACCCACAGTCCGATCGGCAATATCAGCCCGGTTTCCTCACTCAGCGGAATAAATTGCAGCGGTGAAACCAGACCGCGTTCGGGATGCAACCAGCGCAGCAACACCTCGGCACCGATCGGCTGACGCCTGCTGTCCACCTGAATCTGGTAAAAAAGACGGAATTGCTGTTTTTCCAGTGCGCAGCGCAACTCGGCCTCCAGCTCGACTCTCGCCTCCATGACCGCCTGCATCTCGGGATCATAAAAACGTATCGCATTGCGCCCGGCCGCCTTGGCCTGATACATCGCCGTATCGGCATATTTCAGCAAATTCTCGATGCTTTCCTGATGCCCCCTGAACAACACGATGCCGATACTGGATGAGGTGTGATGCTCATACTGATTCAACAGATAGGGCAAACTTAATGCGGCGCGTATCTTTTCGCCGACCAGCTCAGCCTGCAATATCGCCTCGTTCACGCCGCTGCTTAACATTTCAAGCACCACCACAAATTCATCACCGCCCAGACGGGCGACAGAATCGCCATCTCTGACGCACTGCTGCAGGCGATGCGCCACCTCGACCAGCAACAGATCGCCCACATCATGCCCCTTGCTGTCATTGAGCGTCTTGAAGTTATCGAGATCGAGGAACATTAATGCACCGTATCGCCCGTTGCGCATGCTGACGGCAAAGGCCTGGGTCAATCTGTCCAGCAGCAAACGACGATTCGGCAAACCGGTCAGCGCATCAAAAAATGCCAGTTGATGAACTCTCTGCTCGGCCAGCTTGCGCTCGGTAATATCCAGAAAAGTGGCCACAGCACCTTCTACCACGCCGTTTTTTACGATGGGATGAGACCAGTATTCAACTGCAACCGCCGTACCGTCGCGACGCCAGAACACTTCATCGTCCACATGAACCGCCTGCATGTCCCTGAATGCGAGATACATCCTGCATTCATTGCCGGGATAAGGAGTGCCGTCGGCATGAGAATGATGTATCAGGGCGTGAACAGGCTGACCTACGACCTCTGTTACATCCGGATAGCCCAATATTCGCAGAAACGCCGCGTTGACGAAGGTGCATTTCCCCTCGTTATCCACGCCATAGATACCCTCTGCCACGGAATTGAGCAGCAATTGCAAGTTTTCCCGAGTATCCTCAAGAACGCGCTGAGCCACTTTTCGCTCGGTGATATCCCGGCACGACGCGTAAACATTACCATTAGGCAGCAGCACAGCATTGAGCTCCATCGGAACTCTGCCGCCGTCTTTTTTTACCAGACGGATTTCCATGATGTGGTGTTCGTTATCAAGCAGTATTTTGCGCGCCTCCTGACGGTAGATTTCGCGCCAGTCGGGCGGCGACAGCTCGAACAAAGTCATCGCATACAGCGCTTCCCTGCCATACCCCAGGGTGTCGATCACATGGTCGTTGACATAGACGATGTGCCCGTCCTGCTCGCAGATAAACACCGCATCGGGCGCGCAGCGCAGCGTCATGCGCAGGCGCTCTTCACTGCCCTGCAACGACTGCGTCTGTTGTTCATTTTGCGTCAGCAACTGCTCATACGCCTGCCCCAATTCAGCCAGCGCCTGTGCGTTTTTCCGGACCATGCGCCGGTCGAACAAACTGGCAAGGATACCGCCGCCGAACCACAGCAAAACGGTTGCCGCCACCAGGATGGAAAGTATGTGCGGCTCTATCCTGGAGACACCCGACAAACACATGCTGCCGGGTTGTATGTTTACCCCCGCCATCGCGGTGTAATGCATACCGGAAATCGCGCCCCCCATGATTAGCGCGCCGAGTACGAAGCGCAACAGGGGCGGCAGTTTGACGCGCTCCCCCTGATACATAATCAGCAACGCGCCCCAGGATGCGACGACCGCGATGAGCACAGACAGAAAAAAAACCAGCGGTTCAAAGGAAATTACAGGGGACATCTTGAGCGCGCTCATGCCCGTGTAGTGCATCGCACTGATGCCCGCGCCCATCAGAAGCCCGCTCACAACGATGCGCCGATAACCGATATGCTGCTCGCGCAACACCCAAAAACCCAGCAGAGCGGCGGCAATGGCAGGCAGCAGGGAAAGCCAGGTCAGCGTCTGATCGAAGGCAATCGGAACGGGCAGATGCAGCGCGAGCATGCCGATGAAGTGCATGGACCAGATGGCCACACCGAGGGTGCAACCGCCGGCCAGCATCCACACCGTAGCGATGCGTCCGGTGCTCTCGCGCATGCGCTGTGCATGGGTCAGCGCGGCGAACGAGCCTATCACGGCGACCAGTACGGACAACACGACCAGTGAAAAATCCCAGGAAATTTGCACCATCAAATTCTCATCAATATGTGAAGTTATATTAAACCAAATAACCGGCAAGTCAGGTCAAAAATCGCCGCTGGCTGGCGCGAGCTCATGTAAACAAATCCGGTTGCGCCCATCCTTTTTCGCCTGATACATCATCGCATCGGCCCAGTACAAAATTTCGTCCTGACTGAGTTCATGGTTCAGAAACAACATCACGCCGATACTCGAGGTGCAACGGTGTTCGATCATGATCTCCGGCTGGCCTGCCGCGTCAAAATTCAGGCTATAGCCCTCTGCTAGTATCGCGCGTATCTTTTCCGCAACACCCTGCGCAAGAGTAACGGATCCAGCCCGGTCGGCATCCAGCTCAGTTAACATCACGACGAATTCGTCACCGCCAAACCGGGCGACCGTATCCGTCTCACGCAAACAACTGCTGATACGACGCGCGGCTTCGATCAACAGCAAATCCCCCACAGCATGTCCGTACTGGTCGTTGAGCGGTTTGAAATTATCCAGATCGAGAAACATCAGCGCCCCGTAACGCCCGCTGCGACGACTAGTGGCCATTGCCTGAGTCAGCCTGTCGGACAATAAACGACGATTGGGCAGCAACGTCAGCGTGTCATAAAAAGCCAGACCGCGTAACTGAGAGGTCGCCTCGTTAATGCGATGCTGCAAGATCTCCCTTTCATGCTGCAAATCAGCGGTCATCTGATTGATACCATTGGCAAGTACACAGAGCTGATTGAT
>JBAZCE010000159.1:0-5364 GCA_041671105.1 Gallionella sp.
GGCCGTGGCAATCCCAGCCCGGCACGTAGGGCGCATCGAAGCCCGAGAGCGTTTTGCTCTTGATGATGATGTCCTTGAGAATCTTGTTTACCGCATGGCCGATATGAATGTCGCCGTTCGCATACGGGGGGCCGTCGTGCAGGATGAATTTAGGCAGCCCCAGCTTGGCCGCGCGTATTTTCTGATAGCGCTGTTTTTCCTGCCAGAGGGCGAGCATTTGCGGCTCGCGTTTCGCCATGTCACCGCGCATCGGAAATGCGGTGTCGGGTAAGTTCAGTGTTTTCTTGTAATCAGTCATTTGAACCTCAAAAATTCATTTTTTTGGCGAACCGCAGTGTCGCGTGCTCGCTCATTTCTGTGCGTCGCGGTCGTTGCTTTCGCAACGGGTACCGCACGGCCTACTCCTTGCGGGTACGCCTGATAAAACAATATGTGGCTACGGCTAATTGATAATAATCAAGTCTCCGCCGAAACCTTCGGTTTTTGTAAAACCGAAGGTTTTCTCGTCATTCTCTGCGCGGCTCCTTGCGCTTCATCCCAGTGATTTTAGCAGGCAATCCGCAAGGCGGATGCTCGCAAAAACTCTGGATTTTTAGAGAATCAATCGTGTTGTTCAAACCATTTTTTAGCATTTTCTACATCCAACGCGATTTGCCGCGTCAGCGCTTCCACATCGGGAAATTTCAGTTCTTCGCGGCGCTTTTGCAAAAAATCCACTCGCAACCGCTTTCCGTAAATATCTTGTTTAAATTCAAACAGATGAACTTCAAGCACCGGTTTTGCGTCGTGCTTCAAGGTCGGGCGCACGCCCAGACTTGCCACGCCCCGCAACACCCCCAAACCCGCAGCATGCACTTCGACGACGAAGATGCCGGACAAGGGCGGGCGGTTGTGTTTTAACTGGATATTGGCAGTCGGATAACCCAGCTTCTTGCCCACGCCGTCGCCGTGCACCACCCGGCCGCTGATGCTGTATGGCCGTCCCAGATAATCGTGTACGCGGCGCATCTGTCCGGCAGCCAGCGCTGCGCGTACCGCCGTACTGGAAATTCGTACGCCATCATGCATGACGCTCTGCACCGCGTGAACCTCGAAGCCGTCGGCGATCTTCTTCATCAGAGTAAAATCGCCTGCCCGTCCGCTGCCGAAGCGAAAATCATCGCCGATCAATACAAACTTTGCGTACAGTTTTTCATGCAGCGCGAGGACAAAATCAGTCGCGCTCATCCGCGCGAAATGCGCATTGAAGCGGCACACATGCACGCGGTCTATGCCCGCTTTCTCGAAAAGTTCCAGCTTTTCGCGCAGGCTGGAGAGGCGTGCCGGTGCCTCATCAGGCGTAAAAAATTCGCGCGGATGCGGCTCGAAAATCACCACCGCCGTCAGCAGCCCGCGTGCCTTTGCTGCCGTCTTTAATTCGTTCAGCAAGGCCTGATGGCCCAGGTGCACGCCATCGAAATTGCCGATGGTGAGTGCAACAGGCCGGGTGTCGGGGGAATAGAGTCCGCGTAGTATCTGCATATCGGCGCAATTATACCGTGAGATGAGGTGTTAAGCTTGCCTGCATTGCATCGAAAGGCGGGTACGGTAAATTCTGATTGCCGTTACAGGCTGCTGTTTTCGATAAGCTGGAACAAATATGGCCAATTGCGGCATAATCTTTGGCAGACAGTTTTAATCCGAACTTGTCCGGCTTCCGGCAGACACTAATTACCCATGACACTCAATAAATCCTCTCTCAATATACTTGAACCGTTAGGTGCGAATGTGATCTCGCTGGGCGAGATCAGCAGCATGCTGGACGGCGCTTTGATGTTCAAAGACTTCGAGTGGTCACAGATTGAAGCGCTTTCGGCCTATATCCGGATGTATCGCGCAACGCCCGGCGCCGTGTTGTTCAACGAAGGCGATCACGGCGACTTCATGTGCGTCGTGTTGAAAGGCAGCCTTGAGATTCACAAACAGGATACGCAGCATGACGACAAGATGGTCTCGACCGTTCATGCCGGTCGCAGCCTGGGCGAGATGGCGCTGGTTGACAGCGAGCCCAGATCGGCCACGGCGGTGGTGAAAGAACAGGCAGTTCTGGCTGTTTTGACGCAGGAGGATTTTATGGCGATCACGCGTGACAAACCGGCGCTGGCTGTCAAGTTGCTGCTCAGAATTGCGCAATTGATCAGTCAGCGGCTGCGCCTGACCAGCGGCATTCTGGTGGATTACCTGGAAAAATAAGGCCGTCTGCGGGCTACTTCAATCCGTCGACTTTTTCCTGCAGCCAGGCTTCGATAAGCCCACGGTAAGGCATGTTGCGCAACCGTGCTTCGCGCTTGATGCAATCCATAATATCGACGGGTAATGCCAGTGCAATGGTCTCCGTCACGGTCTTTTTTGTCGGCAACACAACGTTTTTGACGTCGGCCCAATCCATATAATTTATCGCGTCATGCTTTTCCCAAAATGCCAGCGCCTCCGCCTCGTCTGCAAATTGAGGAATTGCGCTGAGTTCTTCACTCATGGTTGCTTCGCTCGCAGGTTCTTTGCTCATGCACGCTCCATATCAGATCGACTCAGGATTTTCTGGGTAAAAATTCGATGCCCGTCCGGCGCACCAGCTCTTCATAACTGATGGGGCGGCCGACCTTCGCATCATCGGTATTGTCCAGCCAGTTCACCCAGGTACGATTGCTTGACGGGTCGTAAACCAGCTTGAACAAATGCTGTGGCACCCACACCCGGTTGGGACCGATGGTGGGCGGCGTGCCGTCAAACACGGGGCCGGTGATGACATAGACATCCCCCTGCGCACGCATCACATAGCGACGGGTGGCTTTTTCGATGCCGGCCCAGGTATGGCGGTTATTGATCGCATACTGCGGCACCATGTTAGCCAGCGAAAAACTCTGCGCCATCGCTTCGTCACCTGCCATGTCACCTGCCGGCGCCATGTGCCCGCGATCAAATCCGGAGCCGCGATAATCGTCCAGTTCCGCGCGCTCAGCCCGTGGCAGCCTGGCATCGGCGTAAAACTTGTTGGTTCTCTGGTTGGACCGGGCTTGTTGCAACACGGTATTGTTGAGCCGTTCCGCGACATAGACCGGGGTTCGGCTGCGGCCCGAGTGCAGCACTGCAAAAGCGCTGAAGCAAATGGCGCGTGGCCGCAATGTTTCCGGGTGTTCGATGACGGGAGGGCTGCTGTTGGCAAATACCCCGCGGCACTGCGCAAAGTCGCCTTCTGTCGCGAAGGCGCTGAATGAAAAAAGGAGTAGAGTGACTCCAAACTGCAATATTCTAATCATCTATATGTATCTTGACCTGGCAAAGCTGAAATAAAAAACATCCTCACGCGGAAGCGCGGAGCGCGCGGAGAAGAGCAAAAACGATATTAAAAAATCCAATTACAATGATAAAAGTATCTTTAACATCAAAAGGGTATGTTTTTGTATTAATTTAGTTTTCTCCGCGCGCTCCGCGTCTCCGCGTGAGCAATTGTTCTTAGCTGTGGTGCATCAGGTTGAGCTGTTTGGCGATGATGTCGTGATTGAGCCAGAGTACCGGGCCTGCGGGATTGGATGTCTCGTAGAACATCAGCGGGCCGGTGCCTTCCAGCACCAGCATGCTCAGGTGACCTGCGACCAGTTCTTTTCGATCCTTGTGCATCTGCGTGACTTCCTCGGATGTGCCTATCATCAGATCCGCGAGTTCTGTGGAGTTATCCATAGGCCAGGCTGCGAAATTGCGGAATTTCCCCATGACTTCTGTGGTGTTGTAATCCTCGATTTTCTGCAACAAGCCTTCGAGCGTGATGCCATCCGACAATAACTGCTGACAGGCTAGCCACTGAGCCTTCGCCCACGCTCCGCCGTTTTCCTTGTCCAGCGCCTTGAGCAGCGGGAACAGGGAGAGTTCGACCCCTGCAAAAATGTCGGATGAGTTGGTGCGTATCTCGGGGCAGTTGTAAACGGTGGCTACAACACCCTGATCCCATGCGGCTTCGGCAACGTTTTCCAGGCGCATCTTGGCGCGCCCCTGCGTGTAGTTGGTATAAGTCTGCCACTGGTATTGGTTGTCGATGAGTATCTCTGTGCCGTGATAGCCGTAGGCGGTGTAGCGCACCTTGCCGCCGGTTTTTTCCAGACGTGTACGGATCGCAGCGCTGCCTTCGATCAGATACTGGAAGGTGTTCGCCGTGACTTCGTCGAAATTCATCAGAATCAGGCGGCCCAGATCGCTGTCCAGCAGGGCGCGGGAGGACATGAAACGCTCGCCGCGTCCCTTGTAGATGCGGTTGGCGATGGCCAGAAAGACTTTTACCTTGGGGATGCCGCCTGCCATGGTGTGGGCAAAGAACAGGTTGCTGCCGTCGGCGATCATTCCGTCCAGCTCAGTCATCACCTTTGCCACTGAATTTTTAAAGCGAGTAACGCCTGTTTCCCGGCATTTTTCGATGTGCGCCCAGTCCAGTTTATCCTCCTGCCAGCTTTTGAGCGTCATGCCGGCCAGCAGATCGGTCGGCGTCGGCTCGCCGGCCGGCGCATCCAGATCGAAACCTGCCATCAGCGGCACGTTGATGATACGCCCGCCCAGATTGGCTTCCGCCTCGACAAGTTCTTCGGCTGTCAGCGCGCGCAACGCGTTGTTTTCATCGCGGCGTCCGACGGTGATGCCGATGATGGTCATGCCGGATTTCTTTGCCTCGTTGATCAGGCCGTTGGCGTAGCCACGGCCGAACAATTCGCCGAACAGCACGAAAACGTCACCTTTCCGAAAAATGTTGGTTTTGGGAATGTCTCTCAAGGCAATGGGTGAAATCATAAAAGCTACTCCGAAATGAAGAATTTATAGAAACAAATACAAATTTTTAAGTTAAATCGTGCCGCCCACGGTCAGGCCATCAATTTTGACGGTAGGTTGTCCGACGCCGACCGGGACGCTCTGACCTTCCTTGCCGCAGGTGCCGACGCCCGGATCGAGCGCCATGTCGTTGCCTATCATCGAAATGCGCGTCAGCACATCAGGACCGTTGCCGATCAGTGTCGCACCCTTCACCGGATGCGTGATCTTGCCGTCTTCGATCATGTAGGCTTCGGCGGTCGAGAATACAAACTTTCCGCTGGTGATGTCTACCTGTCCACCTGCAAAATTTACCGCGTATAAACCATGCTTGACGGAGGCGATGATTTCGCTAGGATCCTTGTCGCCGGCCAGCATATACGTGTTGGTCATGCGCGGTAGCGGAATATGCGCGTAGGACTCGCGGCGGGCATTGCCCGTCACGGGAACGCCCATCAGGCGCGCATTCAGACTGTCCTGCAAATAACCCTTGAGTATGCCGTTTTCGATCAGGGTGGTGCACTGGGTGGGGTT
>JBAZCE010000160.1:0-5359 GCA_041671105.1 Gallionella sp.
GGCATGGACAAAGAGCTGGTGCTTTACATTCTCGGCCCATCCTACCCGGGTTGGCCGGCCTATTTTATGGCTCGCGACGAGATGGCATGAGAATGGCGCTACTGCGACGCATGGAATGAAACTGCACGTTTCGATGTTCTGTTCGACAATAGCAAGGGCACGGTGCGCTCGGTCATGAGCCGAACCGAGG
The DNA here is from genome assembly GCA_041671105.1 of Gallionella sp. Taxonomy (GTDB): domain Bacteria; phylum Pseudomonadota; class Gammaproteobacteria; order Burkholderiales; family Gallionellaceae; genus Gallionella. The sequence continues at coordinate 191 of JBAZCE010000160.1, forward strand.
CGCAAATGGGGCTTTGTGGCGATACTATTTGTTTGTGCGGGCATTAACCCTGCAATGCCTCACGTAACTGCGCGTGCCAGAAGTGACCTGCAGGCCCCATAAGTTACCGCTACCGGTTGATCTGAAATTGACCTGAATACAAGGTTTAGATGGACGCTTTCTGGGTAGCTATAAACATAGGTCGGAGGGCATGCAGTGCCAGGAACAGACTGTCAGAGCGATGGGCACGAAGGACTGTTGTTCGGTGTGGATTCAACCGGACCGTCGTCCAGTACCAGGCTAAATTGACAATGAGCGTCCGCGTTATGGCATGTATCAATTGGGCGCTATAGCCGCAGTGTGCCATCTGCAGCACTTCTAGGTTGTGAATTTGCTGCCGAAAACCTGACGTTCGTGGACAGCAAAAGGCAGCAAACATTAAAATGAAAGTTATTCAAGAATTAGAACCGTAGCGCCATGTTCATGCCAGAGGTAAAGAGAAAGCTAAGGGAACGTCCTGGCGAGACGGAAACCGATGTCGCTTCTCCGGAGCGTCGGTTCGAACCCTAAGTTGTTCACCGCGCGAGCGCTTCGCTGACTGGTGTACCAATCGCTGCCGAGAAGATAGCGCAGATCGTGTTCGTTGCTAGCTTTGTCTTCAATCCACTCAGCTACGTTGCCGCTCATGTCATACAGGCCGTAACCGTTGGCTTGCTTTTGTCCCACCGGATGCGTTGCCGAATTACTGTTCTCTTCGTACCAAGCGACGGCGTTGATGTCGTTACCGCCACAATACTCAGTCTGGCTGGAGCCATAGCAAGCGTATTCCCATTCGGCTTTGCTAGGGAGACGATACTGCCTGCCGGTCTTGGCGTTGAGTTTTTGTAAATATTCTTGGATATCGTTCCAACTCACCTGTTCTACCGGGCAAGTGTCGCCGCAATTGGTGAATTTGCTCGGGTCGTTGCCCATCACGGCACGCCACTGGTATTGCGTGACTTCGTATTTACCCAGTTCGTAATTCTTGCCGGGAATATGCACCATGACTGGGCTCATTTTCGTTACCTGTTCCTGACGAAACTCCAGTTTTATCATTTCGTCCTGAACCTTTTGTGCATCTTCAGCTTTAGGAACCAGTGTCAGGTATCGTTTGTAACTTTCTATTGCCTCATTGAATTGGCCCAGTTTCGCCTGCACCGAACCCAGGTTGAACCAAGCGGCGAAAAGGCTTGGATCCAACTCAGTGGCGCGTCTGAACTCATCAGCGGCCAGCGTCAGTTCAGCATTGCTTTTAGCCATTTCTATGGCTGCAACCCCTCGTATCATGTGCCGCCTTGCATCAGCAGGCCCTTCTTCTGCCATAACCGGAAATGTGAATAGGCATAAGGTCAACAACAGATATATCTTGGTTTTCATGCTCGTCTCCATAAAGGTGTACTAAGGAATCGTCCTGGCGAGGCGAAAACCAAGGACGCGGCCCATACATCCGTTCTTCGGGGAGTACCCGAAAATGTGCGCCGGACTTGCGTAGGCCAAACCTTCGGCCCAAGAGCCGCCCATAGTACGGCAGTAATCCTGTTGGCTGCTGGATTCAGCTACGTTGCCGCTCATGTCATACAGGCCGTAACCGTTGGCTTGCTTTTGTCCCACCGGGTGCGTTGTCGAATTGCTGTTCTCTTCGTACCAAGCGACGGCGTTGATGTCGTTGCCGCCACAATACTCAGTCTGGCTGCCGCCATAGCAGGCGTATGTCCATTCGGCTATGCTCGGAAGACGATACTGCCTGCCGGTCTTGGCGTTAAGCTTTTGCAAGAACTCCTCAATGTCGTTCCAACTGACTTGTTCTACCGGGCAACTTTCGCCACAATCACTGAAGTAACTCGGGTTGTTACCCATCACAGCGCGCCACTGGCCTTGCGTGACTTCGTATTTGCCAAGTTCGTAGTTCTTGCCGGGAATGTGCACCATGACGGGGCTCATTAATTTTGCTAATTTTGTTACCTGCTCCTGACGAAACTCCAGTTTGACGATTTCGTCCTGAACCTTTTGTGCATCTTCCGCTTTAGGAACCAGTGTCAGGTAGCGTTTGTAGCTCTCGATCGCAGCATCGAATTGGCCCAGCTTCGCCTGAACCGAACCCAAGTTGAACCAAGCGGCGGAAAGGTTTTGATCCAACTCTGTAGCACGCCTGAACTCGTCAGCGGCTAGCGTCAGTTCAGCATTGTTTTTAGCTATTTCGATAGCAGCCCCCCCCCGTACCATGTGCCGCCTTGCATCAGCAGGATCTTCTTCTGCCATGACATGCAGCGTAATCAGGCATAAGTTCAGTAACAGCCATATCTTGGTTTTCATGCTCGTCTCCATAACGTGGTGCATCACTGTGTCGTGGGGGGATTGTTTCTTGCTGCCTGTTCTTGTTGTTCGAGTTTTGTCAGTTCTGCGGCTGTACGTTCCCGGTCTGCCTTGGCTTTAGCCAAAGCTTCAAGCGCACGCCGCAAGGCATCACTTTCACCTTTTGGTTTGCCGGGTTCGACTATATTCAGATTTTCCCGGGTGACTTCCTGCTCTTTGGCTGCAACCATCTGCTCTTGCTGTTTCAGCGTCTCGCGCGTTTTGGTAATGCGCAGCTTAAGCGACTCAAGCAGCTTTGCCAGCGTATCAGCTCTGTCATCCACTCGTGTCGGTTTGGGCGGTTCAGGTACGTTAGGCGTAATCGGCGCGCAGCCACCCATATGGCTTTCCCAGCTTTCTTCAGAGGGATTGCTGTGGTTATCATCAGGCCTGACATGTGCGGCGCAATCGAGTTGCGATCTGGCCAAACCTCCGGCAGATGGGATCGGCTTCAGCGTGATGTTGTTCGGTGCTTCAATCGTCAAACCACCCTTGAGCTCACTTCCCAACTTTTGTATCTCGATTCTCTCAGCCGCTTGCTCAGCCGCCCGTTGTGACTGCGCAGCCGCTCGTTGTTGGGCTTCCTGTTTGTGCTGCATTTCATCGGCAGCCTTTGCCGCCTCGATCTCAGCCTGCTTGGCTTTCATTTTCTTTGCTTTGATCGCATCGATCATCGGCTGGATATCAGAATCAATCATCGGTGTTATCTTATGGCTGCCTCTGGTTTTGGATGTCGTATTGCCTGAAGATTCCGAGCCACCGCACCACTTGACGCACGTTGGGCTGCTAGCACCTGGAACGCCGCCGCCATAGGCAAGAGGGAGTGGATTCAAAAACAGCAGCGCAAGCAATAGCGCCAATCGAGAAGTTTCAGTAGGATGTGACATGTTCATTCAACGGGTTTGGGCGTGACTGATTACCCAGCGGTTTGACCGACTGGATGCCGCCATCCTTCAATACGTCACAGCCTTCGCCGGCATGTACCTCAACTCCTTCGCCGCCTTGAACAAGACTGAGGTACACGGTGCTTTCAAATACTTCGATGCGGGTTTTGTTCGATAAAACTTGCACGGAAAAATCAGTTCCACGCACAGCAACTGCTGCGTTGGGCGTTCTGAGCTGAAATTTATGGGCGTATTTCCCTTGAACTGAAACTTTCATTCTGGCAAAACCTTCGTTGAGGAAGCCTTCAAAACTGTCATCAGCCTGATTTCGATCAAGTGTCATGCTGCTGTTTTCTGACAGTGCGATCTCGGCATTGCCACCAGAAACAAATACTCTGGCGCGGCTTCCCTGACCGACTTCGATCCGGTCTCCCTTCCTCAACGACCCGATGATTTCTTTACTGTCGAAGGCAATGCCATAAGATGAGGTAATGCGAAACTTGCCTTCGACGGGGATGACCAGCGCTTTACGGCTGTTGTTTCCCGCAATGAATTTTTTGACTTCGGCAATGGTGTCTTCCTGCCTATAGAGGAAAGCGGTGGCACGTTTTAGCAGCGTTTTGGCTTCAATTACACCCTGCTCGCTAACCGTGACGGCTTCGCGGGCGATGGATTGTGCAGCCTTGTCTTTGCTGTTGCTGATGTCACGCTCAACATTGCGGGAGACCGTCAAGTCGCTCTCCGCTGCTTCAACCCGGTTTTGTGCAATGCCTACTGAGCCTATGGCTGCATCACGCTGGGACTCTGCCCAAGACAAAGCACGCTCGCCAGCACTTGCCCCATAAGCCACTTGAACCATGGCTAATAAAAAGACAAAAAAGATGGCAATAGATCGCATATTATCGCACCCTGTTCAGCATTTTGTGACCAACGAGTATCGTGTTTTCTCACTGAGTTAAACTATCAATTTGAAGTGCCTTGAATATTTGAGAATCTCACTAAGGAAACACCGATGAGAATAGGGAGTTAAACTGTACAAGTCAACACACTTCGCCCAAAACGAAGCTGTCACTCGTGAATGACGACATGGTATTGATCGTGAACTCCCCCCATCTCCAAAAATTCGATGCCAAGAAGCAGTCCTTCGTGAACGACGGCAAATGTTGTCGCTGACATGTTTCGCATTTGGATCTTTTGGGGCCGGTATTACATACCTTTGTTATTTTCTGCATTAGACACGGCAATATGCAGCATATTTACATCAGGTGCAGTATAATTATGCAACTGATTTAATTGATTTAATTTAATTGATTGCCGCCCCGGTGGAGGCTTAGGAATACGACCGTTAATTCGCAGGTCGTAGATTCGAAGCCTGCTCGGGGAGTAAAACATAGCAAACAATCAGGCCATCCTTTGAGGTGGCTTTTTGTTTTTTCGGGCGGATCAGTCCCTGACCGCCGGCGACGATGAGTTCAAGAACGACTCGGGCGCAAAACATGATCACTTCGAAGCTGTTTTGGCAGCCCAGGAGTCCAGCGGGTGATCCCTTCAGCGAGGGGGGAACCCGGTGGGTTTCATCTAATATAAGGAGCAATACCAGTGACCAACGCACAACGCAAAGCACTCAGCCGCATGGCTGCAATGAATTCATCAAGTAGCCTGCCTGAACCAACGCAGAGCAGCGCGTTCTGCCCGCATGAGGCAGGCGCGTATTACCTTGCGACGGTGGGGACTGTCGGCAAGGTCATCAAGCTCTTCGCCAAGGACATCGAGCCGCCCGTTTACACCTACGCCATCACCACCGTTCATTTTGAACAGGATCCCGATACCGGTAAATGGATCTGGTTTGATGGTCGTGAAAAGCTCTCCCCACGCAAAAACCAGGATGGTTGGCGTCTTGGCAGCAAGACGTTAT
>JBAZCE010000161.1:0-5346 GCA_041671105.1 Gallionella sp.
CACCATCGCGCAGCAGGTTCGCCGTTAAATCTGGAAGTCCTGATGCTTTTGTGCCATGATTCATTGCGGTCTCCTGAGTGGTTTTGGTTTGTTTGCAAGACAACCGTTATTATACTCTTTGCGAGACCGCAAATCTTATTAAAATCAAATAGTTAAGTTATTTTTTAGGGTGTTTTTTAACCCCGAAACGTTAGCTATAAGTATATCTTATGGTTTCAATAAAAATAATTGACTATCGCTTATAAGGCAACGACCTTATAGTAGCGACAAGTTAGTCATTCGTTGGCAGGCAATTATCTTTAATACACAGGAGAGGTAAACTATGGATCAATCTAATCGTTATGCAAATCTGGATCTTGATGAAGCAGAACTGATCAAGGGCGGCAAGCATATTCTGGTCGCCTACAAAATGGCGCCTAGTGCAGGCCACGGTTATCTGGAAGCTGCAGCGCACTTTGCCGCTGAATCTTCTACCGGTACCAACGTTGAAGTTTCGACAACCGATGATTTCACCAAGGGCGTTGATGCGCTGGTCTATCAAATTGATGAAGCCGCCGAGGATATGCGTATTGCATTCCCTCTGGAACTGTTCGACCGCAATGTGATCGATGGTCGCATGATGATGGTATCGTTCCTGACCTGCGCAATCGGTAACAACCAGGGTATGGGCGACATCAAGCATGCCAAGATGATCGACTTTTACGTCCCGCCTCGCGCTATTCAGCTGTTCGATGGCCCGTCCAAAGGTATTACGGATCTGTGGCGCATCCTTGGTCGCCCGGTTGAAAACGGCGGCTACATTTCCGGTACGATCATCAAGCCTAAGCTGGGTCTGCGTCCTGAGCCATTCGCCAAGGCAGCTTACCAGTTCTGGCTGGGCGGCGACTTCATCAAGAACGATGAGCCACAAGGTAATCAAGTGTTCTGCCCATTGAAGAAAGTATTGCCGCTGGTGTACGACTCAATGAAGCGCGCTCAGGATGAAACTGGCGATGCCAAGTTGTTCTCGATGAACATCACGGCCGATGACCATTATGAAATGTGTGCCCGTGCTGACATGGCGCTGGAAATTTTTGGCCCGGATGCGGACAAGTTGGCCTTCCTGGTTGATGGCTTCGTAGGCGGTCCAGGTATGATCACCACTGCACGTCGTCAGTATGCGGATCAGTTCCTGCACTACCACCGCGCCGGTCACGGTATGGTGACTTCGCCAAGCGCCAAGCGTGGTTACACCGCGTTTGTCTTGGCCAAGATGTCCCGTCTGCAAGGTGCTTCCGGCATCCACGTCGGCACTATGGGCTACGGCAAGATGGAAGGCGAAGGCGACGACAAGGTTATCGCTTACATGATCGAGCGCGACAGCTGCCAGGGTCCAATCTACTTCCAGGAATGGTATGGCATGAAGCCGACTGCGCCTATCGTTTCCGGCGGTATGAATGCACTGCGTCTGCCAGGCTTCTTCGAAAACCTAGGTCACGGCAACGTAATCAACACAGCGGGTGGCGGTTCGTACGGTCACATCGACTCTCCGGCTGCAGGTGCTATTTCGTTGCGTCAGGCTTACGAATGCTGGAAGGCCGGTGCTGATCCGATCCAGTGGGCGAAGGAGCACAAGGAATTTGCGCGTGCCTTCGAGTCATTCCCGAAAGATGCGGACAAGATCTTCCCGGGCTGGCGCGATAAGATTGGCTCACACAAGTAAGCTTTATTCTTATTGGTGAAAATGCGCCCCCACTTGCTGGGGGCGTTTTTTTCCGGAAATTAAATATCCTTTTTGGAGTGCGCAGACGAGTCTGCGCTTTAACGCGGCGGCACGACGCCGCTTTGAAAACGCAGACGTGTTGCGTATTTAAAACACGATGCCCATTGCTGGGCGAGAGATTAGAGAAGGGAAAGTCATGACAAACATTGACCAATACAAGGTTCATCAGGAGCCGTTCTACCAGGCTCAAGGCGACGAAGTTGTATTGTATGAAGCCGCTTATGCCGCCCGTTTGCCGGTGATGGTGAAGGGGCCTACGGGTTGCGGTAAATCGCGTTTCGTCGAATACATGGCGTGGAAGCTGAATAAGCCGTTGATTACCGTGGCGTGTAACGAAGACATGACGGCCTCCGATCTGGTCGGGCGTTATCTGCTCGATGCCAATGGTACGCGCTGGCTGGATGGCCCGTTGACCACCGCCGCACGCATCGGTGCAATTTGCTATCTCGATGAGATCGTCGAGGCGCGCCAGGATACGACCGTGGTGATACACCCGTTGACCGATCACAGACGCACGCTGCCGCTTGATAAAAAAGGTGAGTTGATTCAAGCACATCCTGATTTTCAGCTGGTGATTTCCTATAATCCAGGCTATCAAAGTTTGCTGAAGGACTTGAAGCAGTCAACCAAGCAGCGCTTTACCGCATTCGATTTCGATTATCCGACAGCGTCAGTCGAGACAGAAATCCTGTCTAAAGAGACGGGCATGGATAAGGAATTGACCGCTAAGCTGGTGAAGATCGGTACAGCCGCTCGTAACCTCAAGGGGCATGGCCTGGATGAAGGTATATCGACGCGTCTGCTGGTGTATGCGGCGACACTGATCAAGGGCGGGGTCGATCCCAGGGCTGCTTGTCGTATGGCTCTGGTGCGTCCGATTACCGACGATGCCGATATACGTGATACGTTGGATCATGCGATTGATGCGGTGTTTGCCTAATTCTGGAGTGCAGCGACATGTCGCTGCATAATGGAAAACGTGCAGACATGTCTGCGCATTAAAGGCGGCGAAACTTCGCCGCACTCCATAGAAAGAGATCATGGAAACCGTAACCATTCCTAACGAATTTGAACTTTACTGGCAGCGGCTTGATTGCGGGTTTCCCCGTGTCGAGCCGATATTCGCTGAATGCATGCGTGATGCCGGGACTGTGCTCACCAGTCAGGGCATGGATGCGTACATCGAAAATGCCCGTTTCCTGGGGAAAATGGGGCGCGGTGCTGAACCCATCCTGATCTTTCTGGAAGAGTGGCCGTCTGTCGCAAGAACATGGGGTGAAGATGCCCTGCCTGATGTGATGGACTCGGTTAAAAAGATGGCGAAGTCGCCTAACAGCAAGGCGATCGTCCCGTTTTTGCAATCGCTGCCAACTGCGGCCCGCCGCCTGTGCTCGCACGAGCAAATGCACGACTATCTGGATCTGGTGCTGGATTTTATGGGGCGCACCACAGGCTCTATCCATGGCATACACCAGACTTTTCCGAGCCCAGGGCTGCCTGAGTTTTTCAAGCAAATTCCGGTGTTGCTCGCACAGCTCTCCTTGTCAGGATTGAGGAACTGGGTGGATTACGGCGTGCGTTTTTATAACGATCATCCCGAACGTCAGGTCGATTATTTCAGCCTGCAATCAGCGGATAGCCGCGCGGTTTTGCAGCGGGAGCGTCAAGGCACATTGCTGGTAGATAACGAACGCAAACTCGATATGTTCCTGCGCGGTTTATGGCAGGACGAGGATCTGTTGATTCCCTACTCCAGCGCCTTCGATGAGCTGCTCCAGCCGCTTCCCTACTATGACAAGTTGGGCATTCGTCTGCCGGATGTGTATCAGGATGACAGAGGGATTTCAGGTATCAACCGCTATCGCGCTGCTTTGACGCACATCGTAGCGCACCGTCGCTGGACGCGCGCGATCATTGCCGACAACCTGAGTCCGTTCCAACGCATGGCAGTGGAATTCCTGGAAGATTGTCGGGTTGAATATCTTGCGATGAAGGAATATCCGGGCATGCGCCGCATCTTCCTGGCGCTGCATCCCGCACCTGTTGAAGATGCCTGTGATCTCAAGATAGAGTCGGGTGTGCGCCACCGTCTGGCGATGTTGTCGCGCGCAATTCTGGACACAGAACATCCGTATAAAAATGCGCATATCGCCGAATTCGCGCGGCGCTTTCACGATGCGATGCAACAAAGTGACCTGAGCACCCAGGAAATGGCCGATTTGGCGATTTCTTTTATTGCCAGGACGCGTCTGCCCAGCGACAACTTGCCTGCTACGCATTTTACGGATACGGTTATCGACTACCGCGACGACAACCGGCACATGTGGCGCTTTATCGAGGAGGGCGATGAGGAAGAAGCTTTCGACGAAGAGCGCAAGGTCGAGCCCGGAGAAGAGCTGACGGGGTTACCGCCACGCCATTATCACGAGTGGGATTACAACAGCCAAAGCTATCGACCCGATTGGGTTAGCGTGTATGAGAGTCTGCATCCACAGGGGCGGGCCTCGGACATCGACAAGCTGCTGGAAAAACATGCGGCACTGGCCAAGCGATTGAAAAAAATGCTCGATCTGCTCAAGCCGCAGGACAAGGTGCGGATCCGTTATCAGGAAGAAGGCAGTGAGCTGGACTTGGATGTGGCATTGCGCTCCCTGATCGATTTCAAGGGCGGCTCATCGCCTGATCCGCGCATCAACATGAGCCATAAAAACGACGGGCGCAACATCGCGGTGATGGTGCTGCTGGATTTATCTGAATCGCTTAACGAAAAGGCTGCAGGCAGCGATCAGACGATACTGGAGCTGAGTCAGGAGGCAGTCTCCTTGCTGGCCTGGGCGGTCGAGCAACTGGGCGACCCGTTTGCGATCGCCGGATTTCATTCCAACACCCGCCACGATGTGCGCTATATGCACATCAAGGGTTACCGCGAGGCTTGGGGTGACGAGGTGAAGGGGCGGCTGGCTGCGATGGAGGCGAGTTATTCCACGCGCATGGGTGCTGCGATGCGACATGCTGCGCATTATCTGGATAAACAGCAGGCCGATAAAAAGCTGATGCTGATTCTGACGGATGGCGAGCCTGCGGATATCGACAGCAAGGATGGGCGTATCCTGATCGAAGATGCAAGGCAGGCGGTCAAGGAGTTGGACGGGCAGGGGATTTACGCCTATTGCATCAATCTTGATCCGAAGGCGGACGAGTATGTAAAGGATATATTCGGCAAGCAGTACACGATTATCGATAAAGTGGCGGAGTTGCCGATGAAATTGCCACAGCTGTTTATTTCGCTGACTAAATGATTGATCAGCAGAGCTGGGCAGAAAACGGTAGAATCACAGGACTAGAATTTAGTATTTATAACTGAGGAGAAAGCATGAGCAAGAGTCTGATTCAATTCATTATTGAAGAACAACGCAATATACCTAACGCCAGCGGCGAATTTACCGGCCTGTTGAGCGATGTCATTTCCGCTTGCAAACAGATCGCTCATGACGTGAACAAGGGCGCGCTGATCGGCGTGCTGGGCAGCGCAGGCAGCGAAAATATCCAGGGCGAGACACAAAAGAAGCTTGACATCATCACCA
>JBAZCE010000162.1:0-5307 GCA_041671105.1 Gallionella sp.
GATGGCGGGTTTACCGTCGAGCAATATTTGTTGCCGGACGACCCACTCTTGCAGTCGGCTGCGTGAATATTCGGGCAATAGTTTAGCCAGCGCCTGATCCAGACGCAGACCGGCACAGTTGGAAGGGACGACAAAATGAATTACATCGTCTGAGGGTGCGTTATAATCGCTCATATTTTTTTCGGATTCAGTCATGCGCCATAGTTTATCCGTATTTTTGTTACTTACGTTAACTGCTTGCAGTATCTTTGATCCGCTGCCGACCGGAACACCGTCCGATTCGACCCAGCGCCTGTCCGCAGAAGAACTCTATCAACAGGCCAAGGGCGAGTTAAACGACAACAATTATAGCGCGGCAATCAAACTGTATGAAACGCTGCAATCCCGCTATCCCTATGGTCAGTACGCCCAACAGTCCATGCTGGAGATGGCTTACGCCTCTTATCGCCAGAACGAACCCGATGCGGCGATATCCACCGTGGATCGCTTCCTCAAACAATTTCCGAACCATGCACATGCGGACTACGCCTACTATCTCAAAGGCCTTGCGACCTTCAACGGCGAACTGAGCGTACTCGGCGCCATCGCCGGACAAGACCCGTCAGAACGCGACCCGCAGTCCGCACAGGAGTCATTCAATGCATTCAAGGAACTGGTGACCCGTTATCCGAACAGCAAATACGCGCCGGATGCCAGATTGCGCCTGCAATATCTGGTCAATACACTCGCACAGCACGAACTGCACATTGCCGGCTACTATCTGCGCCGAGGCGCGTACATAGCGGCGGTCAACCGCGCGCAAGGCATACTCAAACAATATCCGAACAGCCCGGCTGCGCGTGAAGCACTGGGCATCATGGCACAGGCCTACGATGCGATGGACATGCCCCAATTGCGCGACGATGCCAAACGCGTGCTGGCTGCCAACCCGGGCACGGCTGTCGTGACTGCCAAACCTGCAAAATCCTGGTGGCAATTCTGGAGATGAAATATTGCTCCGCCTGCGGCGCACCCGTTGAACTGCGCACCCCCTGTGACGACAACAGGGCGCGCCACATCTGCACCGCTTGCGGCATAATTCACTACCAGAATCCCAGACTTGTGATCGCTTCGATCCCTGCATGGAAAGATAAAGTACTGCTATGCCGCCGCGCCATCGAGCCTCGTTACGGGCTGTGGACCTTGCCCGGCGGATTTATGGAAAACGGCGAAAGCACGGGGGATGCGGCGATACGCGAGACGCTGGAAGAAGCCTGCGCACGCATCGAAATCATCGACCTTTTTTCGATGTATAGCCTGCCCTATCTCGATCAGGTACACTTGCTGTTCCGCGCCCGCCTGCTCGATCTCGATTTTGCGCCCGGCCAGGAGAGTCTGGAGGTCAGGCTGTTTAGCGAAGCTCAGATTCCCTGGGATGAATTAGCGTTTCGCCCGGTGCGTTACAGTCTGGAACATTACTTCAGCGATCGCAACAAGGGCGCTTTCAGCCTGCATACAGGCGAACTTGCGCCGCCTGTCAGCCTGTTGGCTCAAACCGGCTCTGCCGCGATATAATCCGGAAAACTTTCCGCAGCAAAACACAAAATGAACCTCATACGTATTTTTATCGCACTTGCCGCTATCGCCCTGACCGGTTGCGCTACCCGTGCGAGCAATCTCGCCGATCCGTTTGAACCCTTTAACCGTGGCGTATATCAGGTCAACGACACCCTGGACAAGGCGGTCGCCAAACCGGTTGCGCAAGGGTACAACAAGGTCATGCCGGAACTTGGCAAGACCATGGTGTCGAATTTTTTCTCCAATCTGAACGATGTGATCGTTACCGCAAACGATTTTTTGCAGTTCAAATTCACTCAGGGTTTCTCGGACGGCATGCGCGTACTGGTTAATTCCACGATCGGCGTCGCCGGACTGATCGATGTCGCCTCCATGAATCTGGAAAAGCACAACGAAGACTTCGGTCAGACCCTGGGCTACTGGGGCATGGGCAGCGGCCCCTATCTGATGTTGCCGATCCTGGGACCCAGCTCGATACGCGATGGCATGGGCGACCTGGGGGACAGCCAGATCAGTCCGCTTGGCCGTATGTCTCATGTACGCACCCGCAACCAGTTGTACCTGACTCGCGCAGTCAACCGCCGCGCGCAACTGCTCGAAGGCGAAAACGTGATGGACGGCGCCATCCTGGATCGCTATTCCTTCATCCGCGACGCCTACCTGCAGCGGCGTCAAAGCCTGGTCTACGATGGCAACCCGCCGCACGACCCGCTTGAGGATGAAAACCTCGACGACGAACCGGCAACACCCGCCGAGCCCTCTCCCCCTTCGGCAACACCTTCTACACCGCCTGCTGCGCACTAGAGCCGCCCCCTGAAATCATCCCGATATTTCAGGGCGCGGGCTGCCTGTAACAGCGATTCGAACGTCCGATGCTGCGCCATACCCGGGCTTAGCCTTGCCTCTGTTTGACGTTTCAGATTCATTTCGCTGTTCGCCATATTCGCCAACAGTACAGCCTCACGGACAGGGAAATCCCTATATAGCTCGGATTATCCCGAGTTAGAATCAGCACCCTTCCGATTGTGTAGCGAGAACAATTCCCGACATAATCCAGCTTCGCCCCGAAAATCGAATATGTATCGATAACGGCCGCACAAATATTCCTGCCGTCAGCAAAGAACAAAGCAAGGATCAAGGCTGGATCGATCCTTAATTCGCGACAAAGTTAGGAAACAACATGAAAATGACGCGCACTGTGCTCCTGGTGGATAACAATCCTCATGACTTGCAATCGCTGGAAATATTGCTCAAAACCCGGGACTACGAAACTATTCCCACCCGGCTCGGCACGGAAGCCGTGATGCTTGCAAAAAAGCGACAGCCTGACATCATCCTGCTCGACCCGATGCTCAAGGATATGAACGGCTTCGACGTAGTAAAAACACTCAAGGGAGACCCGCACACGCGCAATATTCCCATCATCATACTCACGTCGATGGATGATCGTGACTCGCGTTTGCGTGGCCTGGTGATGGGTGCAGAGGAGTCTCTCACCAAGCCCGTTGACCGGCTCGAACTGTCGGTTCGCGTAGAAAACCTGATCCGGCTGAAGGAATACGGAGACCTTCTTGCCGATCAGAATCGTCGTCTGGAAATACGGGTGAATGAACGAACCATGCAACTGGCCGACAGCCATCACGAAACCATTTCCATCATGACGGCCGCCGCCGAACATAAGGACGAGGACACCGGCCTGCATGTCATGCGCATCAGCCACTACTGCCGTGAGCTCTCGGAACATATGGGATTGGATGCGAATTTTTCTGATTGCATCTTTTATGCCAGTCCGATGCACGACATCGGCAAGATCGGCATTCCCGACCACATTCTGCTCAAGCCCGACCGTCACACCCATGATGAACGGGAAGCCATGAAAAAACATGTCACGCTGGGTGCAAAAATTCTGAAGAAGGGGCGCTCGCCGTATATGCGCATGGGCGCTGAAATTGCTCTCAACCACCATGAGCGATGGGATGGCGGCGGCTACCCCAATGGCCGACGCGGCGAAGAGATTCCCGTCAGCGCCCGCCTGATGACCATCGCCGACCAATACGACGCCCTGCGCGCCAAACGTCCTTACAAACCGGCCCTTGACCACTACTCGGCAATGAAAATCATCACCGTTGGCGATGGCCGAACCATGCCCGGTCATTTCGATCCGGATGTGCTGGAGGCCTTCAAGGCTTGCTCAAAAACCTTCAGGGGAATTTATGACGAAAGTGCGGGGATTTGAATCACCCGCACGCTTTTCCCGCAACAACCCCAAGCCCGCTTGGCAACCGATGCCTGTCCGAATCATTTGATCTATCGGGCAATTACGCAGATAATCCGGACAAAAACCGATCGAACGATCGCCATTCCGAACCGGATCGAGCCACCGATGGAACTCGTCGCCCAGACAGATGAAACACCCGCCCGACTGGCAATAAGTGGGGATGGCAAATCCGTTCGTTGCTCGGGTGACTGGATAGTGCGAAAAATTGCGCTACTCGAACAACACATTACACAGATTGCCTGGCCTGAAACAGGCGATCTGATGTTCGAAGGCACTGAGCTGACTGCGCTTGACACGACAGGCGCATGGTTGCTGCATCGTACTGCCCGTGCGCTGGAATTGCGCGGGCAGCACGTAACATTCACCGGCTTGCGGCCGGAATTCAAGACATTGCTTGATCTGGTTGCGTCCTGCGCCGTAAAACCCGAAACACCTCCGCCTGTCCGGCCTGATTTATTGACCCGCATCGGACAGAAATCCTGGCAAGGCTGGCTAAGCCTGTCAGGCATGCTGGCCTTTATCGGTGAAACCTCATTAATCCTGCTGCAATCCCTGATTCAGCCCCGCAACATCCGCTGGCGCCCCATCCTGCACAACCTGCAGACCGCTGGATTTGAAGCGCTGCCTATCGTCGGCCTGTTATCCTTTTTAATGGGGCTGGTCATCGCCTATCAGGGCGCAGACCAGTTGCAGCGCTTCGGCGCCAACATCTTCATCGCAGATCTGGTGGGCTTGTCCATGCTGCGCGAATTATCCCCCCTGCTCACCGCCATCATTGTCGCCGGCCGATCGGGTTCCGCCTATGCGGCGCAAATCGGCACCATGAAAGTCACCGAAGAGATCGACGCACTGCGCACCATCGGGGTCGGGCCCACTCAGTTGCTGGTATTGCCCAAGCTGATCGCTCTGATCATCGCCTTGCCGCTTTTGACGGTTTATGCCGATGTCACAGGCGTGTTGGGCGGCATGATCATGGCTCGTTCAAAACTGGACGTCAGCTTCGACGTATTTCTGGATCGTCTGGGCGACGCGGTCAGCCTGTCTTCCTTTTTGACCGGCGTCGGCAAGGCACCGGTATTTGCCGCCATCATCGCGCTGGTCGGCTGCTATCAGGGATTCCAGGTAACAGGCAGTGCCGACAGTGTCGGGCGGCAGACCACGGTGAGCGTGGTGCAGGCAATTTTTCTGGTCATACTGTCCGATGCACTGTTTTCCATCGTGTTTAACTGGCTTAAGATATGAGCACACCCCCACCCGTATCCCTCTCTCCTAACTCTCTCCCGCGCGCGGGAGAGAGGGATATAGTCTCGCAACGCGAGGTTCTGGCTGACGAAGCGGTCATCGATATCCGCAACCTGTATACCCGCTTCGGCGATAACGTGGTGCATGACGACATCAGCATAAAGGTGATGCCCGGTGAGATTTTCGCGCTGGTGGGCGGCAGCGGCTGCGGCAAATCCACCTGCTGCGCA
>JBAZCE010000163.1:0-1997 GCA_041671105.1 Gallionella sp.
GCACTCATCGGAACGGTCACCTTGAAAACGATGTCGGATTCAGCCCACAGTTTGGCAGCGCCTTCGACAATTTCAGCACCCGCAGCGCGATATGCATCGTCACTGAAATTCGCCGCGTCCCCCGCACCCGATTCGACCGTGACATTGAAACCCAGCTTGATGAGCTTCTCTACGATCTCCGGTACCGTTGCGACGCGTTTCTCGCCTGCATGCGTTTCCGCAGGAATGCCTA
Source organism: Gallionella sp. (assembly GCA_041671105.1). Taxonomy (GTDB): domain Bacteria; phylum Pseudomonadota; class Gammaproteobacteria; order Burkholderiales; family Gallionellaceae; genus Gallionella. The sequence continues at coordinate 233 of JBAZCE010000163.1, forward strand.
TACGCATCGTTACTCTCCTGTTTTTCTTATTGAGCATCCGGCACTGCCGAATGAATTTCGATTGAACTGGCGATTATACCGATTCTCGCTGAACATAAAACCCCACTATAATCGCACTCCGACATTATTCTTGCGCAGCTGCCTCCCTCATGTCCTCATTCATCCGGGTATTACCCGAACTGCTGATCAACCAGATCGCCGCCGGCGAAGTGATCGAACGCCCCTCCGCCGCCCTCAAGGAATTGATGGAAAACAGCCTGGATGCGGGGGCGACCGACATATCGGTACAGCTCGATAACGGCGGCATCAAGCTGCTGCGCATCCGCGACAATGGGCGCGGCATCGCGAAGGATGAACTGCCGCTGGCACTGATGCGCCACGCCACCAGCAAGATTGCCTCGCTGGAGGATTTGCAAAGTGTCGCCAGCATGGGGTTTCGCGGCGAGGCGTTGGCCAGCATGGCCGCCGTGTCGCAAATGGTCCTATCCAGCCGCGTTGCCGGTGATGAACACGGCTGGAAGATCGAGGCGCTGGACGGACGAATCAGCGACCCTGCGCCGGCCAATCAGACACAAGGCACGACCGTCGAGATGCGCGAACTGTATTTCAACACGCCTGCCCGCCGTAAATTCCTCAAATCCGAAGCCACCGAATTCGCCCATTGCGAGGAAGCGTTCAAACGCATCGCGCTGTCGCGTCCCGATGTCAGCTTCACCTTGCAACACAACGGACGCACCGTTTGGCAACTAACTACAGGATCCAGGATTCAGGAATTAGGATTCGGAAACGACGAGCCGGAAGCAGAAAACAGCGAACAGGAAACCGAAAACCGACTCAGGAATGCAGCATTGAAGCGGGTCGCAGCGTTGCTGGGCGACGAGTTCGGCAAGGCGGCTGTCGCGGTTTCACGCAGCGCCGCAAATCTGACCTTGCATGGACTGGCCGCCCTGCCCGCCTATTCACGCGGCACTCGCGATGCACAATATTTTTTCGTCAATGGCCGTTTCGTGCGCGACAAGGTGGCAAGCCACGCGCTGCGTCAGGCGTATCAGGACATATTGCATCATCAGCGTCATCCGGCCTTTGTGCTGTTCCTCGAACTTCCCCCCGAACAGGTGGACGTGAACGTACATCCGGCCAAGAGCGAAGTGCGCTTTCGCGAGAGTCAGGGAATCCATCAGTTCATTTTCCACACCCTGCAACAGGCGCTGGCAGCGCCCGATCAGATGCCGGCAGCCGAACCCGCGCCCGCACCGCCCCGCAACGCTGGCAGCACGCCGTTCACCTTCACGACTCAGCTTCCTCTCAACGCCGCACAGATCAATGCATCGTACAAGGTGTGGGAAGCACAGACTCAGGATCGAGGATCGAGGATTGAGAATGCAGGATGCAGAATGCAGGATGCAGAAAGCAGGATGCAGGATGCAGAAAGCAGGATGCAGGATGCAGAAAGCAGGATGCAGGATGCAGGAGAAGGGATATGGGATAGTGGAGAATGGATAATTGAGAAGGGAGAAGAGAGAAGGGTGAAGGGTGAAACCGCACCCGCTTTTGACGTTACTCTTCCCCATTCTCCCTTTCCCCTTCACGCCGAAGGAGCTCCGCCTCCTCTGGGCTTCGCGCTGGCGCAGCTGGCCGGCATTTACATCCTCGCGCAAAACGCGCAAGGACTGATCGTGGTGGACATGCATGCAGCGCATGAGCGCATCGTCTATGAGAAGCTCAAGTCTTCGATGGATGCCGAGCGAATCGCCACGCAGCCGTT
>JBAZCE010000163.1:2007-5185 GCA_041671105.1 Gallionella sp.
CCGTTGCTGATCCCGGTGTCTTTTCAAACGGACGCGCTGGATGTTGCCACCGTGGAGGCCGAACAGACCGCGCTCAAATCACTGGGCTTCGACATCGCACCGCTCTCGCCCACCACGCTTGCGATACGCGCGATGCCGGTGCTGCTCAAACAGGCCCACGCCGAAGAAGCCGCCCGCGAAGTGTTGCATGAACTGCGCGAATACGGCGCCAGTCGCACCATGACCGAGCGGCGCGACGAACTGCTGGCAAGCCTGGCCTGCCACGGCGCGGTGCGCGCCAACCGGATTTTGAGCGTGCCGGAAATGAATGCACTGCTGCGCGAGATGGAACAGACAGAACGCTCGGGGCAATGCAATCACGGCCGCCCGACCTGGTTCGCGTTATCGATGAACGAACTGGACAAGATGTTCATGAGGGGACAGTGAAAGTGAGGATTGAGGATTGAGGATCGCGGAGCGAGTTAAAAAACAAGGCTCTTTTGCCGGCAACTAAAAATAAACAAAGAATTAATGAATTAATGAATAAACCTTTGAACTCAATCCTCAATCCTCAATCCTCGACCCTCGATCCTGTCGCTCAATCCTTGATCCACGATCCTGGCGCTCAATCCTCGATCCTCATTCCTCGATCCTCAACCATTCGTATCGCCTTTGCCAGTTTCATCGGCACCGCCATCGAATTTTACGATTTCTACATCTACGGGCTTGCCGTTGCGATGGTGATCGGCCCGGTGTTTTTCCCCAACAGCGATCCGGCAGTGCAGGCGCTGAACGCGTTTCTCACCTTCGGCATCGCCTTTGTTGCCCGCCCCGTCGGCGCGCTGATTTTCGGCCATTTCGGCGACAGAATAGGACGCAAGGCGACGCTTGCGACCTCATTGCTGGTGATGGGCACCTCCACCACCCTGATCGGATTGCTGCCGGGTTATGCGCTGATCGGTTGGGGCGCACCCGCGCTGCTCTGCCTGCTGCGTTTCGGCCAGGGCATAGGCTTAGGGGGAGAATGGGGAGGCGCCGCCTTGCTGGCCGCCGAATATGCACCTAAGGGCCGTCGCGGCTGGTTCGGCATGTTCCCGCAACTGGGGCCTCCGGTAGGATTTCTGTTGGCGGTTGGCAGCTTCCTGTTGCTGTCGCATTTTTTGAACGACGCACAGTTTCGCGACTGGGGCTGGCGCATCCCTTTCCTGGCAAGCGCGATACTGGTTGTCATCGGCCTTTACGTGCGCCTGAAACTCGCCGAAACACCGGTGTTCGCAAAAGCATTGCAGGCCCACCAGCCGGTAAAGTTACCGGCAGTAGAACTGTTCACTCGTCACGCGACACCGCTGATACAGGGCGCACTTGTCATGGTGATGTGCTATGCGCTGTTCTACATCTCGACGGTTTTTTCGCTGAGCTACGGCACCGGCACGCTTAACATACCGCGAGTGCAATTCTTGCAAATGCTGTGCGTTGCCGTGCTGTTCATGGCTGCCGCGACGCCGCTGTCGGCACTGGCGGGGGATCGTTACGGTCGCCGTCCGGTATTGATTGCGGCGGGGCTTGCCGCATTGCTGTCCGGATTCCTGCTGTCTCCGATGCTGTCCAGCGGCTCGATTTTTCAGATCACCGCCTTCCTGAGCCTCGAACTGTTCCTGATGGGGGCAACCTTCGCACCGATGGGCGCCTTGCTGCCTGAACTGTTTCCAACCAACGTGCGTTATACCGGCGCGGGAGCCGCCTACAATCTGGGCGGCATACTCGGCGCATCGCTCGCCCCTTACATCGCACAACAACTGGTGCTGCACGGCGGACTCTCCTGGGTTGGCGGCTATATCTCGGTTGCCGCCGCAATCAGCGTGCTGGCGGCGATCACCATCAAGGATGCGCGCGACAAGGAACTGACATGAAAGCATTGAATACACCCCCTGAATCCCGCATCCTGAATCCTGAATCCATGCATTTGCCTCCCGCTATTTTTCTGATGGGGCCTACCGCCAGCGGCAAGACCGGCGTTGCGGTCGAACTGGTGCAGAACCTGCCAGTGGAGATCATCAGCGTGGATTCGGCGTTGGTGTATCGCGACATGAACATCGGCACGGCCAAGCCCGATGCGGCGACGCTGGCTGTAGCTCCCCACCATCTGATCGACATCATCGACCCGACGATGGCCTACTCCGCCGCCGCGTTCCGTCGCGATGCGTTAGCGCTGATGGCGGACATCACCGCGCGCGGCAAAATCCCGCTGCTGGTCGGCGGCACCATGCTGTATTTCAAGGCGCTGCGCGAAGGTTTGAGCCCGTTACCCGTTGCAGATGCAGCGGTGCGGGCGGAACTGGATGCCGTCATCGCACAGCATGGCATAGCGTATTTGCATGCTCAACTGGCCGTCGTTGATGCAGAGACTGCCGCGCGCCTGTCGCCTAACGACACCCAGCGCATCCAGCGCGCGATGGAAATCTACCGCCTGACAGGACAACCGATGTCCGAGTTGCTCAAACGCCAGGAGAGCGAAGTGCTCCCCTACGACATCAGGTCGATCGCGCTGGTCCCGAGCGATCGCAGCGTGCTGCACCGGCGCATCGCGACGCGCTTCGAACAGATGCTGGAACAGGGGCTGATAGAAGAATTAAAAGGCTTGCGCAATCGCTACGACCTGCACCCCGAGTTGCCCTCGATGCGCTGCGTCGGCTACCGTCAGGCATGGCAATATATGGAAGGGGAAATCGACATGGCACAGCTTATTGAGACCGGCATCGTCGCCACCCGCCAGCTCGCCAAGAGGCAACTGACCTGGCTGCGCTCGATGCCGGAGAATGTGGAAATAAACTGTCTGTCGGACAACCTGACCGAACAGGTGCGAAGCGCACTGCAACTGTAACGGCAGGACGAAAAAAAGCCTGTACTTTCAAACAGGCTTTTCTTTCGACAAAAAGCCCGCATATCGACGGGCTTTTCTTTCAGCAAAAAACCTGTACTTTTAAACAGGCTCCCTAACAAGCAGAAAGCCCGCTTTTCAGCGGGCTTTCTTTGTATGGCGTCCCCAACGAGATTCGAACTCGTGTTACCGCCGTGAAAGGGCGATGTCCTAGGCCTCTAGACGATAGGGACGTTGAATCTAAAACTGAGCAATCGCTCGGTACTGCAAAATCTGGCGTCCCCAACGAGATTCGAACTCGTGTTACCGCCGTGAAAGGGC
>JBAZCE010000164.1:0-3810 GCA_041671105.1 Gallionella sp.
ACCTTGGCGTTGCTTGTGACGTGGCTCAGTGCAAATTACACGCACAACACGTTTACGAATAACGATCTTGCAGTTACGGCAGATCTTTTTTACTGATGCTTGAACTCTCATTTACTTCTCCTAACTATTAACTATTTGGCACGGAATACAATTCGCGCTCTGCTCAAATCATATGGAGTTAACTCCACCGTGACCTTATCTCCTGGCAGAATGCGAATATAGTGCATACGCATCTTTCCCGAAATATGACCTAAAACAACATGACCATTCTCAAGCTTGATTCGAAACGTTGCATTTGGCAACGATTCCTCAATCTCACCCTGCATCTGAATTACATCTTCTTTTGCCATTAGCGTGACAACCCACCTTTAAAATTGGCTTTTTTCAGCAAACTATCATATTGGTGCGTCATTAAGTAAGACTGCACTTGTGCCATGAAATCCATAGTAACAACAACCAGAATCAGCAATGATGTTCCACCAAAGTAGAACGGAACATTAAACTTGACCACCAGGAATTCAGGCAGCAGACAAACCAGCGTAATGTAAACAGCACCGATCAGGGTCAAACGCAACATGATCTTTTCAACATACTTGGCAGTTTGTTCACCAGGACGAATACCGGGTAAAAAAGCACCACTCTTCTTCAAATTATCAGCCGTCTCTTTCGGACTAAACACCAAAGCTGTATAGAAGAAACAGAAGAAGAAGATTGCAGCCGCATAAGTCAGAACATATACCGGTTGCCCGGGAGACAGCATCTGACTCACATCCTTCAGCCAACCCAAACCTTGCGTATTGCCGAACCAGCCTGCAATCGTAGCAGGGAACAAGATCATGCTGGAAGCGAAGATAGGAGGAATAACACCCGCCATGTTCAGCTTCAGCGGCAGATGAGAACTTTGCCCGCCATATATCTTGTTGCCCACCTGACGCTTGGCATAGTTCACCAGAATCTTGCGTTGCCCACGCTCAACAAACACAACCAGCGCAGTTACCGCGATTGCACCAACAAACAGGAACATAACAAGCGGAATCGAAAAAGCACCGGTGCGTGCCAGCTCAAGCGTGCTGCCGATCGCATTTGGCAATCCGGCTGCAATACCTGCAAAGATAATCAGCGAAATACCGTTACCCAAACCGCGTTCTGTAATCTGCTCACCCAACCACATCAGGAACATCGTTCCGGTCACTAGCGTGATCATGGTAGTCAGCTGAAACATCGAACCCGGGTGGAGAACCAATCCTGGCTGCGCCTGCAATGCAACCGATATACCGAATGACTGAAAAACAGCCAAACCCAGCGTGCCGTAGCGAGTGAATTGCGTAATCTTGCGACGCCCCGACTCACCCTCTTTTTTCAGCTGTTCAAGATACGGAACCGCTATTGCCGCCAACTGCATGATGATCGAAGCCGAAATATACGGCATGATACCCAATGCAAAGATGGTGAAACGCGATAACGCACCACCCGAGAACATGTTGAACATGCCAAGGATTCCGTTTTTCTGCGTCTTGAACAAATCAGCCAGCACAACCGGATCAATACCGGGTACCGGAATATGCGCACCGATGCGAAAAACAACCAATGCACCCAACAGGAACCAAAGACGGCGACTTAGATCACCGTATTTGGCCTTAGGAGCGACTTTAGCGACTGTGCTCACGGATCGCCTTCTTACTCTGAGATGCTACCGCCAGCGGCTTCAATCGCTGCACGCGCACCCTTGGTAACCAGCAATCCTTGCAAAACGACTGCACGGCCAATTTCACCACACAAGAAAACCTTGGCAGACAACGCGCCGGCACGAACAATGCCAGCCTGCTTCAATGCCAACAGATCGATTGCGTCAACAGGCAACGATTGCAGATCGGACAAACGAACTTCAACCGTATCAAAACGAGTCAATGATACAAAACCACGCTTGGGCAAGCGACGCTGCAAAGGCATCTGACCGCCTTTCAAACCCACCTTGTGAAAACCACCGGCGCGCGATTTCTGACCCTTATGACCACGACCGCAGGTCTTGCCCAAACCGGAACCGATACCACGGCCAACACGACGTTTGGCATGCTTGGCGCCAGGTGCTGCTTGAATAGTATTGAGTTGCATTATTGAGCCTCGTATTTAACCAGGTAAAACACTTTATTAATCATGCCGCGAACGCAAGGTGTATCTTCGAGTTGCACGGTATGATTGATACGACGCAGACCCAAGCCGCGAATTGTATCGCGATGCGATTGCTTAGTACCAATCACGCTTTTGATCTGTGTCACTTTAATAGTTTTGGCTTGTGTCATTTCTTACCCCAAAATTTCGTCAAGGTTCTTGCCGCGCTTGGCAGCAATCTCCGACGGAGAGTTCAACGCGCGAAGACCATTCAAAGTTGCACGAACAACGTTATAAGGATTGCTTGAACCCAGGCTCTTCGCCAAAACGTCACGAACACCAACGGCCTCGAACACGGCACGCATCGCGCCACCGGCGATAATACCGGTACCTTCGGAAGCCGGCTGCATCAGAACCTTAGCGGCGCCGTGCTTGCCGATCACAACGTGATGCAAGGTACCGTTCTTGAGGTTGACCTTGACCAGATTACGTCTGGCTTCTTCCATGGCCTTTTGAACAGCAACAGGAACCTCTTTCGATTTTCCCTTGCCCATCGCGATACGACCATCGCCATCACCAACCACAGCGAGGGCTGCGAAGCCCATGATACGTCCACCCTTAACAACCTTGGTAACACGATTCACGGCGATCATTTTTTCGATCATGCCATCATCACGTTCCTGTTGTTGCATTTTTCCTTGCGGCTTAGCCATTGCTCAACTCCAATTAGAACTGTAGACCATGCTCACGCGCGGCTTCTGCCAACGCCTTAACACGACCATGATAACGATTACCGGAACGATCGAAGGCAACCTGAGCAATACCAGCACTCTTAGCCTTCTCAGCGATACGTTGACCCACGATGCTTGCAGCAGCCGTGTTTCCACCATTAGCCAAATCCTTCTTTACATCAACCTCAAGGCTTGATGCACTTGCAAGAATTTTACTTCCGCATGCAGAAATAATCTGTGCGTAAATATGCAGATTTGTACGATGGATAGCCAGACGTACGGTTCTTTTTTCAGCAATGCGTGCACGGGTTTTGCGTGCTCTGCGCTGACGAGATGCTTTTTTATTCAACATATCCGCCTCAATTATTTCTTCTTGGTTTCTTTCATGATCACTACTTCGTCGCTGTAGCGCACACCCTTGCCCTTGTAAGGCTCCGGTTCACGGAATGCACGAATTTCTGCAGCAACCTGGCCCACGCGCTGTTTATCAGCACCCTTTAAAACAACTTCTGTTTGTGTCGGGGTAGTAACGACAACGCCGGCAGGCATAGTATAGGTGACCGGATGAGAAAAACCCAAGGTCAGGTTAAGTGTATCACCCACAGCCTGCGCACGATAACCGACGCCAACCAGAGTCAACTTACGCTCAAAGCCCTTACTGACGCCTTGTACCATGTTAGCCAGCAATGCACGGACTGTTCCGGACATCGCATCTGCCTGCTTGGAATTACTTGTCGCAGAACACATGAGGCTATTGCCTTCATGCACAACCTTAACGTCAGCAGTCAAATTGTGGTTAAGGGCGCCCAAAGGACCTTTAACCGAAATAACATTTGCAACCATCGCAACTTCTACATCGCTCGGGACGATGACAGGATTCTTGGCAACTCTAGACATATTTACCTCACTACGCGACTACGCACAATACTTCGCCACCAATACCATTGGCGCGTGCTTTGCGGTCGGTCAT
>JBAZCE010000164.1:3820-5110 GCA_041671105.1 Gallionella sp.
AAACCCTTCGAAGTAGAAACAATCGCAATACCTAAGCCATTCATAACCTTAGGAATGTCATTGTTACCCTTGTAAATACGCAATCCTGGACGACTGATGCGCTGAATTTTTTCAATTACCGGACGACCGCTGTAATACTTCAGACCGATCTGCAGTGTAGCCTTACCAGGCTCACCCTTCTCAATCTTGAAGCCATCAACATAGCCTTCTTCTTTCAAAACTTCAGCAATAGCCACCTTCAATTTAGAAGACGGCATAGATACGGTGGCTTTTTCAGCCATTTGCGCATTACGAATGCGCGTCAACATATCGGAGATTGGATCATTCATGCTCATAATTATTTCTCCTACCAGCTAGCCTTAACGACTCCGGGAATCTCACCACGCATCGCGAATTCACGAACTTTGATGCGGCCCAGACCGAACTTCCTGAATGTACCGCGAGGACGACCAGTCAATGCACAGCGATTACGCAAACGCACAGGACTGGAGTCGCGAGGCAATGCCTGCAACTTTAAACGGGCTGCTGCTCGGTCTTCATCACTCAGATTCATGTTTGAGATCGTTGCGAACAATTCAGCACGCTTAGCAGCAAATTTCTTGACTGTGTCGCGACGCTTCTGCTCACGGTTAATCAATGACATCTTAGCCATTAGTATTCCCTCATTTCTTTAATGGGAGTTTGAAAGCCAGCAGTAAAGCACGGGCCTCTTCGTCAGTCTTTGCGGATGTCGTGATAGTAATATTCATACCACGCAAGGCATCAACCTTTTCGTATTCGATTTCAGGGAAAATGATCTGTTCTTTGATACCCATGTTGTAGTTACCACGGCCATCAAAAGACTTCCCGGAAATACCGCGAAAATCGCGAATACGAGGGATCGCAACAGAAATCAGGCGATCCAGAAAATCGTACATGCGATCTTTACGCAAAGTAACTTTGCACCCGACAGGGTAGCCTTCACGAATCTTGAATCCAGCGATGGATTTTTTAGACATCGTGACAATCGGTTTTTGACCTGCGATCTTTTGCATATCACCAACTGCGAAATCCATAACCTTCTTGTCAGCAACCGCTTCACCAACACCCATATTCAGAGTGATCTTTTCGATGCGCGGTACTTCCATGATTGACTTGTAGCCGAACTGAGCTATCAGGTCCTGGGTTATCTTATCCTTGTAAATCTCATACAAACGAGCCATGCCCTATACCCCTTAAGCGTCAACAACTTCGCCGTTGGATTTGAACACACGTACTTTGCGTCCATCTTCCAGCGTTTTAATACCGACT
>JBAZCE010000165.1:0-5084 GCA_041671105.1 Gallionella sp.
TGAAGCACGGAAATTGCGGAGGCAGTCTCGTACAGTTTCAGGAAGGTTCTGCCGAAACAAACGCGTTGCCGTTTTCTATCGGCAAAGTATTGGTAATGTCGGATATCAGCGCAGACGATGTCCGCGGAATGCACGCCCACTATGAGACCGAGGAGATTCTCGTCGCTCTGACCGGCGGATGCACCGTTGATGTGGATGACGGAAAAGGACGAAAGGAGACAATTTCTCTTTCGTCCGCAGAAGTCAGTGATCAGGTGTCAGAGATCAGCAATCTGACTTCTGATCTCCGACCTCTGACCTCTGTACAAGCAGCTCTGCTGCTTTATCCTCACGTCTGGCGCACCATGCGGGACTTTGATCCCGGGACCACGCTGATGGTAGTGGCCAATATCAAATACGATGAGGCTGATTATATCCGTGATCGCGCGGAATTTGAGCGGATTGCCAAAGATTGGAACAATCTCGGTGGGAGTGCGGGATAGGTGGTGGACTCTAGAATCAGGAGCACAGAGAGAATATGAACTTTTTTGCACATCCAAAAGCCTTGGTTGAGACCGACCGGATTGGCGCGGATACAAAATGTAATTGTTGAACGTGCGGACTGAATGCAGAAATGGTAGAAGTTGCTCAGGACGGGACGTTAAAAGAATATGATATAGGATGATTGAGCGGTGAGATTCCGTCGGGCTCTAATTACAGGCCATGATAAGGGGTTATGATGATTTCGAGCAAAGTTCAAAAAATAGCATACTACTTGCCTGATCGTATGTTAACAAACGAAGATTTGGCGAGTTTGTATCCCGGCTGGACGGCAGACAAGATTTTTGAAAAGACCGGTATTCATACGCGGCGAGTGAGCGGCGATGGCGAAACCGCAGGTGATCTGGCTGAAAAGGCGGCAAAAAAGTTGTTTTCTGAGTGTGGTGTCGATCCGAAGTCCATTGATTTCATTCTGTTGGCGACACAGTCACCAGATTATTTTCTGCCCACGACCGCATGTATGTTGCAAAATCGGCTAGGGATCCCAACGACGGCGGGTGCGCTTGATTTTAATCTCGGCTGTTCAGCCTATATCTACGGATTATCTTTAGCAAAAGGGTTGATTGCCAGCGAGACAGCGACTGGTGTTTTACTAATAACCGCCGAGACTTACACAAAACATATTCATCCCATGGATAAAAGCGTCCGAACCATCTTCGGCGACGGTGCTGCAGCAACCTTGATCTCGGGTGCCGAGACAGACGGAATAGGTCGGTTTGTACTGGGAACTGATGGATGCGGGTATGATAAACTGATTGTTCCCTCTGGTGGGTTTCGCTTATGCCCATCGGTCGAAACGGCTTTGGAAATGACAGATGACTCCGGGAATGTGCGCTCACAAGACCATTTATTCATGGATGGTATGGAAATTTTTAATTTTACCATCTCGACTGTGCCGCAGACGGTTAAGGAGACGCTGGAGAAGAACGGGCTTACAATGGAGGGAATAGACCTTTTTGTTTTCCATCAGGCGAACAAATACATGCTCGATTTCCTCCGCAAGAAATGCAAAATCGACTCATCCAAATTTTACATGAATTTCGCCGACTGCGGCAACACAGTTTCCGCTTCGATCCCGATAGCGCTAGCGCGTGCAGTTCAGGATGGTACGCTGAAACCAGGTATGAAGGTTATGCTGGTTGGCTTTGGAGTCGGCCTCTCCTGGGGGGCGACGATTGTAACATGGTGATTTAGCTGAATTAATGAAAGGGCATATGTATGACACAACAGGAAAAGATACAATTGGTGGAGGAGCTTTTCGAAGCGGATGCTGGAACCCTCACCCCCGAAACGGCATTGAGTCAACTTGCATGGGACTCTATGGCGATGCTCTCGCTCATTGCTCTGGTTAACGAGAAGTTCGGCAAGCGCCTGAACGGATCTGCCATTCGCGCGTTCGAAACGATTCAGGATATCCTTGCGGTGATGGAGTAATCAGCATGAATGCTGCTTCCGGAGTGTTGGGACATGTGGCGCTCCGTGCGATTTCCTGCGCGGTGCCGGATCACCCTGTCGGCAATGAACAGTTTGTTGCGCGTTTCGGCGAGGGAGTTGATAAATTTGCCAAAATGACGGGGGTGGTTCGTCGTTGTGTGGCGCTACCTGAACAGACGTCCTCGGACTTAAGTTATGTGGCCGCTAAACGGCTGTTTGATACCGGCAAAGCGGCTCCAGAAGAGATCGATGCCGTGATTTTTGTTTCACAGACTCCGGATTATATTCTGCCTGCCACGGCCTGTGTTCTGCATCAGCGCTTGGGCTTGAAGAAAGAATGCTTGGCATTCGATATAAACCTTGGCTGTTCGGGGTTTGTCTATGGCCTTTTTGTGGCAGGGTCGCTTTGCCGCAGAGAAGGAATTCGCAACGTGTTGCTCTGCGGAGGGGATACCCTTTCGAAGGTTGTTTCACCCGCCGACAAATCGGCAGCCATGCTATTTGGTGATGCCGGCTTCGCGACTTTGCTGACTCATACGGAAGGGGATGACAATCCATGGCATTATCTGTACGGGACGGATGGGTCGGGAAATAAAGCTATTATGATCCCAAGCGGAGCCCAGCGCAACAAGTTGGGCAGTCATGAAGCCCGCGAATTCGGGGAGGGTGTCCTGCGCTCAGACCATGATCTGTACATGGACGGTACAGAAGTTTTCAATTTCACGATTTCTGAAGTTCCTTCCGCCATCAAGCGGCTGATGGAACAGTCAGAGCGTACTCCCGAGAACACGGATATGCTGGTTCTGCATCAGGCCAATCTTTTCATTCTCAAACAGATTGCGAAAATGACGAAGTTCCCGGTGGAAAAGGTGCCGGTCACAATTGACCGCTTTGGAAACACCAGCGTGACATCCATTCCTCTTACCTTGTGTGATACGCTCGCGGCAAATTCCGACAAAACGGCCCGCCGTGTTATTCTAGCGGGATTCGGAGTGGGGCTTTCCTGGGGAGTTGTCTCTCTTGAAGTGTGCCCGGAGTGTTGCCTGCCGATTGTTTATTCGAATGATTTCTACACCGAAGGGGCGCTAACCCATGTTTAACCCAATGGATTTGACTGGGAAACGGATTCTAGTGACGGGTGCGTCATCAGGAATCGGTCGTGCTTGTGCAATTCTCGCGGGGCAGCTGGGGGCTTCGGTTGTGCTGGTTGCGCGGGATGAGACGCGTTTGGCTGAGACAGTGGGGCAAATGCCGGGCGGCGAACATATGTTAATGTCGTTTGATCTGAAGGAGCTGGATCGTTACGAGGAGCTGTTTGTGCGTTGCGCTTCAGGGCAGAAATTAAACGGAATCGTGCATGCGGCGGGCATTGGTCCAGCCATGCCTATTCAATCCGTTTCGCTTGCGACTATGCGGGAAGTAATGAACATCAACTATTTTGCCTTCATGGAGCTTGTAAAGTGGTTCTCGAAAAAGAAGTACTCGTCTGGCGGAAGCGTTGTCGGCGTGTCGTCAGTTTCTGGTTCTGCTGGTTGGCAAGGAGTATCTCTATACAGTGGCTCCAAAGGGGCAATGGATAGTTCGGTGCGCTCGCTGGCGATTGAGCTGGCCCCTAAAAAAATCCGGGTGAATAGCGTGGTTCCCTCCTGCATCCGGACGACAATGAATGACGAAAGTATTTCGGTGGGCAGCGATGAGGCGGCCAAGCAGATTTTGGCCAAGCAACCGTTGGGGCTTGGTGAACCGGAAGATGTGGCGAATGCGGTGGCTTTTCTTTTGAGTGATGCGGCCAAATTCATCACAGGGACGCAACTGGTCGTTGATGGCGGCTATCTCGCTCAGTAGCTTCGGGATGTAACACCATGTCGTTAACGCTTGTTTCTCATCTGCCGCTCCAATACAGAGAGGCGCTTGAAGAAACCCTTTTCTTTAATCCTCTGCAGCATGCCGCCCGTCTGGGGATTGAAAAATCGGTCGAAAAGTACGGGCTTCCTCAAGTTTATGAGAATGATGGGCGGCTCGGCATTCGTACGGAAAAATTCACAGAGTTTCAGTGCCTGTATGCTCTGGATAAAAGCGAAGATCCAGCGGTGCTGGCCGGTGTTTTGGTTTTCATCAGAGATCCAATCAATACACTAGAGGCACTTCACTTGGCAGTATCAGAACCTTATGACGCACATCATTGTGGCTTTGATCAATCTGCATCATATCAGCTGATTGATCAGTTGTTGAGGATTGGGTCAAAAGTAAAGGGTATTGAGCGGGTCGGCGTCAGTTGTTATCGGAGCAAACGCAGGTATTTTCTAATCAGGTCGTGTGTTTAAGGCTTCAAAGGAGATATTTTTTATGGTGCATGATATCATTTTGGAAGGATACGGATGCCGGATGCGCCCCGTCACGCTGGATGATGCCGAATTTATGGTTTATTTAAGGCGACAGTCCCATGCCCGGGGCAATATCGGCGATACTCCGGAGTCTGTTGAAAAGCAGAAACAATGGATTTTAGACTGTTTTAAGAAAAATGATGCATACGACTGGATTTTAACAGAGAGTGAAACCGGTCGCTCAGTAGGTGCTGTTGCCCTATACAACATTCGCAGTGGTGTGGCGGAACCTGGGCGTTGGGTTGTGCTGCCAGACGCCTCTTTTTCGATCGCTAGCACAGATATGTTGCTTTGCAGGTTTGCATTTGAGCAACTCAAGCTGGATCGGCTTATTTTCAATGTGGTGGCAACCAACAAAAAAGTTCTCAAGTTTCATAGATTGTTTGGAGCCACTGAAACGCATGTTGAAAAAAACGCAAAGGTTATCAATGGGTCTCTAGTTGATTTTGTTTGGTTCGAAGTGACAAAAGAACAATGGCCGGAGCTTTTTGCCAAGTGGCATCCTTTGATCAGTTAACCGGATAAACAGCGCCGCTGTTTATCCGTCCGCCCGCCCGGCCAGAATGACCCAGATGGTCATAAAAATAATGTAGGCGTCGAGCAGCGGGTTCATGTTGCGGGCATAATAAAGGTCGTACAAGACGGTTTCGTTGAAAGAAACTCCGGTCTTGGCGGCGTACACTTTCCACAAGCCGGTGCAGCCGGGTTTAATATCAAACCGGCGCT
>JBAZCE010000166.1:0-5055 GCA_041671105.1 Gallionella sp.
GACCGGCTCAACACTAACGGCCTCGCCACCCTCAACGAAGTCTCCGGTTCTCAGACCCGTCTGAATCAGGTCTGCGTGTTGGATTGTGAGAACTGACCCCGTGATCTCTCGTGATCTCTGCCTTTACTCCTTCCCTCTTGCTGGGGGAAGGTTGGGATGGGGGTAGAAATTTCAATTGTATTCATACTTGGTTTCTACCCCCTCCCTAGCCCTCCCCCTGCAAGGGGGAGGGAATGGTGTTGTTGGATTTTAATGTTGCTCTTTAATGACCGCTGGAACGGTCAAACCTAACCGAGTCCCCCGGCAAAGCCGGGGGTTTACCTCAGTTAATTAGAAGTCATTGTGAGCAGTTTTGTGGCTGACGCGGTGCCATAACGAGTGGTGGACTTGCTATTGGAACATGGCGAATTTGCGCTCGGAATGAGTGGCGGGTTTCATTGGAATACGCAATACATCAGCGCGTCCCTGATTCCGCGCATCAAGCGCTTCAATTGGCGACGAATCACGGCACGATACGGAACAGTTCAGGGTGGATTCGCTTGTAGTCATTCAGATGCTGCAACGTCAGCGGGGTGAGCTCCTTTATCGCCACCCAAATCTGCAGACGATGCTGCGAGGGGTTCTGCAGGGCGACACCCAGGGCGGCCCAGGACGCCCACTCGATTTCCGGCATGCGCACTTTGATAGCGAAAGGCAGATACGCGACGTTTTTTGTCATGCACTCCAACAATCGCTGCGTCTCGATGCGAGTCAGCCTGCTGGCAAAAAACTCAGCCTCGTCAAGTTCGCCAGCCAGCGTCAGGATATCCAGCCCGATCTGCTCCATCAGCCCCAGCATCGCGCCGGTCAACATGGCGTTGCATCTCCCTTCAGTGCGTCGCGCAACAACAAGGCGACATGCACGGGTTGTCGGGCTGCGCCTTCTCTTATCTGATGGCGGCAGGAAAAACCGCAGGCTACGATGGTGGCATCGAGCGGTGCCGCGCGCAACGCCGGCAGCAGATCGAGTTCTGCCATTTGCATGGAGATATCGGCATGTTCGGCTTCAAGGCCGAAACTTCCCGCCATGCCGCAGCAACTCGCCTCGATATATTCGAACTCGAATTCCGGAATCAACCTCAGCACCTTGCGCAGCGACTTCATCGCACCGACCGCCTTCTGATGGCAATGTCCATGCACCAGCGTTTTGCCGCGATTCAACGCTTTGAATTCAAGGTTAAACCGCTTGCGATCGTGTTCGCGGGCGATGAATTCCTCGAACAGATAGACCTGTTTGGACAAGGCCAGCGCCGCATCCCCCAACCCAAGCTTCAGATGATCGTCGCGCAGCGACAATATGCAGGAAGGCTCTAACCCCACCACCGGAATCCCTGCCGCCAATGCGGGGCGCAGCGCATCGTGCAGACGGCGCGCCTCACGCCTTGCCGCCTCGACTTGCCCGAGCGATAAATAAGTGCGCCCGCAGCACAGCGCACGTTCAGGCTCATCGTCCGGCAACGCCTGCAAGGTGCTGACGCGATAGCCCGCAGCGGACAACACCTGATGAGCGGCTTCGGCAATCTCGGGTTCAAAATTCAGGGCGAAGGTATCGACAAACAGGATTACTTCTTTATCGCCAGCTCCGTTCCCGTTATCTGGTGCGGAATAAGGCAAAGCAGCGGGTTCGGGTAAGCGGCGCCTGGCCGAAATCCCCAGCCAGCGCTCACCCAATTGTGCAAGCCAGGGCGTGCGATTGCGCAGAGAGATCAGACTGCGCATTACACGGCGATATTTCAGCCACACCGGCAAGCCTGCCACCAGACGATCCCGGCGCGACACACCGAGTCTGGCGTTCCGCTGCGCCTGATACTCTATCTTGATCGCGGCCATATCCACCTGATTGGCGCATTCACGCTTGCATCCCTTGCAACCGACACAGAGTTCCATCGCATCGGCAAGACGCGAGTCGGCAAAGGCGTCAGCACCCAACTCGCCGTTGAGTGCGGCCTTGAGCACCACCACCCTGCCGCCCGGCGAATGGAGGGTATCACCGGTTGCGCGATAACTGGGACACATCACGCCCTTGGGCGTGCGCTGGCACAACTTATCGCTGATGCACACCGACACCGCTTTGGCGAAATCGCCGCCGGTTGCAGGTATTCCCGCGTAGGCGTCGCCCTGCCCTGCCGTTTCGTAAGATGACCAGTCGAGATGATGTTTCATGTGCCTGATTTAATAAGACGCGATGCGCGCCGGATACTTACAGGAACGCAAATAGAGTGCCACCGTCAAACAACAATCGCATGAAACAGCGCAAGCTGTTGATATAAATATAAATTACTTAAAAAAATACCACCCCGCCCGGCTCAACCACGACCCCTGTACGGGCATGACAAATAATTTTGTCAGCTTCGCGACAAGCCGCTTGCGATGTCCTGTGCCTTTTCCAACACCCGAAATCCGGCTCAAAAAAATATTCAAACAAATCAATCTATTGAAAAACACAACAGGGCAGGCACGCAGTTTGCTTTTAGTTTGGCACCCCCTCCAGGAGAATTAACGTGGAATTACCTGTCCTTAACAATGTGGCATCCGAAGCCGGCGGTTGTTCGGCCGGCTCGTGCGGCTCGACTGACGATCAGATGGGGCATCTGCCGGAACATATCAGGCAAAAGGTGTTTAACCATCCCTGCTACTCCGAAGAGGCGCATCACTACTTTGCACGTATGCATGTCGCAGTCGCTCCCGCCTGCAACATCCAATGTCATTACTGCAACCGCAAATACGACTGCGCCAATGAATCGCGTCCGGGCGTCGTATCCGAATTGCATCATCCGCTTCAGGCGGTGAAAAAGGTGCTGGCTGTCGCCGCAACGATTCCGCAGATGACGGTGCTGGGCATCGCAGGTCCGGGCGATCCTCTGGCAAACCCCGAGCGCACCTTCGAGACGTTCCGCATGCTGGCGGAACAGGCACCGGATATCAAGCTGTGCGTCTCGACCAACGGCCTGTCCTTGCCCGATCACATCGATGAACTGGCAAAGCACAACATCGACCATGTCACGATCACCATCAACTGTGTTGATCCTGATGTCGGCGCGAAAATCTATCCGTGGATTTTCTGGAAAAACAAGCGCATCAAGGGTCGCGAAGCGGCTGCCATATTGATCGAACAGCAGCAAAAAGGGCTGGAAATGCTGGTGGCACGCGGCATTCTGGTCAAGGTCAATTCGGTGATGATACCGGGGGTCAACGATGAACATCTGGCTGAAGTATCCCGTATCGTCAAGGCGAAAGGCGCATTCCTGCACAACGTGATGCCGCTGATTTCAGAGGCTGAACACGGCACGTTCTACGGCATGACCGGCCAGCGCGGCCCTACCAATGAAGAGTTGCAAAAGCTGCAGGACGAATGTTCAGGCGACATGAACATGATGCGCCACTGCCGCCAGTGTCGCGCCGATGCGGTGGGTTTACTGGGCGAAGACCGCGGCGACGAGTTCACCATGGACAAGATTGAGGCGATGGACATCAACTATCCTGAGGCGATGAAGATGCGCGCCGAGATACACGCGGCGATCAACGAAGAGCTGGAGACCAAACGCATCGCCAAAAATGCAAAGGTGAAACTGGTCAGCATTGAAGCTATCAAGGCCACGCGTCCGGTGCTGATGGCGGTTGCCACCAAGGGCAATGGTGTGATCAACGAACACTTCGGCCATGCCGGCGAGTTCCTGATCTACGAAGCCTCCTCTGCCGGCGTGCGTTTCATCGGTCATCGCAAGACAGTCGCCTACTGCGAAGGGGGAGATACCTGCGGCGAGGGGATGAGCGCACTGGATGTGAGCCTGAAAGCGCTTTCAGGTTGCGAAGTGGTGTTGTGCAGCAAAATCGGCTATGAACCCTGGGGCCCTTTGGAAGCTGCGGGCATCCAGCCTAACGGCGAGCATGCGATGGAGCCTATTGAGGATGCGATTCTGGCAGTGTATGAAGAGATGCGTGCCGCTGGCAAGTTGGACGCCAAATCAGACGTACAACAGAAAGTTGCGTAGGTCGGGCGGGTGCCCGCCCATCTGTTTTTCGTGTTTCACCCAAAGGGTATAAGAACCCCTGCGGGGTAACCCGACAGTCGGACAGAAGGTAGCGTAGGTCGGGTTTTAACCCGACTGCGAATTTATTGAGGAACACGATCATGGCATTTGAAATCATCGAGTCTTGCGTCAACTGTTGGGCATGCGAACCGCTGTGCCCGAACCAGGCGATTTACGAGGCAAAGCCGCATTTTCTGATCGATCCGGACAAATGCAACGAATGCGCGGGCGATTTCGAGGAATCGCAATGCGTGAGCATCTGTCCGATCGAAGGTGCAATTCTGAATGAGTCGGGAGAGGCATTGAATCCTCCCGGCTCGCTCACCGGCATTCCGCCTGAAAAATTTGCCGAACTGGTCGCCAAACAGCGAGCCGCGTGACATGACTACCGTCATCTTCTTTGAAAAGCCGGGCTGCGGCAACAACACCAAACAGAAGCTGTGGCTGGCCGCGTCCGGACACAGGGTGTTGGCCAAAAACCTGCTCAGCGAAAAATGGCGCAAGGAAGAACTTCGTCCGTTTTTCGGTGAGTTACCGGTAGCGCAGTGGTTCAACCCGAGCGCCCCCGCCATCAAATCCGGCGCAGTCAACCCGGCTGTGCTGGACGCCGAAACCGCACTGAGCATGATGGTAATAGAGCCGCTGCTGATCCGCCGCCCGCTGATGAAAGTCGGCGACACCTGCCGCGCGGGGTTCGACGAAGATGCGGTGCGCACATGGATAGGACTAAACGATGCCAAGCCAGCGGGGGATCTGGAAGCCTGTCCCAATGGACACGCGGCGCAGCCCTGCCCCTCGCCTGACGCGGTTTTGCCATGATTAACGCCATCGAAATCTCGCCGGGCACCCACTGGATAGGCGCACTCGATCCGGGCTTGCGCGAGTTCGACATCATCCTCAGGACCGCCAACGGTACGACCTACAATTCGTACTGCGTGCGCGGCGATACGGGCGTCGCAATCATCGATACGGTAAAGGCATCGCA
>JBAZCE010000167.1:0-5026 GCA_041671105.1 Gallionella sp.
CTCTCAAGTTCTGCGATCAACGGTGCAACTTTGCTCTCATCCGATACGATGAATTCGATGTTGGAACGAATCGTGAAACGCACACGGCTCTCTGCAAAGGTATCGGCGATATCGCACAGCTTGCGGTTCGTGTAGACATCCATCTGACGCGCAGTACCGGCACGTACCGACCACACTTCATCTCCTGTGTGCGATACATGATGCAGAACGCCCGGGCGTGGACGGTCGTGATATTTCCAGTTGCCGTAGTTCTTTTCCAGCGCCGGGTGCAGATACTTCTTGTTATCCGGGACGCCGGTTTCCTTCGGGCGGCGCATTTGTACGGGTGCATTCATCTTCTATCTCCTCAGGCTGAGTGCTTTTTGGCGTTGATTTTGGCGACTTCGTCATCCCAGCCGTCGGTGCGGACATAGGGGTTCATGCGCGGCGAGTTGACCATCGCAGGATCGACATCGATTTCCATCGCATCGAGGAAGTTGGCAAGCCCGATACGCTCGATCATTTCACCGGTACGCTCGTGTTCCAGCGCATTTTCGGCAAAAAATTCGATGGTGCGCTGCGCGAAATCGACCAACTTTTCGGTATCCTCTTCGGTTTCAAGCTTGATGAACGGAATCACCACCGTACCCATCAGTCCGCCGATTTTCAGATGACTCTTGCCGCCCACCAGAACGGTCGCGCCCTTATCCATACCCGGCTGCAACGCGCCTGTCATCACATTGATACAGTGCATGCAGCGCACGCAGTCCTGATTGTTGATCTCGACGGCGTGCGTATCGCTCAGCGCAACGCTGGTGATGTGCGGGCCGCTCTTGACCTTGGCGATTTCCTTGAGCTGAAAGGTCTTGGTCGGGCAACGCGCAACGACGTCGTTCACCAGCTCATCCATGCCGTGTTTTGCGAACCATTTCTTCGCCAGCGCCTCATCGGTGCGGATGTTGTCGCGCCAGGTGCCGATCACCGCCATATCCGAGCGCTGCACCGAGTTCATGCAATCGTTCGGGCAACCGGAGAATTTGAACTTAAACTTATAGGGAAGCGAAGGACGGTGGATGTCATCCAGGAAGGTGTTGAGCACCATGCGGTGCGTACGCGCTTCGTCGTAGCAGGACTGCTCGCAGCGAGCGGCGCCCACGCAGGACATCGAGGTACGCACTGCCGGGCCGGCACCACCCAGATCGAAACCCATTTCGTTGAATTCATCGAAGGCCTTCTGCACGTTCTCGGTGGTTGCCCCCTGGAACATGATATCGCCGGACTGCCCGTGCAGCGCGATCAGACCGGAACCGTGCTTTTCCCAGATGTCGCAGAACTGTCTTAACGTCGCGGTATCGTAGTGCATGCCGGGAGGCGGCATCACGCGCAGGGTATGAAACTCGGCTGCATCCTTGAAGACAGGCTGACCGTTCTCGTCCTTGAGTTCGGTAAAGCGCGGGATAACACCGCCGCCGTAGCCGAACACCCCGACCGTACCGCCCTTCCAGTAGCCCTTTTTGGTTCTGTAAGAGGCTTCAAGCTGCCCCAACAGGTCGACAACGTAATCCTTCTCTTTCGCCAGCTCCTTCAGACCAGTCACAAAACTGGGCCACGGACCATCCTCAAGCTGATCGAGGTTCGGGGTATCGTGCATCTTCTTCGCCATTGTTTCTTCCTTTCAGTCGCGCAACGTCAGACCAGGTCCGGCTGCACCGGGATTGTTTATGTCTTTTTAGCAAACTCAGCCAGCTTCTTGAAGGGTCGTATACTACGGGGCATACACCAGTCCATCCATCACCCGTAGCGGGTAGTTTATGTAACCCTAATGGGTAAATTCCTCCCCTCCCCGGTAGTATTTCAAACAGGCATGCATCGCGTTAGACTCATACCCCAATATAGAGGCGGCTATTCGCCTCCCGAATCACCCGCAGCTTAAGGTAAACATGGCGCAAATCACCGAACTTGGCAGCATCAAAGTCCCTCTGGGGGGCCAGCAGATCGAGTTGCAACAGATCGACCATGCGGAACATGGCATGAGCCTGCTGCGCGTGCGCATCCGCGAAGGTCGGCGCTTCACGATCTTTGATATCGATCCTGCCACCGCAGCACAGTGGGCATCCGTCATGCAGGAATGGGCGAAGGCGCAAGTGTGAACGAGTCCGCGATAACCGATCTGGTGTTCGAGCTATCCGGCGAATCGCTGCCCGCCTTCTACCCGTTTGCGTTGTGGGAAGCGCTGGTGCGACAGGTGCCGAGGCTGGCCTCTGACGAGCGCGTCGGCGTGCTGCCGTTGCGCGGCGCCCAAAACGACGGACAGCTTTTGCTATCAAAGCGCAGCAAGCTGGTGTTGCGCCTGCCGGAGGAGCTGATCGGGGACGCATCCGGGCTGGCGGGAGCGCAACTGGATGTTGCAAAAAACATTCTGACGCTGGGTGAGAGCCGCGCACGCAAGATACAGCACTACCCCACGCTGCATGCGCAACTGGCGGCAGGCAATGACGATGAGGTTGAATTTATCGCAGAGGTGCAGGCGCACTTTACAAGACTTGGCATCAGCGCAAGGACGATCTGCGGCATACGCCACACCTTAAGCGACGAAAAGCAGTCGATCAGGGGTTACAGTCTGGTCGTGCACGATCTGAAACCCGAAGCCTCGATCCGTCTGCAATGCGCAGGGATCGGAGAGGGGCGGCGCTTCGGCTGCGGCATCTTCATGCCCTACAAAGTCATTACCGATCTTGACTAACTGTTTAACAATTAAAGGAGAAGACGATGGGCTACACAGTCAACGGATGCGAGTTGGAAACCAATGATGAAGGCTATTTGCTGGAAGCCGATTACAGCGAAGAGGTTGTCGGCGTGATCGCGGCGGCAGAGAACATCGAACTGACGCCTAAGCACTGGGAGGTGATCAATTACATGCGCGAGGAATATCGCGAAAACGGACACACGCCGAATTTCCGCAACATGCTCAAAGGTGTTAACGCGTTCTGGCCTGAAGCCGACAGCAAGGCGTTGTACGATCTGTTCCCGACCGGCCCTGCGAAACAAGCCGCGAAGATTGCCGGATTGCCGCAACCGCTGGGCAAGGGCGGATATTAAGTTTATGCGCATCAAGAGCCACTGGTTCAAAGGCGGACGAGCACACACCCCGGAAGAGATCGCCGGGGCGGTGTCGTTCACCATATCGAAAATCGCCTCGAACGCTCTGCAAAACACGCGCAAGGCAAAATTCGAGGTCGCTGTCGGCCCGCAATATTTCGCGTTCCTGGCCGAGTTCCTGCTGTTTCTGATTCAGGTCGCCGACCGCATCGCCTATCGCAGGTTCAGTGCGGAAGACCGCTATAGCTTTACCAGCACGCTTGCCAACCGGGTCGCAGAAACTTTTGCCGAAAATCAAAGCCGGTTGCAGGGGGGAGATCTGAGTTCATGCAAGCAGCACTTCATCGACCAGCTCAACCTGCGCGCCGGTGAGTATGCCGATTTCGAGTATGGCGAAGACGGCCCCTCCTTTCATTTTTCCCGGTATCTGGGCTTTTGCATGGAACAGGTGATGAACGAGGCCGACAGCTTCTGGGTCATCGACCAGATGATGAGCATCGAAGCGCCTAAATCGGTTGAGATGGTCGAAAAAACCATGCGCGATCTGTTCGAGACGGAACCGCGTGTGCGCCGCCCTCACCGTCCTGCCAGCAGCTACACATGAAAAATCCGTTCGATCTGGCGGGCATGCCCGCCGCCCTCTCCTCAACCCTCTCCCGCAGGCGGAAGAGGGGGCAGACGAATCGCAACGCGATTTTCGAATTAAACGACGACGATGCCTACCTGCGCTGGCGAGAGGATAAGCTTGAACACGCTGTTCTCGCCCCGGACGAGCTGATCGTTGAAATCAACGATCCGAATATGCTGACGGCTACAGAGCGCGCCGAACTACACTCGCGCATCAAACGCTGCAGCATGGCAATCTACGCAACCCGCGCCGAAATGGACGAAGCCGCCGTGCAAAGGCTGGCTGCGCAGTTCGGCTGGCATCAGCCGGACGCCAACTGGCTGGCGGGCGAGACGGGCATCTCGCGCATTACCGTTTGCCGTGAGGCGGGAACGCGCCAGACGTACATCCCCTACACCGACCGCGCGATCAAGTGGCATACCGACGGCTATTACAATCCTCCTGAGCGGCAGATACACGGCATGGTGCTGCATTGCGTGCAAAGCGCAGGAGTCGGCGGGATCAATCGCGTGATGGATCATGAGATCGCCTATCTGATGTTGCGCGATGAAAATCCCGATTTCATACGCGCACTATCGATCCCCAACGCGATGACCATCCCCGAGCGCACCGACGAGAAGGGCATCGCCCGCGCCGCACAGACAGGGCCCGTTTTCTCTGTCGATCAGGCTGAGGGCACATTGCACATGCGCTACACCGCCCGCACCCGCAGCATCGAATGGCATGCTGCGACACTGGCCGCAGTTGCACAGCTTGAACATCTGTTAGCCTCGGACTCCCCGCACATCCATTCGTTAACGCTTGAAAACGGCATGGGACTGATAAGCCACAATGTGCTGCACGACCGCAGCGCCTTCACCGATGATCCGTCCAGACCGCGCCTGCTTTACCGTGCGCGCTATCTGAACAGGCTCGCGGCAGATCAGGCGGTTTAGTTTTTAATCAGCGCAGCACCCCGATAAACAACGTCGTGCACAGCAGTTACGCCGACAAAGGATTTCCATGTCACAGAGCAACACATCGATACTCAAACAGATCAGATATTCATTCCTGGGCTTCGGCCTTGCCATGGGTGTCGTCTTCCCGTTCTACGCCAACTTTTTCGTCAACTGGAAAGAGGGCATGCTGCCGTGGTTTTGCGTCGGCTGCATCGTCGCCGGCATCACCATCGGCATCGTCAACCACAAGCTGCTGGAATGGTTGCTGATACGCAAACTCCGTCAGGTTGCGGTTGCGGCTGAACGCATCAAACAGGGGGATTTGCGCGAAGGCTGCGGCATCAAAAGCTGCGACACGATAGGCGAGATCACCGAAGGCTTC
>JBAZCE010000168.1:0-4990 GCA_041671105.1 Gallionella sp.
CCTCCTGTCTTTATTTGCTGTGCAACCTCAACATCGCAGCGTCAGCCTTGCCCTCGATCACCAGGTGCGCGACATGCAGCGAATGCTGCATGGCCTCTTCTATCAATTCGCGTTCTTCACGGCGCGGATCGTTCAATACGTAACCGACCACCTCGGAACGGTCACCTGGATGACCTACGCCTAAGCGCAGCCGCCAGAAATCCTTCGTGCCGAGATGCGCGATGATGTCCTTCAACCCGTTATGCCCGCCGTGCCCGCCGCCCATTTTCAGGCGTGCGATTCCCGGCTGCAAATCGAGTTCGTCGTGTACCACCAGAATCTCCGCAGGCAGAATTTTATAGAACTGCGCCATTGCGCCGACGGCTCGCCCGGAGAGATTCATGAAGGTCTGCGGCTTGAGCAGCGCAACCTCATGCCCGTGCAACTGACCGCGTGCGGCCAGCCCGTGAAATTTAACCTCGCTCCTGAAGTTGAAATTATCCGCACGCGCGAGCTCATCCACCCACCAGAATCCGACGTTATGGCGGGTATTTTCGTATTCGCGACCCGGATTTCCCAGACCGACTATCAGACGTATTGGAGTCATTTTAAAAAACCTTGGACATGAAAAAACCCGCCATGCCGGTATCAGCGATGGCGGGTTGCAATGAATACTGCCGATTACTTCTTGGCAGCTTCTTCTGCTTCTGCAGCGGCTTCAACCGCACCGCGTGGCACATGCACTGTTGCGACTACGGCTTCGGCAGTGTGCGCGCCGTGAGCGCAAAGTTCAACACCCTTAGGCAGCTTCACTTCAGCCAGGTGAACCGAGTGACCCAGTTGCAGGCCGCCCAGATCTACCTCGATGAATGCAGGCAGGTCGGCCGGCAGACAAGTGACATCAGCCTCGATCATCACGTGGCTGATCTTGCCGCCGCCGGTCTTAACGCCCGGGGCGATTTCTTCGTTGATGAAATGCAATGGCACCTTGATATGGATCTTCTTGCTCAAATCAACGCGCTGGAAATCCAGATGTTGAACTTGCTGACGGAAAGGGTGATTGACGAAAGCGCGCAATTGCACGGCTTCTTCCTTGCCATCCAGAGTCATCGTCAGTATGGATGCGTGAAACGCTTCTGCACGCAACTTGTAGTACATTTCGTTGTGATTCATTTCGATCATGACTGCATCGCCTGAACCGTAAACCACGCCTGGTACGAAACCGGCTTTACGCAGACGGCGGCTCGCACCCGTTCCTTGCGTTTTGCGTGTTGTTGCGTTGAATGTAATTGTCATTTTTTACTTCTCCAAAGAGAATCGTCCGCGACCAGACGATTCGTACAAACGGCAACCAACATGGTTGCCGCTACTACTCTAAACAAGGGAAAATATCCACCTGCCCGTATAATCCGCGTGGGCAAAGCCCACCCTACTTATTCTGTAAACAGTGAGCTGACCGACTCTTCGTTGTTGATGCGGCGTATCGTTTCAGCCATCAACTCTGCCGTACTCAACTGACGGATGCGGGAGCAATTACGCCCGGCTTCCGACAATGGAATGGTATCGGTCACAACCAGCTCATCGATTGCGGAATTTTCGATGCGCTCGATGGCGGAACCCGACAACACCGGATGTGTACAGTAAGCCAATACACGCGTTGCGCCTTTTTCCTTCAACGCTTTGGCCGCTTCGCACAGGGTATTGGCCGTATCCACCAGATCGTCCATGATCAAACAGGTGCGTCCGGCTACTTCACCGATGATATTCATTACCTTGGATACGTTCGGCTTGGGACGGCGCTTGTCGATAATGGCAAGATCGGCATCCAGCTGTTTTGCCAGCGCACGGGCACGAACCACGCCGCCCACGTCCGGCGAGACCACCATCAGATTGGGGTAGTTCTGACGCCATACATCCGCCAGCAAAATCGGCGTGGCGTAGATGTTGTCCACTGGAATATCGAAGAAACCTTGAATTTGATCGGAGTGCAGGTCCATGGTCAGCAACCTGTTCACACCGGCGCCGGTCAACATGTCGGCAACCACCTTTGCGGTGATCGCAACACGCGCTGAACGCGGGCGTCTGTCCTGACGGGCGTAGCCGAAATACGGCATCGCTGCGGTGATGCGCCCGGCAGAGGCGCGCTTTAGCGCATCCACCATGACCATCACTTCCATCAGACTGTCATTGGTCGGCGCGCAAGTGGATTGCAGAACAAACACATCCTTGCCGCGCACATTCTCAAGAAGTTCCACCATCACTTCGCCGTCTGAAAAACGACCAACAGATGCACGACCCAGCGTGATATCCAGATGCTGCGCAACCGCTTCGGCGAGCTTAGGATTGGCATTACCAGTGAACACCATCAAGCTATCGTAGGACACGTGAAACCCCTTAATGAATAAAACCAAAAGGGCACATACGTGCCCTGATTGTGGCTGAGGAGGTAGGGATCGAACCTACGAATGACGGGATCAAAACCCGTTGCCTTACCACTTGGCGACTCCCCAATAACTCAACTCGACACCCAATCCTGCAACGGATGTCTTGATAAACCTTTTACTACAATACCGCGTTGCGGCAATTTCTGCAAAACTTCTTCTGCTTCGCTTTGATTCTCAAACTCGGCAAATACACATGCACCCGAACCTGTCATCATCGCTTTCCCGTATTTCGAAAGTTCGGCAATACTGCTTGCCACTTCCGGATAGAGACTGCACACCACACTCTGCAAGTCATTTCGCAATGGCTGCGTTGAGAGGGCGCGAATTATTATCGAAACTGAGTCGCGTGTCAATTCCGGATGTGAAAATATTTTTGCAGTTGGTACATGAACGGGTGGAAAAAGCACCACATACCAGGCATCAGGCAACGAATAAGCCTGCAATTTTTCGCCTACGCCTTCCGCAAAAGCATTCTCGCCGAACACAAAAACCGGCACATCCGCGCCCAATTGCAGGCCCAATTCCATCAGTCGTTCACGCTTCAAACCCAATGACCACAAGCGATTGAGCGCAATCAGCGTGGTCGCGGCATCAGAACTCCCGCCGCCCAAACCGCCGCCCATCGGGATGCGCTTTTCCAATTCAATATCCACACCCAGAACGCAACCTGTTTCTTTTTGCAATAAATGTGCGGCGCGCACACAAAGATCCTGATTTTCGGGCACACCATCAATAATATTGGTGCGATGTACCTCGCCATCGGCTCGCAACCGAAAATTCAGGGTGTCATTCAGATCGATAAAGCGGAATAAGGTCTGCAACAAATGATAGCCGTCCTCACGACGGCCTGTGACATGCAAAAACAGATTCAGCTTGGCAGGCGCAGGACAAGACAGGGACAATTCCCGACCTGCCGCCTCCCCCTTCCCTCTGAGCGTAGCGGTCGCAGCTTCAGCTGCGGGAACCACACGGCCTACCCCTTGCGGGCATCCCTCTTCCCTCTTCATTCAGGTATCCATTCCCATTCGTCTACCAACAACAAGATCTGTAAATTTTCACGAGACAACTGCATGCGCTGCGGCAAGCTGTCCGCCTTATCATCCGCATATTGCAAATAGCGCACCTCCCAGCCATCCTGACGCAGCACGGCAATCCGCCCCAGCTCATCCCGATCGATCAGCGCCCCGCCTTCAGCCTCCATACCCAGCACCCAGTGATGCAGTCTATTCAAGCCCAGGCGCCAACCTAACACCTGCATCATCAGCGACTCGATATCGCGATCCTGATGATGTTTGTCGCCCTCATCGAGGGTTGCCTGCTGATCATCGCGGTAAATGCGCGCAGCCGTCTGCCCCAAAGGTGTGAGCAGCAGTATTTCATCGTTGTCAATGCGATGCGTCCAGCGCAACCCGGCGGAATCTCGTGCTCCGTTGTGCTTTACCGAGATCCGTCCGTTCATTGCAAACGGCACATCCTCGGAATGCATCGGGCGCACGACAGGTACATGAGTCGCACAGCCGCTCAGCAACAGCAATATCAGCCACCAATGCCTCAAGGCAGCAACCGTTTCATCACCGCCTGCAGAGGCACACTATCAGGATGCGCCTTGAGACTCTCCTGCCAGATTTTAACGGCCTCATCCTTATCGCCGCGCATCCACAGCACTTCACCCAGATGCGCCGCAATTTCAGGATCGGGATTGCCGGCATAAGCGTTGCGCAACATTTTCACGCTATCGTCAAGCTTACCATTGAGGTAGTAGCCCCAGCCCACGCTGTCCATGATCGCATAATCATCGGGCGCCAGCAGCAGCGCCTTTTCCACCAGAGCGAGCGCATCATTGATGCGCACATTGCGTAACAGCAGACTGTAACCCAACGCATTATAAGCATGCGCATAATCCGGTTTAATTTGAATCAGCCTGCGCAGCAGTCGCTCTGACTCTTCAAAATAACCCAGCACATCGCCCAACATTCCCGCCTCATAAAGCAATTCTGTCTCATTTGGCATAGTCGCCAAGCCGCGCTGTAAAACCCGGTAAGCCTCCGCAGACTGCCCTGCCGCGCGCAATATTTGTGCCTCGATCAGAATGATCTGCACGCGCTGCGTAAGGCTTGCAGGCTGCGCCTGCTGCAAATAGGCGCGCGCCTCAGCAAGCTTGCCCTGCTTACTCAACAGATAAACCGCACGCAAGTTCGCTGCGAACTGATATTCACCGCTTTTCACTTCACGATAATGAAGCAGCGCCTCAGTCTCGTCCTCTTTCGCTTCATTCAACTGCCCCAGAAAATACTCCACGGCATCCTGCCCGCGTCCGCCTTTACCCAACGCCTGCCTGAGTTCCGCTTCCGCCGCCGGCAAATCGTTCAGCTGCAACGAAATCATTGCGACGGCAAACGCCAGCTCGACGTTATCCGGACTTTCCGCTGACAAACGCTGAAACTCGTCACGCGCCGCTTTATATTGCTTTTGCTCAAGCAGCGCACGGGCATATTGCAAACGGATTTCACCGGCCTGCGGATGGTCAGACAAAAAGTGACTCAATAATGCCAGGCTTTGCTGCGGCG
>JBAZCE010000169.1:0-4983 GCA_041671105.1 Gallionella sp.
TGCAGTTCGATATTTGCAGGTCGGGTTTTAACCCGACTTCTGATATCACTCGGTGTTGCAAGTGGCGCGCGACGGCTTCCCCGGTATCCACCAGCGTAATATGTTCACCCGCCACTTCGCGGATTAACGATGCGAGATAGGGATAGTGGGTGCAGCCCAGAATCAGGGTGTCAGCGCCTTTTTCCAGCAAGGGCGCGGTGTAGCGTTCGATCAGATGCCGGGTCTCGGTACTGTGCAGCTCGCCTTTCTCGACCTGTTCGACCAGACCCGGGCAGCCCTGAGTGACAATTTGTACATCCCCGGCGTAGCGTTCCAGAAGAGCTGCAAAGCGCGCACTCTCCAGCGTGCCGATCGTTGCCAGCACACCGACCACACCGCTTTTGGTTGCCGCGACAGCGGGTTTGACGGCGGGCTCCATTCCGACGATGGGAATGCTGAACTGGCGACGTAAGCTTGCAGCCGCAGCAGCAGTCGCCGTGTTACAGGCGATGACGATCGCATCCGCGCCCTGACTCACCAGAAAGCTGGCGATCGTGTTCGAGCGATGCTCGATGTAGGCGGCGGACTTGTCGCCGTAGGGCACATGGGCCGAATCTGCGACATAGATCAGGCGCTCGTCCGGCAGCATCCGGCGGATGTGGTGCAACACCGACAGCCCGCCGACCCCGGAATCAAAAACGCCGATTGCTGTCATGACTTAAACACCGGTCATTCCCGCGAAGGCGGGAATCCAGTAATTAAGGGTTTCTGCGTAGCAGACAAAACCTTGATGAGGTCTCGCTACGCGAGGAACATTGGGTTAACTGGATTCCCGCTTTCGCGGAAATGACATTTGTAGTTGTTAAACCGCCATACCCTGATCGCGCAGATATTCTTCATAGGTGCCGTGATAATCGGTGACGCCCTTGGATGAAATTTCGATGATGCGCGTGGCAAGCGACGAGACGAATTCGCGGTCATGGCTGACGAACACCACGGTTCCCTTGTATTCGAGCAGCGCGGTGTTGAGCGCCTCGATGGATTCCATGTCCATGTGATTTGTCGGTTCGTCCATCAGCAGCACGTTGTTCCGTTGCAGCATCAGTTTGCCGAACAGCAGGCGTCCCTTTTCACCGCCGGACAGCACCTTTACAGGCTTGTGGGCATCGTCGCCGGAGAACAGCAGGCGTCCCAGCGTCGCGCGCACAGTCTGATCGTCGTCGGTGGGGCCGCGCCAGTAGGTCATCCAGTCGGTCATGATCTTGTCTTCGGCAAATTCGCTGGTGCTGTCCTGCGCGTAGTAGCCGACTTTTGCTTTCTCAGTCCACTTGATGATGCCGTAATCGGGTTGCAGATCCCCTGCCAGACAGCGCAGCAAGGTGGTCTTGCCGATACCGTTGGGGCCGATGATCGCGATTTTATCTCCGGCATCGACGCGGAAGTTTACATTGGAGAACAACACCCGGTCGAAACCCTTGGACAAGTTCTCGACTTCAACTGCGGTGCGATGCAGTTTTTCGCGGTCATCGTACTCAAAGCGGATGAACGGGTACTGGCGGCTGGAAGGCTTGATGTCTTCGATCTTGATCTTGTCGATCTGACGCGCGCGGGAAGTCGCCTGCTTGGCCTTGGAGGCATTGGCCGAGAAACGCGCAACGAAAGCCTTGAGTTCTGCGACTTTCTCTTTTGCCTTGGTATTGTCCGCCGACTGCTGTTCGCGAGCCTGTTCGGACGCCATCATGTAATCGTCGTATGTGCCGGGATAAGTCGTGATCTTGCCGTAATCCAGATCGGACATGTGGGTGCAGACGCTGTTCAGGAAATGGCGGTCATGCGAGATGATGACCATCGTGCAGGTGCGTGCATTGAGGATGTTTTCCAGCCAGCGGATGGTGTTGATGTCCAGATTGTTGGTCGGTTCGTCCAGCAACAGGATGTCCGGGTTGGAAAACAGCGCCTGTGCCAGCAGCACGCGCAGCTTGAAACCGGGGGCGACCGCACTCATCGGGCCCTGATGCAGTTCGATCGCAATGCCTAATCCCAGCAGTAATTCGCCTGCACGGGCCTCGGCGGTGTAGCCGTCGTATTCGGCAAATTCGGCCTCCAGATCGGCGGCGCGCATATAGTCTTCTTCGGTCGCATCCGGGTTGGCGTAAATTGCATCGCGTTCGGACATTACCGCCCACATTTCGTCATGCCCCATCATCACCACGTCCAGCACGCGATTTTCCTCGTAGGCGAACTGATCCTGGCGCAGCTTGCCCAGTCGCTCCGATTTATCGAGCATCACCTCCCCCGATGTCTGAACCAGATCGCGGCCCAGGATCTTCATGAAAGTGGATTTTCCGCAACCGTTTGCGCCGATCAGGCCGTAGCGGTTGCCGTTGCCGAACTTGACGGAAACGTTCTCGAACAGGGGCTTCGCCCCGAATTGCATGGTGATGTTTGCGGTAGATAACATGAGGTGCCTCACAAAATAAGTCGCACATTCTACCACCAGCGCATTATGTTCACTAAACAGTGCTTCATGTTGATTGACGTGCACGCACTAATTCCGTTACATTGCTGAAGCAATTGTTGATTTCTGCATCAACTCCTGCAAGGGCAAACCTGCTGAAAGGCGGGGACGCAAAGCCACCGGGCTAAGGGATTCTTCCTATTCGACAGCAGTCGAGTGCCAGCGGGGCTGCCAGGTGATCTAGCTCGTTCGGCGTTCCTACTGCTTTGCATAACTTCAATTTCAGGTTTTATGATCAGCTCGTCAGGAAAAAGCAAGGCATTCAAGCGGCAGGTAATCATCCGGAAAATAAAACGGACGATACACGAGCCGCCCAAAGGCGCGTGGAAAATCGCCTATGCCGATTTCGTGACTGCGCTGATGGCTTTCTTCCTGATGTTATGGCTGCTTTCGGCTGTCTCGGTTTCGGACAGGAAGGCAATTGAGGAGTATTTCAAGACCCCCTTGATGGTCGTGCTGGCAGGCGGATCGAGTGAAGATATCACTTCGAGCGTGATCGTCAGCGATTACGGCGATGACAAGACCATGGCATCCGGTCAGGTTAAAAGCGGTGAGAAGCCGGCTGAAAAAATCACCATTTCGCTGGAGGACGCAGGACGCTTGCTGCGTCTGCAGGAAATGAAGCGGCTGCATGTGCTCAAGACCGAGCTCGAACATCTGATCGATACCGATCCCAAGTTGAGCCGCTACAAGGATCAGCTGCTGATCGATATGACGACGGAAGGTCTGCGCATCATGATTGTCGATGTGCAGAACCGTCCGATGTTTGAAGTGGGCAGCGCAGCGCTGCAACCTTACGCGATAGAAATATTGCAGGCGATCGGCAAGACGTTGAATCAGGTGCCCAACCGGATCGGCTTGTCCGGGCACACCGATGCGATCCACTATCAGGGCGGGGGATTGGGCTACAGCAACTGGGAACTATCGTCAGACCGGGCCAATGCCTCACGCCGCGAATTGATCTCGGGTGGAATGGATCAGACCAAGATATTGCGGGTCGTAGGCCTTGCCGATTCCGTGCTGTTTAATCCTGCCGATCCGTCCGACGCGCACAACCGCCGCATCAGCATTATCGTGATGAACCAGAAGGCGGAGGCAGCGGTGCGCGAGGAAGGCGGACAATAGCCGTTTGCGTCATCAATCGGCTAGAATGCCTACATCCTTCATCGCAGGCATATTATGGTTCCTCATCTGACTACCGCCCTTAACGGCCCGTTGCTTGATCTTGAGCGGCGTTTTCTGGCCGCCATGCCGACCATCGAACACTGGTTTCGCAAACAATGGCTGGAACATTCCGCACCTTTTTATGCTTCGGTGGATTTGCGCAACAGCGGTTTCAAGCTGGCGCCGGTGGACACCAATCTGTTTCCCGGCGGATTCAACAATCTCAATCCTGATTTTTTGCCGTTGTGCGTACAGGCGATGCAGGGCACCGTGCAGAAAATTTGCCCGGAAGCGCGCGGCGTGCTGCTGATTCCGGAAAATCACACCCGCAATCTGTTTTATCTGCAAAACGTGGCACAGCTCGTCACTATCCTGAAGCAAGCCGGCATGCTGGTCAGGGTGGGCAGCCTGTTGCCCGAGATTACCGAAGTCACCGAGATACCGCTGCCAAACGGCAGTGTGGTAAGGCTGGAGCCGCTGGTGCGGCGCGGCAATCGGATTGGCTTGGCTGATCCCGGTTCGGCGCCCGGGACAGGCTTTGATCCCTGTGTGGTATTGCTCAACAACGATTTGTCGGGAGGGGTGCCTGACATTCTGAAAAATCTTGAGCAGGCTGTTTTTCCGCCACTTTCCGCAGGCTGGCACGTGCGGCGCAAGTCGCAACACTTTGCGGCTTACGACCTTGTTGCAGGCGAATTTGCCAAGCTGCTGAGCATCGACCCGTGGCTGATCAATCCTTATTTTGCCACCTGCAGTCAGATCAATTTTCAGGAGCGTATCGGCGAAGCATGTCTTGCCGCAAAGGTCGATGAAGTCCTGCAAAAGATCCGCATTAAATATGCCGAATATGGCGTCAAGCACGATCCTTTTGTCATCGTCAAAGCCGATGCCGGAACCTATGGCATGGGTATCATGACGGTCAAGGATGCCAGCGAGATTACCGGCCTGAATCGCCGCCAGCGCAACAAGATGTCCGTGATCAAGGAGGGGCAGCAGGTGCACGACGTGCTGGTGCAGGAAGGTGTTTATACCTTCGAGCACATCGACGACGCGGTCGCTGAACCGGTGGTTTACATGATGGACCATTCGGTGGTCGGCGGTTTTTATCGCGTGCACACCGGGCGCGGAGTGGATGAAAATCTCAATGCGCCGGGCATGCAGTTTGTGCCGCTGGCGTTCGAATCCTGCTGTACCTTGCCCAATCCGGATTGCGGGCCTGACGATACGCCGAACCGTTTTTACGCCTACGGCGTGGTCGCGCGCCTGGCCTTGCTCGCCGCCTCGCTGGAGCTGGAGGCGCAGGAAAGCAAATGACAGGATTC
>JBAZCE010000170.1:0-4876 GCA_041671105.1 Gallionella sp.
CGGCGAAATGCGCATCGCTGGTGACAAGGGTGGCGCGGTGTTGTCGGGCGGTAGCGTAGATGATGGCGTCTTCCATTGCCAGCTTGAATTCCCGTGCGGTATCCGCTGCCAGCAGCGCCAATGAGGTGTCGAGTGGAATGACGGTCGCGGTCTGGGTAGCTGCGATGGCGGATAATGCGGTGGGCGGATCTGTTTCCCGGCACATCCACTTGTACAGTTCGTGTTGTACCAAGGTAGGTACGACCAGCGTGTTAGGGGAATTCATATAGCGCGAATAGCTTTTGGCGAGCGGTGAATCAATCATCCACTCGATCTAGCCGCAGGTATCCACCAGAAACATCAGTTGCGATCCGTTCTGTCGCGGTATTGTTCAGGGTTCGCATTGCGGGCAATGCCGCGTAGCGCTTCGATGGAAGTCTTCGGCACCAGTTGTATAACCGAACCCATTGGAATCAGTTCGAACTGTTGGCCTGCCTGAAGATGCATGGTTTCACGCAGGGCTTTTGGCAGTGAAAGCTGGAATTTGCTGGACAGGGTCGCTGTGCTCATTTTACGAATCCGTGATCGATGGTAATGCGGCAATCTACACCCGGGCAGAGGCAAGTGCAAGCGTTGTTGCTTTTCCGGTTTTACTCACCATCGAGACGGAATGGCTGTTGGTCGGTTAGGTCCAATCTCTCTCGAATCGGAATAAAGTGGTGCGAGTACGCTCTACCCAGCTATTGCAACCACTCGATGACTTTTCCGGTCGCACGTTCATAAAGCGTTTCAGGAGAAACATCGAAGCCGCAATCCCAGGCCAGCGTCGGCCATTCGTCGAGTTTGAATTGCTTGAATTGCGCCGCATCGCGCAGCGGTTCAGCGACCTTGTATTTAAAAATCATGTCATGTAAATCCACTTCTCCGGATTCACCCGTGTTGAATTTCAGCCATACACGATAGCCGTCGAGATAGCGTGCTTTCTGCACATTTACGATCATTGTCTTCTTCCGAGAAAATGGCTTATTTCCGGCATGATGTTTCTCTTCCAGGTTCGTGAAGTGTCGTACGAATATACCTGAACAAGCAGTCTTGTGCCATGCCATCAGTATCCGAACCTCCACGCCCTTGGCAAGACTACATTGTATCCCTCGCCCTCTATCCAAAGCCCCCTCTATCCAACTTTCCCCCGCTACGGGGGAAAGGGCAAACGTCCCTTCTCCCACAGGGAGAGGGGCGTGTGGTTTCCCTGCTTGCGCCACCTGGGATTCCCCGATAAGCTTGTCTCGCGTCAACGTCATAACCCGGGGGAGAGAGAAAATGGACAGGCAATTGCCCGAAGTTGAAATCGTAGTCTGCGAGATTTGCCGCAAGGAAGTGCCGTTAACAGAAGCGGTAATGCCGGAAGTTGTTGATTATGTGGTGCAGTTTTGCGGGCTGGATTGTTACGCCAAGTGGCGGCAAAAGAGCGGCCAGGGCGGGGACGAGAAAAAATAACCCGGCCCCGGATGGGTGCTTATTTGCCGGGTTTGACGGCTTTTTCAGGATGACCGGCAGGCGGTGCGGCAAAGGGCATCTCGCCCCGCATGTCCTTCTTGAACTGACGGCGCTCTTCAGGCGACATTTTTTCGAAGCGTTCACGCATTTCGCGGCGATGTGCAGCACGCTCGTCTGCCGACATGCTCTTCCAGTGTTCCTGCATTTTTGCGCGCATCTCTGCCCGCTCTTCCGGCGACATCTTGTTCCAGTGTTCATGCATTTCACGGCGCCGCTCGGCACGTTGCCCGGGTGACATGCCCTCCCACTCGCGACGCCTTTCTTCGTGACGCTTCGCGCGTTCTTCCGGCGACATGTTTTTCATGTCGTTATGCCATTTTTCGCGCATTACACGGCGCTCTTCCGGCGCTAACTTTTCCATGTATTCGTGCATCTGACGCCGTCTTTCAGTGCGTTGTTCAGGCGTCAGCGACTGCATTTCCTGGTGCATGGCTTCACGTTCTGCAACCCGTTGCTCTGCGGACATGGTTTTCATGCGCTCCAGGTGTTCCTGTACGCTGATCGCCGGTGCGGGGGCCGCATCAGCTGCCATTGCATTCAGGTTGAAGGAGGCGATGATGCCGACCGCTATCATAACCAGCCACTTGGCAAGCGTTGTTTGCTTGTTTAGTGGAATGGCTAGTAGTTTTATCATCGTTTTGAAAATCTTATTCATGGTTGGTGTCCGGGTGATTATTCGAACTGGAGTTGTTAAATGCATGGTATGTTTTAATTGTAAGCGAAGTGTTTTTGCCGGAATCGACTTTGTAACAATTTGTTTCAATTCGCTATCCTCGATCCTCAATCCTCGATCTTCTCTGTATCATGTTCCCATGAAAAATATACAACGTATTCTGATTGTTGACGACGATGTGCGGCTGCGCGAATTGCTGCTGCGCTATCTGGCTGAACAGGGTTTTTCCGTCAAGGCCGTCAATGACGGCAGCGAGATGAACAAGGCCTTGCTGCTTAACCGTTACCATCTGGTGGTATTGGATCTGATGCTGCCCCATGAAGACGGACTGGCGATCCTGCGCCGCTTGCGTTCGGCGGGGGAGAATGTGCCGGTGATTTTGCTGACCGCCAAGGGCGATGAGATAGACCGCATCATCGGCCTGGAAATGGGGGCAGACGATTACATTCCCAAGCCGTTCAATCCGCGCGAGCTGGTTGCACGCATCAATGCCGTGCTGCGGCGCAAGAGCGCGTTGCCGGTAGGCGCGCCCGGCAACGAGGAAGCAACGGTGTGTTTTGGCGATTTCGAGCTGAATCTGGCAACCCGCGCCTTGAACCGTGCAGGGGCGATGATCACGCTGACCACCGGTGAATTCGCGCTGCTCAAAGTGCTGGTCACGCACCCGCGTCATCCGTTGTCGCGCGACAAGCTGATGGAGCTGGCGCGTGGCCGCGATCACGATCCGTTCGACCGCGCGATCGATGTGCAAGTCTCCCGGCTGCGAAAACTGATCGAGCCTGATCCGGCTCATCCCCGTTTTATTCAGACTGTGTGGGGGCACGGTTATGTGTTTGTGCCGGACGGAGCCAAATCCTGAATGCTGCCTAAAACCCTGCTGGTACGCGCATTTTTGCTGATTGTCGTGTTGATCGTCGTTTCGCTGGCGGCCTCCCTTGCGATCTTCGGTCATGCAGAGCAGGAACCGCGTGCCCGGCAGATGGCCCAACTGGTGGTGTCGGTGGTTAATCTCACCCGTGCCGCCGTTATGTCATCAGCCCCTGAATGGCGTGCTGCGCTGCTCTCTGAATTGGCGGATGCCGAAGGGATGCGCGTGCATATAGCCGAGGTCGATGAAATGCTCGATCCTTTGCCTGACACCCTGCGGCCGATGATGGAGAAAGTGCGCGCCAGTCTGGGCGCTAATACGCATTTTGCCGCGCGGCGCAACGGCGTTGAAGCCTTGTGGGTGAGTTTTTTTATCGGCAGCGATGAGTTCTGGGTGGCGCTGCCCAGCGAGCGTCTGGAACAACCCGTGTCTCAGGTTGTGCTGGTATGGGGCGGCATCGTGCTGATGCTGGCCTTGCTGGGTGCGTATTTTATTGCGCGTCAGGTGGCGCATCCTCTGAAACAGCTGGCGCTGGCGGCGAAGCTGGTGGGGCAGGGAAAAATCCCGAAACCGTTGTCGGAACAGGGGGCGCAGGAAGTGGTCGCGGTATCCGTTGCATTCAATCAGATGTCAGCCGATTTGGCGGCCAATGAACGTGAGCGGGCGCAGGTGCTGGCAGGCATCTCGCATGATTTGCGCACGCCCCTGGCGCGCGTACGACTCGCCGCCGAACTCAGTATGGACGAGTCGTTGCGTGAGGGCTTGAGCATGGATGTTGAGCAGATGGATGCGGTTATCCGGCAATTTCTGGACTACGCGCGCCTGGATGAAAACGAGGTCGCTGTTTCGACAGATTTGCAACAACTGGTTGAAGACGTCGTGCAGCGTTTTGCAACTGCCGGCATCGTTCTCGAATTGAATCCCGTGCCGCGCTGTCTGGTCAGGCCTTTGTTGCTGAAACGCGCGCTTGCCAACTTGCTGGATAACGCCATCAAATACGGCGGAGGGGACATCACCGTGCAACTTCACAGCGAGTCTGACAAAGTCTTGCTGGCGGTCATGGACAGAGGAGAGGGTATCCCTGAGTCTCAATTGGATGCAGTGAAGCGACCTTTCATCCGGCTGGAAGCCGCACGCAGCGACGTGACAGGATCGGGGCTGGGACTTGCCATCGTCGAACGCGCCGCAAAATTGAATCGCGGTGAGTTTCATCTGGAGCGGCGTGCCGGCGGAGGATTGGCGGCCAAACTGGTGTTACCCGGTATTTGAATGTAACATTTATACAGAATGCATGATATAAGGTGCTTCCCCGGCGGATGCCGGTAATTCATGTATTTTAAGAAAACGCTGAACAAATCGCCCGTTCGCCCTGAGCCCTTCGACTCCGTTCGTCCTGAGCCTGTCGAAGGAACGAACGTTGCTCAGGAGAGCTTTGTCGAAGGGTGTTTGTAATAATTTGATATATTAAATATTTAATCCATTTATGGTTCGACATAACCAGCGACTTTCATTTAGAAACAGGAGCAAAGCTCCGTTGTTTCGCGGGAATGCCCTTGCGGCATGGCTGGCGTCGTTTGCGAGTTGGGCGAGAAGCAGCCCATCCCTGCGAAACCCGCTTGGCAGCTTATAAGTAGTGGCTTAGACGCAGTTTTTTGCGTCTTAGTCCAATACTTAGTTGCTCCATCAGTCGAATGGCTATCAATGATGGCTTGGGCTTTAGCCCTTAGCCAGAATTGAGTAGTTTTATCAGTAGTTTTATCAGGCTCTGATGAGACTACTAAGTATTGGCTAAGCACGAT
>JBAZCE010000171.1:0-4876 GCA_041671105.1 Gallionella sp.
CTAGGCAATACCTGGTTCAGGTGTCAATATCTGAGTCTGACCGGCTACTGCTTAATGCTATGCTGACCA
The DNA here is from genome assembly GCA_041671105.1 of Gallionella sp. Lineage (GTDB taxonomy): Bacteria > Pseudomonadota > Gammaproteobacteria > Burkholderiales > Gallionellaceae > Gallionella. The sequence goes on from JBAZCE010000171.1 coordinate 70, forward strand.
AACTTACCACATTTAAAACGGCACAAATTAACATTGCCTGGGCGCAAGCCTGGGTTTATGAGATGAAACAGAAAGACCGGCTGTCGCCCAGTTCGATCCGTCATAAAGTCGGCGCAGTTGCACGGTTGTTGGATTGGTGTTTTCGGAATGAGTGGCTTGGCGCAAATCCATTACGGATGCTGCCTAAGCGCTATGCCAGCTATACGGCGTCGGATGGCGATAAAAAAACCGATACTGAGCGCGATCGACGTTTGTTGCCTGGTGAGTATGAAAAAATTATCTGGGTTTTGGAGGGCAATTTCCCTGCTGAATATCAGCGCGGAATATCAATGAATGATCGTTTAGCGTGGCGGCTGCTGTTTACGCTGGCCATTGAAACAGCGATGCGGTTACGTGAAATGTACACGTTATCAATCGGACAGATTGACCTTGATGCAAAAACGGTCTTTCTGGATAAGACAAAAAACGGCTCTAAGCGACAGGTTCCGCTTTCTTCGGTAGCGCTGTCCGCATTGGATGCGTGGCGGCCGAAAGGTGATTTAATTTTTCCGTTCTGGGATGGCAAGCATGAATCGTTACGTAAAACGACGATGAAGTTAAGCCGTAAATGGACTACGATTGCGCGGCTGGCTGGGTGCGATGATTTACATTTTCATGATCTCAGGCACGAGGCGGTTTGTCGGCTTTATGAGCGTACCCGGATGACGGATTTGCAGATTGCTAAAATCAGCGGGCATAAGGATTTGCGGTCATTAGCGCGCTATGCGAATCTTCGAGGCAGCCAGTTGTCGGAAATGATGTGGTAGGTCGGTGTATTTGTTGATATATACACCGATTTAGGTGTCTATATCGCGTTATACAATCTCTATCCAGTGTTCTATTTCTCTTATCCTACGGTTTGCATCTTTAACAGCGGCATCCGCTATTTCATACGTTACAGGGCTTCCTCGTCCTGTAAATCCGGTAATCTTGCCCCTCCATGCAACCCGGCATAACTGCACATTTAACGCAGACCCGCCGCCCGGTTCTTCGGTTGTGTTTTTTTGTTCGCTCATATTCATCTCGTTTTCAAAGCCCATCAACGGCGGGCTGGTTAATGTGGCGTTATGTTGCTTTCTTCTGTATCGAGAAGCGCAATGTCTCTATATCGTAGCCGCGCTTCTCAAGCTCATCCATCAATGATGGATCAAAAACAGGGCGCATAGTTGATAGATCTGTTCGTTGTCGCGGACTGCATAAGACGTTTAGAACCAGCGCTCTGTCGCAACTAGGTACTCCATCGCCGTAAAAAATGCACATATCCACATCGCCATCAATCTTCCCGCGCCGAACTATGATTTGACCATCTTTGGTTTTTGGCCTTCTGTAACGCTTATTCAATTCATTACCCTCGTAGATCGCAACATAACACAACGCTCGTGCGGGACGCTGCGCGATAAAGCCGCGCCGCGCCCCACAGCTAAGCGTTAGGCCCATAGTCCATTCTCATGCTTCCAGCCCACCATAATTATGCTGCGGTCATATTCCGTTTTTACGCTCTGTGACTCAAGTAACAGCTTTAGTCGTCCGACTTGGAATTGCCACTCGCCTTCGCTTAAGTGCGGAGGGCGCATATCAAGCCACGCGTTAAAGTGCTCCGCATTTTGCGGGTCGAAATCCTTATTGTAGGCAAATGGGTCTAACTGGCCGGTCAAGTCGGACACCGGCCTCGTGGCCGTTTCGGAGGATGTTTGTTTGTTCATGGTTTTTTCATTTCGGGTTGGTTTCGTTGGCCGGTGCCGCTTACCGGCATGGCGTTATACATCTCGCCATTCTGTTTCTGCATGACGGATATGATCGCTATAGTCTTTTAGGCATAACGGTGTCCAGGCTATAGCAAAATATAACCACCATGCGCGTATAAATGTCTGCCCTTTAAACTTGCTTCGAAATATTCCAGGCTTTAGTTGTACTGGGGCACCGAACTCCAAAATAAGCATTTTTATTTAATTCCTATGTATAACTGTGCGTTCAAGCGGAAAAGCCGCCCGAAGCTCGTTTGTTTATTAAAGTTCCGTGCTCGGCTTTCCGCTTAACACGGCGTTATGCACTTGCTTGTCGTTTCTCGATCACCGCCCCGGCAAGCAGGAGACGGAAGCGGGTCTTATACACGGTTCCGTTTTTCCCTTTTCCGTGGTGCCAGTTAATTAAGCAGGTTTCGGATTCACCGGTTATTCTTGCAAGCTCGGCGAGGCTATTAAGCCCCGCCTTTTTGCATTGCTCAGACGGTGTCATAATCCCCTCATTTTATTCCAATCATGCGGTAACTCTATACAAGTCTCAACAACAAAATCATCAACATGAGGCTTGTATATTACAAGGCAATGTGGGTATCCATAAGGCATTTCGGCCAACATTATATGCGCGGTCAGCATAACGACCTTAACAGCTTCGACTGTCTCATAATTTAGATGAGGCTTTTCAACTGCGGCTTGGTTGTACTCGCTGTAAATAGCGTCGTGAAATCTTTTTGTAGGTATCATGGTATTATCTCCCGTAATAGTTCAGCACTGTGCCTCACTTGCTGACTATTATACACAAATATATTGCGTTGCACACAATTATTTTGTGTATCTAGTGAAATAAGCGCATAACACAACGCTCGTGCGGGACGCTGCGCGATAAAGCCGCGCACCGCCCCACAGCTAAGCGTTAGAACCCTTGAAATTCCGGTATCCGCTCGAATTGATCACGTGTCAGCATAATTGGTTCATATGTTGTTCCGTCAACGCCGTAAAGGTTCTTCTCATGCTCTTCTATAACGATAGCCGAACCGTCTAAGCAAATTCGCCAAAACTGTTCTAGTTTGTATTTATCGCATCCTGGAGCATGGTCGCTAATCGGGTATTTTCCGCCCTGTGTTTCTCTAAAATCTCGACACCACGACATACAGGCACATGCAACGGGTTCTAACACGTCATTCAACACAGACCCGCCGCCCATATCTTCGTTTAAAATTTGCTCAGTATTCATAAATCCTCGCGTTTTCAAAGCCCGTCACGGCGGGCTGGTTAATTCAGGCGTTATGCACTTATATCGTTAGCTTTTTTAGTCGCTATCTCAAGTAATGCTCTCAAATCAGAGTTATCGTGTCTGGGCCACTCAATGCCTTTTTCAAAGTGTCCGCACCGTTCACATTGCCAAGCGCTGGCGACGCCACGATCTGGTTCAAGTTTTGATTCTTTATGGCCAAAAACTCTGCAAAATAAACTCATGTTGGGAACTCCGTGCCTAACCCGTCGCTCAACAGGAGCGCGGGGATAATGCGGTTTTGTTGTTTATTACTGATAAGCCGCTAAATCTACTTTGATCTTTTTTGGTCTTCCTCGGCCCATTGGAGCTTGATCATCTTGCATGGCTTTTTTAAGCGTATGTTGCTCTTTACGGATACGCTGCTCGGCAATAGCGCGGTTAGAGATATAGTCGATCAGGTGCGATCGTAAAAAGCGCCAATCGTCGCCAATCTGTGTGGCCGGTACTTCACCGCTTGAGGCCATTCCCCTAATCGCTGGAACCGACATTCTCATTAATTCAGCGGCCTCTGTTGAATTTAATATTTCGGGCATTCTTTGTGCTCCATTTGATATGCGTAGCTTATGTGGGCCGTCAAATTTGTACTGTTCATGATTTTATTGTGCTATGTCTTTAGCAAGTTTAGCCCGAGCAGCATCAGCCTTATCACAGCAAAATTGGCAGCGCTTAGAGTTGTTGCCCTTGGTTATCTTGCCCAGTTGTTCTATTGACCGGTCATGGCCACAAGATTGGCCAATGAAAATATTTTTTTAGCGGTTGTTTTGTTGAGATTTCGGCAGTTGTCGAATTTGGGTTCATCACGCCGCGTCCTGTTCAAGGTTTTCGGATGGTTGCGGGTAGTTAGCTCGGCATAGCGCTTCCATCAAATCCGGAGGCACACTATTGCCGCAGAGCCTGACTTGGGTCGACTTGGTAAATTTTCTGCCGTCATGTCCATGTTCTATGCCGTAATCGGTCGGGAATCCCTGCGCTCTGAATAGCTCAGCCGGTTGCAGCATTCGTAAGCCAATATCGACAATAACGTGCGGCTGGTTATGGATCATGACGGTAACCAGTGCCATGCGGTCTTTAGTAGTAATGGTGGACATCGGCTCCTTAATATTGCCCAGTTGTCCGCCTGCGCTGTAGTAGCGCATCAGGAAGGCTGCAACATTTAAAGCTCCTTCCTGGTCTTCCGGCGTTAATGTGCATTCGATCAAGCCGAGGCGGTTTTCTGTTGTTATCGTTGCAACCGGGTCGAGCATTGATCTTGATCGGTTTGATTCGTCGGTGTAGTAGCTGGAAATAAAGGCTGATACAACGGCAGTTTTCCCTGCGCCTGATGTCATTATTGTTGGTGCCGGTTCAGATACCGGCTGGCCGATGCTGTTGCCAAATTGTCTTGATAAATATGCCATTACGGTGCCGTGATGTTCTCCGCCAGCGCTGATGGTTCGTAGTGGTTCTTTAATATCTCGCCCATCACAGTGGTTGCGTAGGTGGACAAGATGGGCGGCTTTAACAAGTTTAGGTAGTCCAGGGGCGAATTCACCGCCTTTAGTTGCCGCGGTTATCGTGCGCAAAGGCTCGGCTGTCGAGTGGGCGGTTACTGAGCCATTGAAATGAGCGATCGGCACAATGAATGGGTTGCCGCTTTCCAGCACATATCGGCTCAGGCCTTTGGCGATCCGGCGCAGGGTGGCATCGGCCAATGGCTTTTTGCGCTCGAAAATACTGTTGATCGGGAACGTGAAAT
>JBAZCE010000172.1:0-4860 GCA_041671105.1 Gallionella sp.
GCTCAAGGAATTGCTGGGTGTGGCGGTAGATGTGTTAACCCCGCGGGCGCTTCCCGACAGTTTCAGGAGTATTGTTATTCAGGAGGCCGTACCTTTATGAGCAAAGCTGACATTCTCCGTTTGCCGCATTACCTGGAGCATATTTTGCAGGCGATTGAGCGTATTCATCGTTACGTGGAAGATATGGATGAAGTGGCTTTCCTGGGCGATGAAAAAACACAGGACGCCGTCATACGCAACTTTGAAATCATCGGCGAAGCGTCCAATAACATTAAACGTTATCACGCTGAATTTGTTCATCAACATCCTGAAGTGCCACTCAGTTTTGCCTATGAAATGCGAAATGCCCTCTCGCACGGTTATTTTAGGGTTGACCTTGAAATCGTCTGGAAAACTATTCATAGCGATTTGATCAGCCTACATGAACAGATCGGCATGCTGCGCGACAGTATAATTAAGGCTTAGTCGTAGTTATGTTTGGCAATCGGCTCGTTTTGTCCCGCTACGCGGGAGTTATTGAATCGACTGGATTCCCGCCTGCGCGGGAATGACGAATAAGTCTGTACATTTCCTACGCCTTCAATTTGTTCGTACATCTGGTTATTCGGCGCGGAATCCAGTAAAGTGTACGCCCGTACCTTACAAGAAGAGCAATAACATGAGTGCAAAAGGACAGCAACTGCAGGATCCATTTCTGAACACGTTGCGCAAGGAGCATGTTCAGGTCGCAATCTATCTGGTCAACGGCATCAAGCTGCAGGGTCAGGTCGAATCATTCGATCAATACGTGGTGTTGTTGAAGAACAATTCCGTCATCCAGATGGTCTATAAACACGCCATTTCCACAATCGTTCCGGCCCGCGCAGTCAATATTTCCTACGACGACGCCGATTGATGCAGCCTACATCCGAAGGTACTCAAGCGGCCATTCTGGTCAGCATAGACTTGGGCGATGCCGACTATCACGAGTCTCTGGCGGAGTTGCGTCTGCTAGCCGAGACGGCCGGTGTGCGCACGCTGGCAACCGTTGAGGCGCGCCGTCAGCGTCCCGATGCCGCGTTGTTTGCAGGCAGCGGCAAGGTTGCTGAATTGGCCGCTACGATCGAGGCGATGGAAGTGCCGCCTATGGTGATCTTCAATCACGATCTGTCGCCCGCGCAGATGCGCAATCTCACCGCAAAATTGAATACGCGCGTGATCGACCGGACCATGCTGATTCTGGATATCTTTGCGCAACGCGCACAGAGCCATGAGGGCAAGGTGCAGGTTGAACTGGCGCAGCTCAAATATCTTGCGACTCGACTGGTGGGGCTCAATACCGATATGGGACAGCAGAAGTTTGCAGTCGGCGCACGCGGGCCGGGCGAAACTCAGCTGGAACTCGATCGCCGCAAACTGGACAAGCGCGTGCATTTATTGAAGGATCGTCTGGAGAAGTTGAAGGCCCAGCGCGATGTGATGCGTCGTTCCCGCAACCGGTCGGGGGTTTTTTCCGTCTCCATCGTAGGCTATACCAATGCGGGCAAGTCCACGCTGTTCAACCGGTTGACCAAGGCCAACGTATATGTGGCCAATCAGTTGTTCGCGACGCTCGACACCACTTCCCGCAAGATGTACTCGGAAGGCGCTGGCGAGATCGTGGTGTCGGATACGGTCGGTTTCATCCGTCATCTGCCGCACGGTCTGGTCGCCGCTTTCCGCAGCACGCTGGAAGAAACGATACAGGCCGACCTGCTGTTGCATGTGGTCGATGCCAGCAACCCTAACCGGGACGATCAGATCGCCGAGGTGAATAAGGTGCTCGCCGAGATCGATGCGGGAGATATTCCGCAATTGCTGGTGTATAACAAAGTCGATTTGACTGAGATGCCGGCAGGCGTTGAACGCGACGACTGTGATAGAATCGCCCGCGTTTTTCTGAGTGCTCAAAGCGGTGCCGGACTGGATGAATTGCGGCGCACGCTGACTGAAGCTAAAGATGCGAAACTGGCTTTTGAACTGAATGAAAATCAAATTAAACAAGCGAGAAATATGCCATGGGATTGAATGACCCGCAGTGGGGCAATAAAAACAACAACAACGGTGGTCCCCCCGATCTTGATGAGTTGTTGCGTAAGTTAAAGGCTCAAGTCGCCTCGATGCTGGGCGACAAGAGCGGCGGTAAGGGCGGCCCCGATAAGGGGATGCCGAAGATCAACGGCGGCGGCCTCGGGCTGATCGCTGTAATCGCCGTGCTGATCTGGCTTGCCAGCGGTTTCTACATCGTCGATGCGAGTCAGCGCGGTGTGGTGTTGCGCTTCGGCAAGCAGGTGGATGTGACGCTGGCAGGGCCGCGCTGGCATCTGCCTTACCCGTTCGAGACCGTTGAGCTGGTCAATCTGAGCCAGGTACGCACCGTGGAAGTCGGCTATCGCGACAACGTCAAAAACAAGATGGCAAAGGAATCGTTGATGCTGACCGACGACGAGAATATCGTCGACATTCAGTTCGCCGTGCAATATTTCCTGCGTGATCCGGGCGAGTATTTGTTCAATAACCGCAACCCTGACGAGAACGTGCGTCAGGCTGCGGAAACTGCGATACGAGAAGTGGTCGGTAAAAGCAAAATGGATTACGTGTTGTATCAGGGGCGCGAGCAGGTTGCCGCTTCCGCCACCAAGCTGATTCAGGACATTCTGGATCGCTACAGGTCAGGTATCGTTATCAGCAAGCTGACCATGCAAAACGCACAGCCGCCCGAACAGGTTCAGGCCGCGTTCGACGATGCGGTTAAGGCGGGGCAGGATCGCGAGCGCCAAAAGAATGAAGGTCAGGCTTATGCCAATGACGTCGTGCCGCGTGCACGAGGCACGGCTTCCCGTCTGATCCAGGAGTCTGAAGGCTACAAGCAGAGCGTGATTGCAAATGCCGAGGGTGATGCCAGCCGCTTCAAGCAGATACTGGTTGAATACGAGAAGGCGCCCGTTGTGACACGTGACCGGATGTATCTGGACATGATGTCGCAGGTGATGGGCAATATCAGCAAGGTGATGGTCGACCAGAAAAACGGCAACAGCCTGCTGTACCTGCCGTTGGATAAGCTGATCGAATCGAGTCGTGCTGCCGGCTCTGATGTGCCGGTTGTTGTGAAACCCGAAGCCGCGCCTGTGACATCCCAGGGAAATGACAATAATGCCGCACAGCGTGCACGCGACTCTCTTTTGAGCCGTGACCGGGAGGGTCGATAATGAAAACCAATGTCGCTAATATTGTGATCGGTGCGGTCGTCGCGCTGATCCTGCTCAGTCTGAGCATGTTTGTTGTAGACCAGCGCCAGACCGTTATCGTGTTTCAGCTGGGCGAAATGGTCAGCGTCAAGACCAAACCGGGTCTGTATTTCAAGATCCCGCTGGTGCAGAATGTGCGTTATTTCGATTCGCGCATCCTGACGCTGGACGCGGGTGAGCCTGAGCGTTTCATCACGGCGGAAAAGAAAAACGTGCTGGTTGATTCCTTCGTCAAATGGCGCATCGTCGATGTAAAGCAGTTTTATATCAGTGTCGGCGGCGATGAGATGCGTGCCAACACCCGGTTGATGCAGACGGTCAATTCCAGCATGCGCGAAGAGTTCGGCAAACGCACGATACACGAAGTCGTGTCGGGCGAACGCGAGCAGATCATGACGGTGTTGCGTGAGAAGACCGATGCGGATGCGCGCAAGATCGGCGTTCAGGTGCTGGATGTGCGTTTGAAACGTGTGGATTTCCCGTCGGAGATCAGCGATTCCGTATATCGCCGTATGGATGCCGAGCGCAAGCGCGTCGCCAATGAACTGCGCGCCTCCGGTGCTGCCGAGGGCGAAAAAATCAAGGCAGATGCGGATCGTCAGCGTGAAGTGATACTGGCCGAGGCTTATCGCGATGCGCAAAGCACCAAGGGGCAGGGCGATGCGAAGGCGTCATCCATCTATGCAGCAGCCTTTGGCCGCAATGCCGAGTTCTATTCCTTTTATCGCAGCCTTGAAGCTTACAAACAGAGCTTCAAGAACAAGAGCGACGTGATGGTGATGGACCCGAGTTCCGCATTTTTCAAGTATCTGAAAAGTTCGGGTAAGGCGGGCAAGTAGTGCTCAGTTACTGGCTGCTCGGATTCGCGATGATGCTGGTGATTGAAGGATTGATGCCGTTTTTGTTTCCCGCAGCCTGGCGCGAATCCTTTCGAAAACTGGTTTCGCTCGACGACGGGCAACTTCGATTTATCGGTTTAACCGCGATTCTCTGCGGTTTGCTGATGTTGTACTGGATTAAATAATGCAAAATTGGTTACTACCCGAACACATACAGGACATGCTGCCGGATGAGGCTTGGCGTGTCGAGCAAATGCGTACGCAACTGCTTGATTTGATGCGTAAAAATGGTTTTCAGCTGGTATCGCCGCCGCTGCTTGAGTATGCCGAATCGCTGCTGATCGACGGCAGCGGTGATATGGATCTGCGCACCTTCAAGCTGGTGGATCAGTTAAGCGGCCGTACTCTGGCGCTGCGTGCCGATATCACGCCGCAAGTGGCGCGCATCGATGCGCATCTGCTCAATCGTCAGGGCGTGGCGCGGCTGTGTTATGCCGGCAGCGTGCTGCATACGACACCTGCGGGATTAAATCGCACCCGTGAACTATTGCAGATTGGCGCCGAACTCTATGGACACGGCGGTATCGAGAGCGATCTGGAAATTCTCCAGCTGATGTTGCAGTCGCTGTCCGTGCTGGGTGTGCAGGGTGTGCACCTGGATCTTGGACATGTCGGTGTGTTCCGCGCTATCGCACGCCATGCAAAACTCGACAAACAGCTTGAGAACGAGCTGTTTGCAGCGCTGCAAAGCAAGG
>JBAZCE010000173.1:0-4785 GCA_041671105.1 Gallionella sp.
TCATGGTGCTGCGTGACAGGTTAACTTGCTGCCGGGCAGCGATCTGTTCCAGCCGATACAGTGGCAAGTGATCCAGATATTTACTGATGGCGACCCAGGTCAGCAAGCCCGACGCGGCCAGTGAACCGTCGATGACCGCTGGCGCCACCGGCGCTGCGGTGATGGTTTCGCACTGACGGCAGGCATATTGCGGGCGGATATGACGAATCACGAAGAAGCGGGCCGGTTCGATATCCAGCTGCTCGCTGACATCTTCACCGATCTTGATCAAATTGGACTGGCAGACCGAGCAGTTGCAGGTATCCGGTTCGTGACGGACGTCGACGCGCTCCAGATGTTCAGGCAAAGTTTGGCGGCCTGCACGGGTTCTCGGCGTGGCCGGTGTCGCAGGGAGTTTGAGTTCAGCTTCGACAGCAGCGATGTCCTGCACAATGTCGTCCTCGAACAGTTGTCGTTGCTCCTGACTCAGCGCTTCACTCTTGACGCCGTAGCGCATGCGGCGCAGATAGGCCACTTCCTGAATCAGCGCCTGAACCTTGATTTCCAATGAACGGTTGATTTCGGTGAGTCGGGCAATTTCGGCATCGCGTGACTGAGTTGGAGATGATGGAGCATTGCCAGCCGATGCTTGCAAAGCGGTTAAATTAGCGGTTTTATCCATTGAATTCATGGGCTTGATTATACTAAATTCCATCATATAACGCGCTGAATATCAGCGGTTTTTGACTAAACGCGCCACTGCGCAGACGGCGTCGCGCACAGTCGTTGCCAGTCCACGCCGGTGGTCAACCAGCGCCATTGCTCCGCGCTCATGCAGAAGAGCGTTTCGCCGGGCATCGGCCAGTGGAATCGCCCCTTGTGCAAGCGGCGGTGGCATAGCCAGACGCCGGTTCCATCCCATATCAGCAGCTTGAGGCGCGTGTAGTTGCGATTGGTAAAGCCGTAGGCCGTGCCGTCGCAGGGAGAGCGGCCGTCAATCTGTTGTATCAGCAGCGACAGCCGATCTATGCTCCAGCGCATGTCGACCGGTGCGGCATGCAAAAATACCTGCTCCGGTCGAATCATTTAAGGCACTCTGCCAACCATAGCGCACAGGCTTGCGCCTGAGTCCCCGGCCAGTGGATGCTGATACGGGCGCTGTTCTTCTGAATGCTGATCTCGATGGCATCGCTGACCGGCGCCTCTACCGGCAAGTCAACCTTAACCGGCACCAGCTTCGCGGGTGCCGTGATCGCATGTGATGGCTGCACACCAGGAAACTGCTTGATCCACCGGCGCAGCAGGTTGGCATTGATGCCGTGAGCAAGTGCAACCGCTGAGGTCGACACCCCGGGCAGGCATTGCGCTACCAGTCCTTGTTTGAACTCGGGTGTATGTTGCCGCCGACGGCGACGAATTGAAGGAGAATAGTCCATGAAAGTGTCCACTAAGAATTGGTGGACACTATGCTCTTAGCTTTCGCTTACACAATCAATGTGAGTCGGCCGGACGCTTTCGCAGTGCCAAGGCCAGTGCGATACCGATCGCACTGGCCTTGTGACGACATCGTAGAAATCAAGTTGAATGGTTGTCGCCCAAGTAGAGCCTGCCCCGTACCTGATACGGGGTCATTCCCGGGTCAAGCCCGGGACAGGCTCTCGACTCCTGACAAGCAAAAAGCCCCTCCGGAAACGGTGGGGCTTTTTGTTTGGGGGTTTGAAACGGTTAACCGTATGCGTCCGGCCAGCCCACCCTGAACGCAGCGCCAAGGGCTGCACTACTGGTGTGCTCATGAAAGTGCCCACTAAAAATTAAGTGGACGCTTTCATAAATTTATAGAGTTAATTGCTGTACGCTTATGTCCCTGAGTCACGTCGTGAAAAATGGTTTACGGCGAAGGTGTGGATTTAGAACAGTTCCATATCGTCTGAAAAGTGTTCCGCAGCCAGCTTACCCTCGGCGACCAGGTCATCGTAAAAGCAAACCATGTTTCTGCCGTGGTCCTTTGCGTAATAAAGCGCCTGATCCGCGCGGCCCACGATGGATGATGTGCCATCAGCCTTGTCCAGACGTACGAAACCGATACTGATGGTCACTTTACCTACTTGAGGGAAATGATAATTTTCGATGGCGTCACGGAAACGTTCCAGCACATTTTTTGCACTTTCCAGATCTGTCCGGTCAAGAACGACGATAAACTCTTCCCCGCCGAAACGGAACAATTTGTCGCTTTGGCGAAATACACGTTTCATGTTGCGCGACAGTAAAAGCAGTACTTCATCGCCATACAAATGACCAAATTCGTCGTTGATGCGTTTGAAGTGATCGATGTCCATAACCGCAAGCCAGTGAGGAAGTTCAGGGCTGCAGTTGCGTCTGGCGGGATGTGGCGGGTCGGATTGAGTTTCGTCGTCTGCAGAGCATTCCGCAATGATTCTTTCCAGATTGTTTTCAAACGTGCGTCGATTGAGCAGGCCGGTGAGCGTGTCAGTTTCGCTCTCATTGAGTAAGGTCAGATAGTTGCTGTACACCAGTAAAAATGCAGATATGAGATGAGTATCAACTTCGTTATGTGGATGCGAAATGATCTCCAGCAAACCGACGATATGCAGCTTGTCAGTGATGGGGTAGATGGCGCAGTTCGTTTCATTGTCCAACGCTTGTATCGATGATTTTCCGGAATCGAGTACTTCCTGAAAATCCGCGCGATCTGCAATGACGATGCTGACTTCCTGATGTATTGCCGAGTCAAACTCTTCATTACAAGTCTGCGCCATCATAACCGCTTTCATACCCTGGTCGGTCGGCAGGATACGGTATATTGTGATTCGCTTGCTGTGCGTCAGCTCAGTCAGCGTGGTTGTCAGCGTTTTCGCCAACAGATTGCGGTCTCGTTGATCCGTAATCGTAGCTACATACTTAAGTATGTTGACGGGTGTGGTGTGCATGGGAGTATTGATCTGAGGCATGGAACTATCAGTGCTGAGATTGGGCATTAAATGGTGTCATCATAGCATCGCAGACCGACGCTGAATTAAATGGATTAACAGAGACTGTTTTGCAAGTTGCTCCGTTCATTGCAAAGCAAAAACCAGCTTAATTCAGAATGTGTGACGTTAATGGTTTGCGCAGACCGGGCAATTCGGATCTTTTTGAAATGTACTTTGCCTGATGTTCATGTCGAGCGCATCTACCGTTAGCAGCTTCGAGTGCAGGCCGGTATTGATCCCGACCAATAATTTTAGCGTTTCAGCGGCTTGTATCGTGCCGATCATGCCGGTTAAAGGCGCGAATACCCCCGTGGTTGCGCAGCGCAGTTCTTCAGCCTCGGAATCCTCCGGGAAAACGCAGTTGTAGCATGCCGGGTGCTCTTGCCTGAAGTCGAACACAGCGGCCTGACCTGAAAACAGTATCGCAGCGCCTGAGACTAACGGTTTGCGATGAGCGAGACACGCACGGTTGATGGCGTAACGAGTCGTGAAGTTGTCGCTGCAATCCAGAACCACATCGGCATCGGATACCAGCTCACTAAGTTGGCTTTGATCAACACGCAGCGGCAGGGCAATGCAGCTTATTTCGGGGTTAATGTCGAGCATAGCCGTCCTTGCCGAGTCGACCTTGGCAAGTCCGATGCCGGAGGTTCGATGGGCAATCTGACGTTGCAGGTTGCTCAGGTCCACCATGTCGTTATCGCACAGTGTTAACTTTCCCACGCCACTGGCTGCCAGGTAGAGTGCTGCAGGCGAACCTAAGCCGCCAAGACCGATAATCAGCACGCGGGCGTTCAGTAAACGTTGTTGTCCTTCGATGCCGATTTCATTGAGCAGGATGTGACGCCCGTAGCGCTGAAGTTGGGAGTCGTTCATTCAGTATAATTATTCGAATTCGCGCAGTTCAGGCGGTATGGCGGCGCGTTCCTGATGCATATGATGCCCGCTGACCTCAAGGAACAGCTCCTTTTCATTCTTTTTGGTCAGATGGCCGCGAATCTCCATGTTGTGACGGCACGTGTCCTCGCAGTAATAAATGATATTTCGGGCAACCTGATGCAAAAAACTGTGGTCAAGATGAAAACCCTCATGTTCCAGTGCGCGTTCCAAATCTTCAAGCGTGTAGTCACGCAGGTTATAACGGATTTCCAAAGCGTTAGGCGCCGATGTTGAACAAGCCTGCAGGTTGGGAAGCCCGTTCAGAATGGTCTGCGCGCGTGTAATCTGATCAGCCGGCTCTGCCGTGAATAACAACTCACGTCTTTTCTCCAAATCATTGATCATCTCAGTCTCCCCGGCTTGTCTGCCCTAGCGTTTACTTGCCCTGCAATATCTGCATCCCTTTGAGCAGATTCAATGCCTGGTTGAGTTGATAATCGTTCTTCGCGCCAAATTCGACCTGCACCAATTTTTGTTCGGCGCCCTTTGGCGTGGAGTCGGTTTTTGGTACGAAATCCGCTTTGTCATCGGCCTGTTTGTCGTTTGTCAAATGCTTTTCAAGATCCGATTCGCGCAGTCGGAACAGGTTGTCTGCAGCAGCAGTGGCCGGATCTTCCACCATGATGTCGGGCACGATGCCCTTGGCTTGAATTGAACGGCCACCGGGGGTGTAATAACGGGCGGTTGTCAGTTTGATGGCCGTGTTATTGCCTAGAGGCAATACCGTTTGTACCGATCCCTTGCCAAATGTCTGCGTACCCATGATCACGCCGCGCTTGTGATCTTGCAGTGCACCTGCAACGATTTCGGAGGCTGACGCCGAGCCGCCGTTCACCAGCACGATTAAGGGAACGCTCTTGACGGATGCCGGAATATT
>JBAZCE010000174.1:0-4596 GCA_041671105.1 Gallionella sp.
CCAGATCCTGCTCCAGCATGCGGTGATAATTTTCCAGCGGAAACTTGGCATCCACCGGCACTTTGCCTGTGGGGGCCGGCAATATCAGCAGGCAATCCACGCGATTGCCGTTGGAGAGTTTCGCCTGGAATGTATAGGCATCCGGCGGCAATATATTGCGCACCAGCCCTTCCAGTTGCACCTCGCCGAATGCGCCGCGCGAACGCTTATCGCCCAGCAGATTTTGCAAACTGACCACATTGGTGGTCAGGCTGTCTATCTTCTTCTGCGCCTCATCTATCGTGGCAAGACGGGTCATCACATTGGTAAAGGTCTCGTTGGTCTTCCTGAATCCCTCATCGAGGCGCTCGGCGACCTTGCCGGAAATCTGTTCCAGTCGCGTATCGGCAGTCTTGGTGAGACTTTCAATGCTCAGCGTCAGCATCTCGGTGCTGCGCTGCATGGTGGACTGGATAAGTTCCTGATCGGCACGTCCCTGCTCCGCCATGGTTTGCATGGTTTTACTGATCACCTCGACGCGCATCGCCTCTTGCCGGGCTTGCAGTTCGGCAGACAGCGCGGCGAGCTGTCTTAAAATATCTTCACGGGTATTCGACAAGCCATCGCGCTGCGCCAGTTGCAGGCCTTGCATCGCCTCGCGCGTGGCTTTTAACTCCTGCGACACGATCTGGCGCAATCGTTCCGAACTGTCTGTCGTGGCTGTCACCATACGATCGCCCTGCTTGTTCAATCCGTCGTGCAAGTCGCCCAGCATCAGACGGTGCTTTTCTTCCAGCGCGCGTGTCAGAATGACCGGCAGCTCCGACTGCAAACGCGACAGTGCGAACACCTTCAAGCCCAGCCAGAGCAGGGCTGCCAGGATGATAAAAAGCAAGGCAAACGTGATAATTTCCAACATAGCTCAGACCATGAAAAACGCCGCCTAGTATAGCACTGAGCGGCGTTTTCCTTGACTTGCGCTGCTTTTTTAATGCAAAACGCCGCCCGGTTTTCACCGGGCGGCGTTTTGCATGAGCCATTAACTATTAGCCGCGTGTGTTGCGCTTGCGTTCGTTTTCGGTCAGGTAACGCTTGCGGATACGCACGGACAGCGGCGTGATTTCCACCAGTTCGTCGTCGGCGATAAACTCGACAGCCGATTCCAGCGTCAGGCGGATCGACGGTGTCAGGCGAACGGCTTCATCGGTACCGGAGGAACGCACGTTGGTCAGTTGCTTGCCCTTGATCGGGTTGACCACCAGGTCGTTGTCGCGGCTGTGAACGCCGATAATCATGCCTTCGTACAGCTTCTCGCCGGGGGTGACGAACATACGACCGCGATCTTCCAGTTTCCACAACGCATAAGCGACGGCTTCACCTTGTTCTGAAGAAATCAGTACGCCGTTGCGACGACCCGGCATGTCCGGCTTGACCGGTGCGTAGTCATCGAACACGTGCGCCATGATGCCGGTGCCGCGCGTCAGGGTCATGAATTCAGACTGGAAGCCGATCAGACCACGAGCAGGAATCAGGTATTCCAGACGCACACGACCGTGGCCATCCGGTTGCATATCCTGCAGATCGCCGCGACGACGACCCAACTCTTCCATCACTGCGCCCTGATTGACGTCTTCCACGTCCACGGTCAGCATTTCGAACGGCTCGCATTTCTCGCCGTTGATTTCACGGAACACAACACGCGGCTTGCCCACGCCCATCTCAAAACCTTCGCGACGCATATTTTCCAGCAGGATGGTCAGATGCAATTCACCGCGGCCTGACAACAGGAACACGTCGGTATTGTCTGTTTCTTCGACACGCAGCGCCACGTTGACCAGCAATTCCTTGTTCAGACGATCACGAATCTGACGGCTGGTGATCATCTTGCCTTCCTGACCGCACAACGGCGAGGTATTCACCATCAGGTTCATACTCAGCGTTGGTTCGTCAACCTTAGGCAAAGGCAATGCTTCCGGCTTGCTCACATCCGCAATCGTCACGCCGATACCGATCTCGTCGATACCGTTGATCAGAACGATGTCGCCCGCCAGCGCTTCTTCCAGCAACACGCGCTCGATACCACGGAAACCCAGCACTTGATTGACGCGCGCCTTCTTTGAAGACTTGTCGCCGTTCATGACCATGACTTCCTGACCAGGACGGATCTTGCCGCGAGTCACACGACCCACGCCGATACGGCCGACGAAACTTGAATAATCGAGGGCGGAAATTTGCAGTTGCAGCGGTGCTTCTGTAGCGGCAACACTAGGTGCAGGTACATGTTCCAGCACGACATCCAGCAGCGGGAACATGGTGTCTGTAACAGCAGCCAGATCGGTCTTTGCATAACCATTCAATGCGGACGCGTAAACAACCGGGAAATCCAG
Source organism: Gallionella sp. (assembly GCA_041671105.1). Lineage (GTDB taxonomy): Bacteria > Pseudomonadota > Gammaproteobacteria > Burkholderiales > Gallionellaceae > Gallionella. The sequence goes on from JBAZCE010000174.1 coordinate 2,367, forward strand.
TTGTTCGTCGCTTGCGCCCAGCTTATCGAACAGATCGAAAGTCTGATCGACCACCCAGTCCGGACGCGCGCCCGGACGATCAACCTTATTGATGACCACGATAGGACGCAGGCCCAGGGCCAGCGCTTTTTTGGTCACGAAACGGGTTTGCGGCATCGGGCCGTCAACCGCATCGACCAGCAGCAACACGCCGTCGACCATGCCCAGCACGCGCTCTACTTCACCACCGAAGTCGGCGTGGCCCGGTGTATCGACGATATTGATGTGCACGCCCTTGAATTCGACTGCGCAATTCTTCGCCAGAATGGTGATCCCGCGCTCTTTTTCCAGATCATTGTTATCCATGACGCGTTCAGCGACCTGTTGGTGAGCTGAGAAAGAACCTGCCTGAGACAGCAGTTTATCGACCAGGGTAGTTTTGCCGTGATCGACGTGGGCGATGATGGCGATATTGCGAAGTTGGCGTGACATGGATACAGCCTTGCTAAATGTATGGGGGGCGCATTCTACCACAACCGGCAGGACAAGTTTTATTTACGACAAAAGCCTGTGTTTGCGTTTTGATTTTTGATTTTTGATTTTTGTATGCATGAGGCTCGGCATTATTCAACTCAATAAGGGTTCTCGCATAAACAGCAACTTAACGTGAAACTCGCGTAGCGATTCGATTGCCCCCTCGCCCGCTTGCGGGAGAGGGTTGAGGAGAGGGAGAGCGAAGCGAGGGTTCCGGGCATGGCGTGTTTTATTATCGGGGGAGGGCGTCTCTACCATGCCCGTTAGGGACGGTCTTTAAAGTCCGGCCCTATACCGCGCCTCTGTCATTCAAGGTTGGACACATCGTTTGGTTTTAACGGGATGCTAACGGTGAATTCCGCCCCGTCTGCGACGTTGCAACAGGTGATGCGTCCTCCCATATGTTTCTCGATAATGATCCGGCTCATATACAGACCAATTCCTGATCCGCTGATCTTGGTAGTGAAATAGGGATCGAAAATTTTACCCGTAATCTCTTCCGGAATCCCGCCCGCATTGTCACGAATCGAAACGATCCCGCTCTGTTCGTTTGATTTCACTTCGATTGCGATTCGCCCGTGCTGCACCTTATTTTCCACCAGCGCATCCGTTGCATTAGCCAGCAGGTTGAGCATGACTTGCGAAAATTCATTGAGATAACCGACGGCTTGCAGCGCCTGATCTCCGCTTGATGAAACCTGGATGTCAGCATTCTTCATGGTAGCTTCCAGGAGTCGAACGGATTCGTCCGTTGCCGCATACAAGCTGAACAGCGTCTTCTCCTTGTCTGCACGAAAGAAATTACGGAAATCATCGATAGTCTCTGACATATGCATGACGCAGCGCAGCGCCATATCAACATCTTTATCCAGCGCCTCTTCGTTTAATTCCCTGAAATCATCCCGGATGTTTTGCACCGCCAGCGCCACTACATTCAGTGGTTGACGCCACTGGTGAGCAATATTCCTGATCATTTCACCCATCGTCGCATTGCGACTTTGTTCGATCAACAGGCGTTCCTGATCTATATTCTGTCGCGTCTTTTTGAGTACCTGTTGCTCCAGTGTTTCATTGAATAGCCGGAGCTGCTCCTCCACCTGCTTGTGTGCGGTGATGTCGGTGAACAGGCCCACGTATTGCTGAATACTGCCGGTGCTATCACGAATAGCGGTGATGTTCAGCCACTCCGGTAAAATGTCTCCATTCTTGCGGCGGTTCCAGATTTCTCCTGCCCACTTACCCTCTTCACACAATCTTTCCCACATCTGCCGGTAGAACCCGGTGTCATGCCGACCTGACTTCAGCATCGCAGGGGTTTCGCCGATGACATCTTCGATGCCATACCCTGTGATGAGCTTGAATGCTGGATTGACGGCCTGGATGTGGCCCGACGTATCCGTAATAAGGATGCCTTCGCTGGTGTTCTCGTAAATCTTATTGAACTGAGCCCCTTTACGACCCAGCTCATAGTGTTCGAAGGCCTCATGAATACTGGCACGCAGCAGATTTTCATCCCAGGGTTTCATCAGAAACTTATAGATATGCCCCCGGTTGATGGCATCGAGCACTGAATCAAGATCGGCATAACCGCTCAACACCATGCGTACCGTGTCCGGGTAGTGCTCCCTGACTTGATTGAGAAACTCCGAGCCCGTCATGCCCGGCATGTTCTGATCGGACAGGATGACATGAATTTCGTTGTCGGCCAGCATTTTCA
>JBAZCE010000175.1:0-4580 GCA_041671105.1 Gallionella sp.
TCCGATCTGCGCCAAGATTGGTTGTACCCGCATTTGCGCTGCTGTCAGATGCCAGTTTTTGCATTGCAGCAGAGTCTTCTGCCTTGCTCAATGCCTTGACTGACAGACTGATACCGCGGTTCTTGCGATCTACACTGATAATCATCGCCTTGATGCTATCGCCTTCTTTCAGATGAGTGCGGATGTCTTCGACGCGATCAACCGACAACTCAGATGCTTTCAGGTAGGCTTCAACGTCGCCGTCCAGGGTCACAACTGCGCCCTTTGCATCCACTGATTTAACGATACCGTTAACGATTGCACCCTTTTCATTGGTAGCAGCAAAACCGCCGAAAGGATCACCTTCCATTTGCTTGATACCGAGCGAGATGCGCTCGCGTTCAACATCGATCGCCAGAACAACGGCTTCAACTTCATCACCCTTCTTGAAGTTGCGTACCATTTCTTCGCCAGGCTGGCTCCATGACAGATCGGACAAATGCACCAGACCGTCGATATCGCCGTCCAGACCGATGAACACACCGAAGTCAGTGATGGACTTGATCTGACCGCGGACTTTGTCGCCCTTCTTGTGGTTGATCGCGAAATCATCCCAAGGATTGGAGTGGCACTGCTTCATACCTAGGGAGATACGACGACGCTGTTCGTCGATTTCCAGGATCATCACTTCGACTTCGTCGCCTACCTGCACAACCTTTGAAGGATGAACATTCTTGTTGGTCCAGTCCATTTCGGAAACGTGTACCAGACCTTCGATGCCCTGTTCGATTTCAACGAATGAACCGTAGTCAGTCAGATTAGTCACCTTACAGTACAGACGCGTGCCTTGCGGGTAGCGACGTGCCAGACCATTCCAGGGATCATCGCCCATTTGCTTGATACCCAGGGAGACGCGATTCTTTTCCTGATCGAATTTGAGGATCTTGGCTTCGATTTCGTCGCCAACAGTCAACACTTCCGAAGGATGCTTCACACGACGCCATGCCAGGTCGGTGATGTGCAACAGGCCATCGATACCGCCCAGATCAACGAACGCGCCGTAGTCTGTGATGTTCTTGACGACGCCCTTGACGATTGCGCCTTCTTTCAGATTTTCCATCACGGATTCACGATCAGCGCCCATCGTTTCTTCCAGCACAGCACGGCGGGAAACCACCACGTTGTTGCGGCGACGATCCAGCTTGATGACCTTGAATTCCATGGTCTTGTTTTCGTACGGTGTGGTGTCCTTGACCGGACGAATGTCCACCAAAGAACCCGGCAGGAATGCGCGAATACCGTTAACCATAGCGGTCAGACCGCCCTTAACCTTACCGCTGACGAAACCTTCAACGATTTTGCCTTCTTCCATGGCCAATTCAAGATCGTGCCATGCAGCCAGACGCTTGGCTTTTTCACGCGACAGCTTGGTTTCACCATAGCCGTTTTCCAGCGATTCGATTGCAACGGTGACGAAATCACCTGCAGCAACTTCCATTTCACCCTTGTCATTGAGGAATTCCTCAACCGGGATCCAGCTTTCGGACTTCAGTCCGGCATTTACGACCACAACGTTGTGGTCAATACGCACAACTTGGGCAGTAATCAGCTCGCCCGCACGCATTTCCTTGCGGGTCAAACTTTCTTCAAACATTGCGGCGAAACTATCGGGATTTAGTACAGCGTCAGCAGTTGCGTTCATCGAATACACCTAAAGATTTTCTGTTTGCACAGAGGTTAGTTAAAAAACCACAGAACGGAGAGTCCTATGGGGCCAAACTCCGGTAGCCTGCCAACACTGAATCTACCGCCTGCTCTATGGTAAGAGCCGTGGTATCCAGCAAGCCTGCATCCGGTGACTGTTGCAAGGGAGCTGCGCTGCGTTGCGTATCGCGTTCGTCGCGCAGTTGAATATCCTGCAAAAGGTTTGCAATATTAGCATCCATTCCTTTCTCTTTCAACTGCTTATAGCGACGTTCTGCTCTCGCATCAGCCGATGCGGTCAAAAATATTTTAAGGGCGGCATCCGGAAACACCACCGATGCCATGTCGCGTCCGTCAGTAACAAGCCCGGGGCTGCGGCGGAACGAGCGCTGCTTGTCCAGCAAGGCTGAGCGCACCCGATGCAACGCTGCGACCCTGGAAGCGAATCCCCCCGTCTCCTCGGAACGAAGTTCATCCCCCACCATCACGCCGTCCAGCCAGACATCACTGCCCTCGAAACGGATATCCAGCCGACCCGCAAGATCCGCCAGCGCAGCCTCGTCATCCAGCGCGATGCCGTCGCGCCGGGCTGCCAACGCCAGCAACCGGTACAGCGCACCGCTGTCCAGATAGTGAAAGCCCAGCGTTTTCGCGACCAGTCCCGCCACCGTGCCCTTGCCTGACGCGGACGGGCCGTCGATCGCGATCACCGGAACGCTCTGCGTCACCTTGGCAAATTCGGCAAAATAACCGGGAAAGGTCTTGGCAACGCATCCGGGATCATTGATGCGTATGCCAGCACCACCGAAGGCCGCCAGCGAGAAACACATCGCCATACGGTGATCGTCGTAAGTGTCTATTTCAGGATGCAGGATGCGGGATGCAGGATGCGGCAAAACCTCGGCTTTATCCCCGAATCCCGAATCCCGAATCCCGAATCCTGTTACTTTGATAAAATCAGCGCCCTCTTCCACCGTCGCACCGACCTTGCGCAGTTCAGTCGCCATCGCCTTAATGCGGTCGGTCTCTTTGACGCGCCAACTGGCGATGTTGCGCAGCGTGGTCGTGCCCTCCGCGAACAAGGCTACTACTGCCAGCGTCATCGCCGCATCGGGGATATGATTGCAGTCCAGATCGATTGCCTTGAGCTTGCCGCCGACAGGAGCACGGCATTCCATCCAGTTTGGGCCATGACTGATTACCGCGCCCATCTTCGTCAATTCTTCTGCAAACTTAACATCGCCCTGCATACTGATATTGCCGACGCCGTTCACTTTTACGGGGCCGCCGCCGATCGCACCCGCCGCGAGGAAATACGACGCAGACGACGCATCCCCTTCGACGTAAATTTCGCCGGGCGATTCGTAGCGACTGCCAGGCATGACCCTGAAACTGCGCCCATCATTGGCGGGCACTGCGACGCCGAAGCGCACCATCATCCGTGTCGTAATGTCGATATAAGGCTTGGAGATCAACTCACCTTCCACCTCAATCAGCGCCCCCCCCTTCAATAGCGGCGCCGCCATCAGCAGCGCGGTCAAAAACTGGCTGGACACATTTCCACGCACGCGGACACTTCCGCCGCCGGCAACGGTGGCAGGCCTGATCTGCAAAGGCGGAAATCCTTCGTTTTCGAGATACTCGATATTCGCGCCGAGCAACCGCAGCGCATCGACCAGGTCGCCGATCGGTCTCTCGTGCATGCGCGCCACACCCGACAGCTTGTAACTGCCGCCCGACAAGGCCAACGCCGCAGTCAGCGGACGGAACGCCGTGCCTGCATTACCCAGAAACAGCTCGGCATTTTTTACCGGAAAATTCCCGCCGCAACCTGCGACCTGATAGTCGTTGCCGCCCAGGGATTCGATCTTGATGCCCAAAGTCTGCAAGCCCTCCAGCATCCGGTCGGTGTCGTCAGAGCGCAGCAGATCGCGCACGACGGTCACGCCCTCGGACAACGCAGCCAGCAGCAGCACGCGATTGGAAATACTCTTCGAGCCCGGCAAAACAACCGTGCCGCGAGCCGACATCAAAGGAGGGAGATCAATAAATTCAGGGTGAGTCATATTACACTTTCAGTTTCGTCATTCCCGCTAAAGCGGGAATCCAGTTAATCATAAATTCCCGCTTAGCGGACAAAGCCGCATTGGCGTGTTGCCCCACTTCGTGGAAGTCTTTTTTCAATTGCCTGAATTCCGGCCTGCGCCGGAATGACGCTAGTTATTGATAATTTCAAATATTCAGTGCTTTGCTGCTCTCATTAATACTAAATTCTTTAATGATTTCCGGGGGCTGCACGGCTATCTAGTCGAATTCAACTCGCTGCAACATGGCAAACGGTGATTCCAGCGTTTGTTTGCAGCGCAGCAATGATCCGTATTAAGCGGCTTCGCAATCTCCTGGCAACTTGATTTTTGCCCCGTGCAGATCCGGGGCGGGGATTTTACCTTTTTTTACAACCGGGCAGCGCGCCTGGGCAACAAAAGCGCTCAGATTCGGGCTAAGCCGGGCAGGAGCAAAAGCCCGCCAGGCTAAATCGAACCAAATCAGACCACCGCTGAAACGCGTTGCCGGGTGTAGCGCGCAAACAAAAAGCTGGCTGCAACAACCAGAATGATGGCGATGCCGACAAATAATTCCCGTCCGTCCTGCCAGGCGGATACTTCAGGAAATAAGTGTCTCGACAAGCCCAGCCCTGCCACAGCCAGACTGAGCAGTGCGATGGTCACGCCCATGATGCGCGAAGCGGCACGTGCGCTGGCATCTGCGCGTTGCAGCAGATGGGAAATCCATAAACCGTTAACAGCATCGGTTGCCATCATGCCCAGCATGAAGCAGCTCGCCAGCAAAAGGGCATGAAACACACCGCCGTATTCCATGGCCGTGGCAGAAAACAG
>JBAZCE010000176.1:0-3232 GCA_041671105.1 Gallionella sp.
TGGGCAGTGGATTATGTATCGGTGCGCAATCAGTCTGATTTGCAACCGGCCAATGTCCTGACGCAAGAACTTGTGATATTGGCGGCGGCAAAAATGGGTAAGACCCGGCTGCTGGATAATATCGAAATTCGCATCGATGCGTGAGCGATGCCCGGATCTGTGATTTTAAGTCTAACAGGCATTGCAGTTGCAGCCACCCCTGATGATGAAGCTCGCCATGCCTGTTTCCCTCTTTCCAACTTTCCCCCGCAAGCGAGGGAAAGGGCAAACGAATCGCTACGCGAGTTTCACGTTAAACTGAATTCAGTGACCGGCTCTTCATGATGAAGCAAAATTCCTACGCGAAAACGCTGGATTGGCTAAAAACGAATCCTTCTCTGGACGAGCTTTGTGTCAGATATCCGGGGGAGTGGGCGTCGGTGCAGCAGGATATTTCTGTCATTGTTGAGCGCGGTGTCGCGGCGGAATTGAAGACGTATCTGGAATCTGTTTCGCAGGCAAAACCTTCTGCCGGAAAATCGCAAGTCAACAGGGATGCAGTTCTGTTGCAATTTGTTCGCAGCCGCATGGCGCATGAGTCAGTCAAAAAACTTTGTCTGTCCACGCTGGCTGCCGATGTGGGTGTCGTAAAAGGCCGTCTGCGCTTCAATCTTTTCAATGGTTACCTGTCGCAGAAGTTGCTGTTTTCCAGAGGGTTGCAGCGCAAGCCTGTCTCCTTGTTTTGGTTTCGCCTGTTGTGGCCGCTGGTCTGGCAGAAGAGGCGGCTGATGCCCCTGGTTCAATCCCGTGGAATTTACTGTTTTTATTCGCGCGCGTTGATCGAAGCGCTGGCAGGGATGATTGAGTCCAGAAGCTGTCTGGAAATCGGTGCTGGAGACGGAACGCTGACGCGGTTCCTGAAAGATCAGGGAGTGGCGCTTACCGCAACCGATAATTACGCCTGGAGTCAGACGGTGCAGTATCCTGAATGGGTCGCGAGGCTCGATGCGCGTGAAGCGTTGGCTACCTATGTGCCGGAGGTGGTTATCTGCTCGTGGCCGCCGTCGCAGAACGATTTTGAACGCTACGTTTTTACAACCCCGAGTGTGCGGCTATACATTGTGATCGCTAGTCGCCACCAGTTTGCATTCGGGAACTGGAAGGACTATGAGCAGCAATCCGCCTTCGATTTGCACGAGGATAAAAAGCTCGGCTCGCTGGTGTTGCCACCGGAATTGGAAGCCGCTGTTTATGTGTTTCGTCGCAAGGCATTCGCCAATAACGGCTAGCGTCATAGCCTGACTTTGAATGCCCCTGTCAGCTGACAGGCGTGTCCGCTAAAACTTTTCATGTCTTTTTGCGTTTTTTGTGGACAGAGGTCGACCGAATCGCCTTATGCAGATGCGCAACTTCAGATATAATTCCGCCCCCATTTGAGAGGTAGTTATGCAAAGAATCATGCTGAAGGCCAAGTTGCATCGGGTGCATGTTACGCACTCCGAGCTGCACTACGAAGGCTCGTGCGCGATCGATGACGATTTGCTGGAGGCGGCTGATATCAATGAGTATCAGCAGATTGACATTTACAATGTCACTAACGGTGAGCGATTTACCACCTACGCGATCCGTGCGCAACGCGGTTCGGGCATTATTTCCGTGAATGGTGCGGCGGCGCACAAGGCGGATCCGGGAGATATTTTGATCATCGCAACCTATGCGATGTACACCGAGCTGGAGTTGCAAAAATTTCATCCGCAGCTTGTGTATGTAGATGAGTGCAATCGTATCGTCGCAAAACGCGATGAAATTGCGGTTCAGATGGTTTAACAGTGTGTCCGGGGGTGTTTTATTGGATTGTTACATTGACCAAAAGCCCGTTCACAGGTAGCATTGCACAACTTTAAAAGCTAACTGGATTGATTACGATGCGTCGCAAACTGGTAGTCGGAAATTGGAAAATGTATGGTCGCCTGGCGCGTAATCAGGCATTGTTGCAAGGCGTTCTTGATGGTGTGCGTGAGCTGTGCAATGCCGATTATGCGGTCTGTGTTCCTTACCCTTATCTGGCTCAGGCGCAATCCCTGTTGCAAGGCAGTAACGTAGCCTGGGGGGCGCAAAACGTCAGTCCATGCGAAGAGGGTGCTTTTACCGGTGCGGTTGCGCCTGGTATGCTGGTCGACTTCGGTTGCAGTTATGTGATCATCGGGCATTCGGAGCGTCGCGGCTTGTTTCATGAAAGCAACGAAATTGCTTCCGCAAAATTTGAAGCTGCGCAGAAGGCCGGATTGAAGCCGATTTTTTGTGTAGGTGAAACGCTGGCAGAGCGCGAGTCGGGTGTGACAGAGCGGGTTGTTGCAACTCAGCTGGATGCGGTGCTGGTTCGTTTTGGTGCAAAAGCCTTGTCGCAAGCGGTTATCGCGTATGAGCCTGTCTGGGCGATTGGTACGGGTAAGACGGCAAGTCCGGATCAGGCGCAGGCGGTGCATGCGTTTATTCGTGCAAGAGTAGCGCAACATGACGCACAAGTTGCGCAAGGATTGTGTATACTTTACGGTGGTAGTGTGAAGGCTGCGAATGCGGCAGAATTGTTCGGTATGCCGGATATCGATGGTGGGCTGATCGGCGGAGCTTCGCTGGTGAGCGATGATTTTGTGGCAATTTGCAAGGCTGCACAATAATTATTAACGAGAAGCGTGCATAGCAATACCTTGTCCCCCTCGCCTGCATGCGGGAGAGGGAAGAGGAGAGGGCGGGCATGGCAGGTTTTATTATCAGGGGTGGCAGTTTGTCATGCCCGTGAGTTTGGAGTGGTGAGTGGAAACAATCGTTTGGGTAGTTCATCTGGTGACGGCGATCATATTGTGCGGTCTGGTGCTGGTGCAGCACGGTAAAGGCGCTGATATGGGGGCTGCATTTGGTACGGGTTCGGCAGGCAGTTTGTTCGGTTCCGGTGGTTCTGCAAATTTTTTGAGCCGCAGCACGGCTGTTGCGGCAGCGGTATTCTTTGTGACCAGTCTCTCGTTGACTTATCTTTATTCTCATCCTGCAGAGCAGCAAGGGGTGATGGACAAGGTGAACGCAGCGAAGGTGGTTGTCCCGGTGGATAATTCCAAGTCTAAGGAAATCCCCAAGTAATAAATATGCGGTTGTGGTGGAATTGGTAGACACGCAAGCTTGAGGTGCTTGTGCCCGTAAGGGCGTGGGAGTTCGAGTCTCCCCATCCGCACCAGTTTTAAAGAAGTAATTAAAATAA
>JBAZCE010000176.1:3242-4574 GCA_041671105.1 Gallionella sp.
AAATAATAAGTCGATGCAGTTTCGACGCCCTTAAATCATTCAAAGTAATTCTGATTTAGCTCTCTCGAGTTGGCTCACGAATTGTGTACAGAGGGGGGAAGCCCAATGTTGGAAAACTATTTTCCGGTACTGTTATTCATCTGTGTTGGGTTGGCTTTTGGTATAGCGCCGGTGGTGCTGGGAAGATTGGCCGCGCCGCATCGTCCCGACAGCAAGAAACTGTCTCCTTATGAATGTGGCTTCGAGGCCTTTGAAGATGCGCGTATGAAGTTTGACGTGCGTTACTACCTCGTCGCGATTCTGTTTATTCTGTTCGATCTCGAAATTGCATTTCTTTTTCCCTGGGCGATCGTGCTCAAGGAGATCGGCATGTTCGGTTTCGTTTCCATGATGATCTTTTTGGCTATCCTCGTGGTCGGTTTTATCTATGAGTGGATGAAAGGAGCCTTGGAATGGGAATAGAAGGCCTTCTGGAAAAGAGCTTCGTCACGACGACGCTCGACACCGTAATCAATTACACGCGCACCGGTTCTTTGTGGCCGATGACGTTCGGTCTTGCCTGTTGTGCGGTAGAAATGATGCAGGCGGGCGCTTCGCGTTACGATCTGGACCGTTTCGGAATCGTATTTCGTCCAAGCCCAAGGCAAAGTGATGTGATGATCGTCGCTGGCACGCTCTGCAACAAGATGGCGCCGGCGTTGCGCAAGGTTTACGACCAGATGTCGGAGCCGCGCTGGGTTATTTCCATGGGTTCTTGCGCCAATGGCGGCGGTTATTACCATTACTCCTATTCTGTCGTGCGCGGATGCGATCGCATCGTTCCAGTGGACATCTACGTTCCTGGCTGCCCTCCGACGGCAGAAGCCTTGCTGTACGGTCTGATTCAATTGCAGAACAAGATCAAGCGCACCAATACTATCGCGCGCTAGGGTAAGTTTATGACGACTGAAAAAAAATCATTGCGTGAAACGCTGACGGGTATTCTGGGCGATCATCTGGTAAGTCTCGATGAGCGACTGGGTGAGACGACCGTCGTGCTCAGAGCGGCTGATATGCTGCAAACCATGACGCTGCTGAGGGATACGCAAGGCTTGCGATTTTCGCTGATGATAGACCTGTGCGGGATTGATTATTCCACCTATGGTGATGGCGAGTGGTCAGGTCGCAGATTTGCCGCTGTCTATCATTTGCTGTCCGTTGTGCATAACCAGCGCGTGCGCGTACGCATATTCGCCGAAGAAGATGATTTTCCTGTTTTGGCATCCGTAGCGAATATCTGGCCGGGTGCAAACTGGTTCGAGCGGGAAGCGTTTGATTTGTTTGGTATTATCT
>JBAZCE010000177.1:0-1307 GCA_041671105.1 Gallionella sp.
CGGGTCACCAGCTCCCGCTGTCCGTTGGTTTGTAGGGATCCCTCATGAACTGGTTTGAGGAAATTTCATACATCTTCAGCTTGCTATGCATCGTTTTGTAGTCAATTTTAAGCAGACGAGCGGCCTGGGCCTTGTTGCCCCGGGCATGCTGGAGGGCTTGCAGCAGAACAAGACGTTCAACCTGAGCGGTCACGCTTGCGGTGATGTCCTTTAACGATTCTCCCGCCCCGCTAAACTGGAGTCTGGTGCTGGTTATCGTGAATGCCGATTTTCCATCGGGGCATGAGCAATTCAATCCCCGTTGGTCGATATTGAGCAATTTTTCCGGCTTGGCCGTCACATTGAGGGCTACAAACAATTCGGGGGTAATAACGCCTGCAGGGTCAATGCACAGCAATATTGCCCGCCGTATCTGGTTGCGCAACTCGCGCACATTGCCGGGCCAGGAGTAGCTCCGGAGCAGTTCTTCAGTCTGAACCGTCATGCCTGCTACCTGCTTACCCAGCTCCATGTTTGCCTGAGCCAGGAAGCGATGCGCCAAAAATACGATATCCTCGCTGCGCTCGTGCAGTGACGGCAGGTTGATCGTATATTCCGCGAGCCGGTAGTACAGGTCGTCGCGAAAGGTTTGCTGTCGCACTGTGGCCTGAAGATTCATATTGGTCGCCGCCACCAGCCGGAAATCGATCTGCTGTTCACGAGTACCGCCGATTTTCCGGATGCGCTGCGTCTCAAGCACGCGGAGTAAAGTGCTTTGCATCGCCAGCGGCAGATTGCCGATTTCATCGAGAAACAATGTGCCGCCGGAAGCCATCTCAAATGCCCCCACCTGTGCCTGATGCGCACCGGTGAAAGCGCCTTTCTCGTGTCCGAACAGCTCATTTTCGATCAACGTCGCCGGGATAGCGCCGCAATCCAGTGCCACGAACGGCTTGTCAGCGCGCTGGCTGGCGGCATGAATTGCCCGCGCCACCACTTCTTTTCCGGTTCCGCTCTCGCCTTGCAGCAATACGGATAAATTGGTCTTCGCTACCCGCTCCACCTCGGACTGAATACGCTGTATGGCCGGACTTTTTCCCATGATCTCCAGCAGCGAGTTGCCGGATCCCGATTCGGTGAAAGATTTTCGCTTCTGTCCTTTTAGCGATTTCTCCTCGATGGCGCGACGCACAGTGAGTACGATATCCTGATTGAGGAAGGGTTTTGCGACATAATCATAGGCGCCGGCCCGAATCGCGCGAACGGCGTCGCCGGTTTTGCCGTGCGCCGTCACCATCACCACAGGCACCGATTTGTCTTGCGCCGTT
>JBAZCE010000177.1:1328-4536 GCA_041671105.1 Gallionella sp.
AGCAGAACGACATCGGGCTTCTCGCGCAGGAAGTGGACAAGCGCTTCTTCTCCGCTTGCTGCTGTCAACGGTACAAACCCTTCCAGGCGAACAACATTGGACAGTGCCCAGCGCACATCCTCCAGATCGTCCACAATCAGCACCTTGATCGGGGCGTCCACGCGCAGATGTCGTTCAGTCTTGTGGATTACGCCCGACATTGGACTTCTTCCTGTTTTTCCCGTAGCGACGGGAGCAGGTGGCGTATCAGGATATCTGTATCGAGCAGTGGCTCAATCTTATGAGCCATGCCCAGGAATAGCAGCCCGACTTCTCCTGTTGTGAGTGTACTGTTGATTCGCCCTGCGATAAACTGATCGCGCGCAGTCAGCAGTGCCTGACTCTCTGCCTGGTGCGGGTTTTCGCAATGCTCGTCATCCGCCGCATTCCGGTGCAGACGATATTCACGGAGCAGCAGGTCGGGGTCTTCCGTGCCCATAAGCTTTGCACCTTGCGCGATGAATTCGAGTAACAGCTGATGATTCTGGCTGCCGCGTGTGGCGACTTCCCTGACGATGTCCTCTTCCTTGCCGCACAGCGGAAGGCCGTCCTGATACAGGCGGATGTTCGCATAGGGTAACTCAAGTGCCGCCAGCATCTGGCGAATCCCGCTCCAGACCTGATCGATCGAGTTGAGATGCTCTGCCCATTTTTTAGATCCGTAGCGGGCGATATACGCTTGCCTGGTTTGCTCAAGCAATGAACCCATATCCTGTCTGGTATGAATGATGGGAATCACGATGAGGATACGCATGGCGCTTCGTGCTAGCGTATTTTGGAAAACAGGGGCTGAGCTCCTGTGAGTCGCGGAAGGCTGTTAAGTTGGCGCATTTGTTTCTCCTAGACAAACAAGCTTTGGCACTTAATTTCCAGAACAACAGGGGACGGACTACGATGTATTTATCACCAGACGGACGAACTGTAGTTGCTCGCAGGGTAGTAGGCAATATGCCAAACGGTCTATGCCGAATGGCCTATATACCCTGTTTTGCCGTAAACACGGTTTTATGCACAGATGCATAAAATGTTTATAATAATCAATCTATTGATTAATTTTATCTGTGAACGGGTATCTTTCTGCGCAAGTGCTTGTCACCGACGTGCTATAGATTTTTGTCGTCGGGGTGAAACGGCTGGTGTTTAATATCCCAGCGCCCGCGCGCCCTGATAAAAAATGAAGCTCACCAGCCAGGCCAGCGCCAGCGACCAGGCGAGAGAGAGCAGCGTGAAGCCATTGCTTTTGGATTCGCTTTTTAAAGTGGCGATGGCGGACAGGCAAGGCGTGTAGATCAGCGTGAACAGCATGAAGCTGTAGGCCTGTACCCAGTCCAGCTGCTGGGCGAGGGCGCCGCCAAGCGCAGAACCCGGCAGGCCGTAGATTACCGCCAGCGAGCCGATCACGATTTCCTTGGCGACGAAGCCGAAGATTAGTGCGATGGTGAGTTGTTCATTGATGCCGACCGGCGCAAAGAACGGGTGCAGCCATCCGCCTATCATGCCTGAGATCGTATCGGGCCCCGCGGGCTGCGCTGAAAAAGGGATGTGAGTGAGCAGCCAGACCAGCACGACGCCCAGAATGATGAATGTGGTGGCGCGACGCAGAAAGTGGGTGACTTCCAGATAGCCGCGCAGCACCATCTGGCGCAGGGTAGGGAAGCGATAGGGGGGTAACTCCAGCACGAACGGCTCCGCGTTGGCAAATTGATTCTTGAACAGCAGCGCGGTGAGAATCGCTGCAGCGAAGCTGAACAGGTACAGGCTGAACAGCACCAGAGGGGCCGCATGGCTTGAAAACAGCGCGGCCGTAAAGAAAATGAATACCTGCAGGCGGGCCGAGCACAAGGAGAACGGGATTACCAGCATGGTCAGCAGGCGCATCGCGCGAGAGCGCATCACGCGCGTTCCCATCAGTGCCGGCACGTTGCAGCCGAAGCCCATCAGCAGCATCACGAAACCGCGACCGTCCAGCCCCATTCTGGCCATCAGCGCATCCATCAGGAATGCGGCACGCGACAGGTAACCGCTGTCTTCGACTATGGCCATCAACAGGAAGAATAAAACGATGATCGGCACGAACGCCGCAACCGTCGCCACCCCGTTGTAGATGCCGTCCAGCAGCAGGCCTTGCATGGCTTGCGGCAGGCTGCCCAATAACGGATTGAGTGCGGCCTCGCGCAGCCAGGTGAACAGGGTGGCGATGCCGGTCTGCAGCGGTTGACCGAACAGGAAAATGCCCTGAAACAGCAGATACATGATGCCGAAGAAGATCGGCAGCCCAAGCCAGGGGTGCAGCATCACGTTGTCGAGTTTTTCGGTAAGGTTCTCCGGCAGGCGCGCGGGGATCTGTACGGCATGTTTCAATACACGCGCCATCTCGGCTTCGAGGTGTTCGTCCTGCTCCAGCTGACTGCGCAGATTCTCCGCCATGCCGGGTGTGGGGTGGCGCAGCGCGCGGGTGACTGCCTGCATCGCTTCCGGGTAACCTGTACCGTATTTCCCGCTCAGTTGCAGTATCGGCATTTGCAGCAGCTCCGACATTTTATGGCTGTTGATGCTGATGCCATATTTTTTGGCTTCATCGGTCATGTTGAGCAGCACGACCATATTGATGTTAAGCTGTTTTAGCTGCAGCAACAGACTCATCTGACGTTCAATCTGGGTGGCGTTGAGGATCACCAGCGCCAGATCGGGCACATTGTCGTGCAGGAAGTGACGCACCACCTGTTCGTCATCGGAAAAGCCGTGCAGGTCGTAGATGCCGGGCAGGTCGATGATTTCCACCATGTCTGAGCCCAGCAATATCTTTCCGCAAAGCAGTTCTACGGTGATGCCGGGCCAGTTGCCAACACGCGCAGCCCCGCCGGTCATGCGGTTGAACAGCGTGGATTTTCCGGTGTTGGGCATGCCCAGTAAGGCGACGCGCTTCATAGTCTGTGCACCTTTATTTTGGCAGCTTCGCTGCGCCTCATCAATATGTCGGTGGTGCCGATGCGCACCTGCAACGGGCCGTTAAAGCCGGCACGGCGAATCAATTCGATTTTTTTCCCGGTGCGAAAACCCAGCGCCAGCAGGCGCTGATGTAAAGCCTCTTCGGCATGAATCGAAACAATCGTGGCGATGTCGCCTGTTTGCAGTGCTGCGAGTGTGGTTGCAGGCATAGATAGCAATA
>JBAZCE010000178.1:0-3209 GCA_041671105.1 Gallionella sp.
TGAGCTCGGTAACGCTTCGAAGGTAAGTAAACGTCAGATTTCGACACTCCAGATCCGTTTGGAGTCGATTACGCACCGCTACTATCCCATTCAGCGGCTCTCCGAAATGGCTGTGCATGAGCTTGTTTGGATAGATCATGAGGTACTTTGCCATAAGGGCAGCATCCGCTTTGGATGCGAACAACCAAGCAGTGACGGGCTCAGCCCCCCTTTCGATGAGAGTGGGTAAACTCTCCTTGGCCTCAAGGATCGGCGGAGCATCTGGCCATCCTTGACAAAGTGCAATGAAGGCGACGTCATGAATCAATGACGACCTTGCTAATGAGACCATCACCCCACCGACAGTGTCATCTCCGTGGAAATGATCGGCCAGATAAGAAGCCATTGCAGCGTAGGCAGCTCTTTCCAAAGATGCCATTGCGCTCTGTTTCGCCATGAACTGTAGGCGGCTCAAGAACAAGTCACGCAAGAGAACGCTATGCCCATGCATTACAATCAAAGCCTGCACTTCCTCTACCTGCAGTTGTTTTCCCGTCCGGACTGCGTTTTCAAACACTTGGGTTTGGCTAAGCGCGTGAGCACCCTTCCCAGCCTTCGCAAGTTCGGTGGCGATGATTGGCGAATGATCGAATCGTTCCCATATGTCGGGCATAACCTCGGCCAATGAATCCCAATTCTCCACTACGGCCGCTATAAAGTCCCAATTGTGCCCTAAGTCCGAGTATGTGCCAAACTTCAGCAACTGGCCGCTCTCTTGCTGTAAAGCCAGAAGGTCAGCTCTGCCAAGCTCCAATAATGCAGCAGCCGCTGCTTGCTGCCGCTGATCATGTCCAAGAAACAACCCGGTGAGGTCAACACAAAGAGCTTCGATCAGGTCCTGAACTTTACTGCCCTCGCGGTATCGGGCATACGCGGAAGCCCTCGCCGCAACTGTACGGGCTTCGCCATTTGGTTCGTTTTTGAACTGCGCAGCGATGGCAACAGCTGCAGGTACACCTCTCCGCACCAAAGGTTCGATGGCGCGAACGAGTTCAACTCGAAGATCCTTATGCAGCACATGCATCGTGCTATCGAGAAGCGGACGTATTTCAGGATCATTTCCATAGACCTGGTATAGCGTAGAAATTGACGTGTCCTCGTCGTAGACGGTTTCTTTTACCAACTTGCGTATCAGTGGATGCTCTGGCCAGATTTTCACAAGAGTGTAGTGGCCCAGGCGCCAATAGTGGCCATCCTTATCGTTGAAAAGCCTTGATTCAACCAGCGTCCAAAGGTCTAGTGCGTCACGCCCTTCCTTATCAACAAGAAGCTCCAAAGCTGAACACGAATCAAAAACGTGGGCATCGCGCAAGATGTTTCGGAGGATGACGCCAAGCTCCTTTGGCTCAGGGGTAATGTTCGGCAACCAGCGCACTGCCTGCGAACGTCGATGTTCGTCGCTTATGTAGTCGGCAAGAACCGCATGAACTTCGGGATCATCCTCTCCAGACATATCCAAAAGCGTAGAAATAATCCATGCGGGCAACGATTCCCCACGCCGCAACCTGCCGAGCAAAGCCTGTCGGCACCTTAACGTCCCGCCCAGTTTAGCGATGACAGCAACATCTAGAGGCGAATGATGTGTCTCTAGATTCTTGTCTAACCATGCTTCGGCTGCGGGGACAAGTATCGGATGTTTAGTAAATCCGGCTAGGAGAGCTTCGTAAACTTCGTGGATGTCTAACTTAGGATAATGCTGCTCTTGAGTCAGTTGGTCGGCCAGCATTCGCGCCACTGCATCGTCTCCGGGACATCCACGAAGCAGATATCCAATTGCGGGTTTGAATGCCCAAGATTTAGGATGTCCAATACCACGGATGCGCTCCAAAGCTCCACTCATGAGCTGAGGATCTTTCGCCCAGCCGGCCGCCAATGCCTCAACAATATCTTTATCCCAAGGCCATGACCAATTACCCTCGCGGCAGAAATCCGAGAGGGCATCGCGGACTTCATTTGAGCGTTCACCTTGATTGAAACGTGCCAAGACTGCAACGTGTCGAAGCTCCTTGGCCGGTGTTGTACTTGCCGCTTGCAGAAGCGAAGGCAGGGCCGTATGTGTCGGCCATCCTGTCGCAAGCGCGTGCAACGCTGCTCCCATCAGTTCCGGCTCAGCAGGCCCACTTAAGATTGCAAGCAATTCGTCTGCCAAGTCCGGTTTATTTTCGGCGAGGGACGCTAAAGCCTCAGCAATGCTTCGGTATTCGTAGCTGCTGTCGCAATTATGTAGTGCGAGTAGGAGGTCAGAAACCGTTTCGGCCGTGGGCTGCTTTGCTGCAGCGGCGGGAGCGTTATGTAGATACTTAACCCTTCCGGGGAACCATCTTGCCGCCCGTGCAGCTAACAAGGCGGCCACCTGTTCGGATTCCAAACCAGCTACCACCTCATGCACTAACGCAAGACGAAGAGGCATCCATCGTCCGAATTCGATCCACGAAAACACTTGAGATAGCAATTCGCAGGCTTTCTTGCGTGAGCAGTTAAGCTCGGTTACCGCAATACGAGTGATTAGGATTTGTTGTAAAGGTTCTTCGAGGCAATCTGTCACCGGCTTGCGTAGTTCTTCAATTAATTCGTCGACGTCGTCTTGCCGCTCGAGGAGTTGCATAAGAATCAAGGTTACTTCATGCCAAGGTCCCTTGCGGCCTGTGTTTTCGCAATAACTTTTCACTTGGTTGAGTGGAAGTCGTGCAAGGTGCTTTGCGGCGAGATACTCTTGAAAGATACGGTGCAACACCCCAATGTGATGTTCCTGCGGAGCCACCAAAATCCCAAACTCGTGTTGGCCAAGTTCAAGAACTTTAGCAGTCCAATCGCTAGCTTCTCCTACGGAAAGTTCACACTCGGTACGGTAGTAATGGTTCAAAAGTTGCTCCGCACGCTCATTCGGAAGCACGATGGAATTGGGTTCTTGGTGAACGCGATAGGCGAGATACTGAATTCCAACCCGTATATAACGTGAACGTGTAACCGATTGATCGAGGCACCGCAATGCCGCTTGAGCGCGCCGGCGTGGCTGGTCTTCCAGCAATGCTTTTATAAGCTCTTCAAGAGCGGTAAGCCGACTACGCGGAAGAACACGCCCCGTCAGTCGTAGGTAGATCATGACTGAAAGCAACAACGGAATGCCGCCCAATTCGGACAAGGTTGTGTCTTCAGAAAGATCGTTGGCA
>JBAZCE010000178.1:3269-4523 GCA_041671105.1 Gallionella sp.
GGAGGTAAGTGGAAGAAGATTCGCGCGCTTCCAATCGGGGCCAAGGTCGCTGATTCGCTCGAAACCCAGTGGACGACCCGTCGCGACCAGAGGCAGTCGTCGAGTCTGGACGTAAGTGGTCAGCGCCGTAAGCGCTGTCACGGCCGACTCGCGATTCTGCCATTCGTCGAGGCCGTCCACGAGTAAGAGTAGGCGTTCGTCCCCTAGCATTTCCTCTAGTAGGGTTAACTCTTCATTCCTAGCCCCGAGCCGAGTCAGCCATGCCTTGAGGGCACTCTCAACCGTAGGCGCATCATTCTTTGCAAAATGGCTGGCCATGAATCCAAAAGGCAAAAGCAACGGCAGTCGCCGCCCCCACGACTTGGCGAGCGCTGGGAATCGGCCACCATTGCTCAGAAGGGAGTGGATTACCACGCGTAGCGCCGCACTTTTCCCGAAGCCGGCGCCACCGATCAGGAGAAAGCGATCGCTAGTCGCCAATCCTGCCGACAATGCAAGCTTCGTTCGAATTTCACGCGTGCGAAATCCCGTAGTTGATACACCTCGGGTAGCATCCTGAGAATTGCTCTCTGGCTGAGAATTCAGAGCTTGTCCTTGTTCGATAAAAGATTCGACAAGTTCAATGGTCGGTTCCACATAGCGATCAAAGACCATCACTGGCTGTACGGCGCCACGAAATACGGGGGCGGCCGCTGGGATGCCGCCATCAACCGTTTTGAAATGAGTAGCATATAGGGTCTGGATGAAACGACGAGCATTATGCTTTTGTTCCCGGCTGAGTTTGCGTCCGGACAGGCTCGCCGCCGCATTAGGACCGTTAAAAGCCTCGACCCAAGAACGACCGAAGAAGTCGTCGACTAGATCGGGATGGTCTTTCAACATTAGCGAGAGACGATCCCGATCCAAAGGCTCAAAAGTGATGTTCATGGCTTCGCATCGTGTGCGCTGCCTTTCGATCTCCTCAGCCAACTCAGTTGCATTTAAACTGGGCGTAACGGCCAGCTGAAATAACTTGGTTCGACCTACCCAATCACCCTCCAAGAACTTCGTGACGGCGTTCTTGATATCGGTAGCTTTTATTTCCTGATACCGTTTACATTGCCACGTCGCGTAGTCCCCAGTTGCGCGTCGGACATACAAGTCGATCCCTTCCTGGGCTTGTCCACGCTCGCCATAAATCCTAGCGTCCTCAACGTCACCGCCACGATGCGCGAGTCGAAAGCAGAGTCGCTCGAAATTCTCCCAAGAAAGACT
>JBAZCE010000179.1:0-4487 GCA_041671105.1 Gallionella sp.
ACTGTATCCGAACGTGGATTTTTATTCGGGTATCGTGCTGCGTGCGCTGGGCATACCGACCAATATGTTCACGGTCATCTTCGCTGTGGGGCGTTCCATAGGCTGGGTTTCACAGTGGAAGGAAATGATGGCGGCGAGCGACCGCAAAATAGGCCGCCCGCGTCAACTCTATGTCGGTGCAACCCGACGCGATTACACAGCAATGGATGAGCGGTGATTCAAAACTATAACAAGATGATGCAGGACAGCTCACAACTGTTCGGTACCAACGCGCCTTTCATCGAAGCCCTCTACGAGCAGTATCTGACCGATCCTGCCGGCGTGACAGGCGAGTGGCGAAGTTATTTCGACGCGCTGCCGAAATGGGATTCGACCGTAAAAGAAGTGGCGCATACGCCCGTCCGGAAATCCTTTGAAGCCTTGCCAAAAGCCGGCGGCGAAGGTTTGCCTGATTCCGAGCAGGAGCGCCGTCAGGTCAAGGTGTTGCAGCTGATCAATGCGCATCGCTTTTTGGGCTTGCGCGTCGCCAATCTCGATCCGCTCAAACGACACGCAAAACCTGTCATTCCCGAACTCGATCCTGCGTTTTACGGCTTGGGCGAAGCCGACATGGACAGCACGTTTGAGACAGGTTCGCTGGTGGCTGCAGCGCGCCTGACTTTACGCGAGATATTGCAACTTTTGCGTCAAATCTATTGCGGCAGCATCGGTGCGGAATACATGTACATCAGCGATGTGCCGCAAAAACGCTGGATACAAAACCGCCTGGAAGGTGTGCGCGGCGTGGCGGGCTACAGTGCCGATCAGCGTCGCCGCATCCTGGGGCGTTTAACCGCGGCGGAGACGCTGGAGCGTTACCTGCATACAAAATATGTCGGACAAAAACGCTTCTCGCTCGAAGGCGGCGATACGCTGGTGCCGCTGCTCGATCACCTGTTGCAACGGTGCGGCGCACAGGGTGTAAAGGAGGCCGTGATCGGCATGGCCCATCGCGGGCGATTGAACGTGCTGGTCAATATTCTGGGCAAGCAGCCGGGTATGTTATTCGCCGAATTCGAGGGCATACATGCCGAGCATCTGACCTCAGGGGATGTGAAGTATCACCAGGGATTTTCTGCCGACATCGATACCCCAGGCGGGCATTTGCATGTCGCACTGGCATTCAATCCGTCTCATCTTGAGATCGTCAATCCTGTGGTGGAAGGCTCGGTCAGAGCACGTCAACATCGATTGAAAGATATTGAGGGCAAGCAAGTGTTGCCTGTCCTGTTGCACGGCGATGCCGCATTTGCCGGGCAGGGCGTGGTGATGGAAACGCTCTCCATGTCGCAGACGCGCGGTTACCGCACGGGTGGCACTGTGCACATCATCGTCAATAACCAGATCGGTTTTACTGTTTCCGACAAGCGCGATACGCGTTCGAGCCAGTATTGCAGCGATGTGGCGAAAATGATCGATGCGCCTATCTTCCATGTGAACGGGGACGACCCTGACGCGGTGATGTTGATCACCGAAAT
Source organism: Gallionella sp. (assembly GCA_041671105.1). Classification (GTDB taxonomy): domain Bacteria; phylum Pseudomonadota; class Gammaproteobacteria; order Burkholderiales; family Gallionellaceae; genus Gallionella. The sequence continues at coordinate 1,518 of JBAZCE010000179.1, forward strand.
CGCACTCGATTACCGCATGCAGTTCAACCGGGATGTGGTGATCGATCTGGTGTGTTTCCGCAAGCTTGGGCACAACGAACAGGATGAACCGCTGGTCACACAGCCCTTCATGTATCGCTTCATCCGCCAGCATCCGGGAACCCGGGCTGTCTATGCAGAGCGCCTGCAAAGTGAAGGTGTGATAGCGGCAGGTGAGGCGGATGCGATGATCGCCACCTACCGTCAGGCGATGGACGAAGGGCGCAACTCGATACAGCCTGCGCTTGAAAATCTCAATAAGCCGGTTTCCAGTTTGGCTGTTCTAAAGCGCGGCACAGCGTGGAACGTCCCGGTCAATTCCTCGGTGTCTTTGGCGCGTTTGCAGGCATTGGCGCAGCCTTTGACGAGCGTACCCGAAGGGTTTTTATTGCAGTCGCGTGTGCAGAAAATCGTCGATGACCGCACAGCCATGGCGCGCGGCGAACTGCCGCTGGACTGGGGGATGGCGGAAAATCTGGCTTATGCCACGCTGCTCACCGAAGGCTATCCGGTAAGGCTGTCGGGCCAGGACTCAGGGCGCGGCACGTTCTTTCACCGTCACGCGATTTGGCACGACCAGAACCGTGTGGTCTGGCACGAGGGCGCTTATACGCCGTTGCAACACCTGACAGAAGATCAGGCTGATTTTGTGGTGATCGACTCGCTCTTGTCTGAGGAAGCGGTACTGGGTTTTGAATATGGCTACGCCACCGCCGAGCCTAATTCGCTGGTGTTGTGGGAAGCGCAGTTCGGCGATTTTGCCAATGGTGCGCAGGTGGTGATCGATCAGTTTATCGCCTCGGGCGAAGCTAAGTGGGGCAGGTTGTGCGGGCTGGTGATGTTGCTGCCGCACGGATATGAAGGGCAGGGCGCGGAGCACTCATCGGGACGCATCGAGCGTTATCTGCAACTGTGTGCCGACTACAACATTCAGGTATGCATCCCGTCGACGCCGGCGCAGATGTTTCATTTGCTGCGCCGCCAGATGTTGCGCCCGACACGCCAGCCGCTGATCGTGTTTACGCCCAAAAGCCTGCTGCGCAGCAAGGATGCCGCATCCTCGCTGAGCGACTTGACACAGGGCAGTTTTCAGGCGGTGATTCCCGACGTGGATCAACCGGATGCGAATCAAGTGCGGCGCATCATCGCGTGCAGCGGCAAGGTCTATTACGATCTTATCAATGCGCGTCGTGCCAAAGGCATAGACGACATGGCGATTATCCGCCTTGAGCAGCTCTACCCCTTCCCGCACGATGACTTTGCAGCCCAGGTGGCGGCCTATCCGAATGCGACTGAAATCCTCTGGTGCCAGGAAGAGCCTGGCAATCAGGGCGCATGGCATCGCATCCAGCATTACCTGTTGCGCCACATGCGTACCGGCATGCGCCTGGGCTATGCCTTGCGCCCGTCATCAGCAGCACCCGCCGCAGGTTATCTGGCGGTACATAACGAACAGCAAAAAGCGGTGATCGAAGCGGCTTTCCGTCCCGATCTCGATGTCAAGAATAATCCAGGAGCACGCCCATGAGCCTCATCGAAGTCAAAGTACCTCAGCTATCCGAATCCGTATCCGAGGCGACCCTGCTGACCTGGCACAAGCAGGTCGGGGACGCCGTACTGGAAGGCGAAAATTTGATCGACGTCGAAACCGACAAGGTGGTGATGGAGCTTCCCGCTTCAAAGAGCGGCGTGCTGAGCAAAATCATCAAGGGCGATGGCGAGAAAGTGGGCAGTGAAGAGCTGATCGCGTTGATTGACACCGCTGCTGTCGTAACTCAGGCGGCGCCCCTTAAAACTGAAGCGTCTGTTCCACCGGCGATCCCACCTTCGGTGCGTAAACTGGCTCACGAACACGACGTCGATACGTCCGGACTGCAAGGCAGCGGACGCGCCGGGCGAATTACCAGGGACGATGTGTTAAGCGCGATGGAACAGATAGCGCCCCAAGTCGTGCCCGCCATTGCGCCAGCCGGCAACCGGCCGGAACAGCGCGTGCCGATGACGCGCATCCGCCAGCGCATCGCCGAACGACTGCTGCAATCGCAACAGAATGCAGCGATTCTCACCACGTTCAATGAAGTGAACATGCAGCCGGTGATCGACTTGCGCAATAAGTACAAAGACTCATTCGAGAAGAAGCACGGCATCAAACTCGGTTTCTCATGCTTCTTCGTCAAGGCGGCGGTGCAGGCGCTGCAGAAATTCCCCGTCGTCAATGCGTCGGTGGACGGTACCGATATTATCTACCACGGCTATTTCGACATCGGCGTGGCGATCGGCAGCGAGCGCGGCCTGGTCGTGCCTATCATCAGAGATGCCGACAAACTTTCTTTTGCCGACATCGAAAAGCAGATCGCCGATTTCGGCGCGCGCGCCAAAGTGGGCAAACTGACCATGGAGGAATTGACCGGCGGCACCTTCTCGATTTCTAACGGCGGGGTGTTCGGCTCGATGCTCTCCACCCCTATCATTAACCCGCCGCAGGCCGCGATCCTGGGTATCCACGCGACGAAAGACAGGGCCGTGGTCGAAAACGGTCAGATCGTGATTCGCCCGATCAATTATCTGGCTGTCTCCTACGATCACCGCATCATCGACGGACGCGAAGCCGTGCAGTTTCTGGGTGCCATCAAGGAAGCGCTTGAGTTCCCGGGTCGCGTGCTGCTGGATTTGTAAATGTATTTTCGTGCCTACCGGATATTCGAGGAAAACGGAGCGTCTGCCGGGCGTTTTGTCGAACTGACATTGGACGAACTTGACCCGGGCGAAGTGGTCATCAAATCGCATTTTTCGAGCGTTAATTACAAGGATGCGCTGGCCGCGACCGGGGCGGGGAGGGTGATACGCCGTTTTCCCTGTGTCGGCGGCATCGATGTGGCAGGCGTGGTTGTAACTTCTGCGGACTCACGTTTCAAAGCAGGCGATGAAGTGCTGGCGACAGGTTACGGCCTG
>JBAZCE010000180.1:0-4475 GCA_041671105.1 Gallionella sp.
CACGTTTTATCTCAAGGTGAGTATCGGTTTGGCGGATAACGCGAAACAAAGCGGCGCTGAGGCGATGTTGCATTGTTCCGATGCCCGCCTCTATGCCGCCAAGGCAGCGGGCAGAAATTGCACGGTGGCCGGGTAATCACCGGCTGAATAACGGATTTTAGAGATCAGTTTTTAGTAAATTAAATCGTATCCGGGTAACTTGAAAATGAATAATTTGAAGACGAAAACTCTGCTGAATATCGTTGCGGGTTTCGGTGGTTTTGGCATGCTGATATTGGCAGCAATCGCGCTGTTTCAGGTATCTTTGTTGAGTGACTACAGCAATCAGGCTTTGCATCAGTCCGAGCAAACCACCCGGGCGCTGGTGTCGGTTGAGAGCGCCGCCGTTGAATTCAAGCGCCAGGTACAGGAATGGAAGGATATTCTGTTGCGCGGCAACGACACTGCAAAATTCGACAAATATCTGGCAAATTTTGAGAAGCGTGAAGCCAAAATGGATGACAGCCTGCGCGCGGCATCCGCCACCTTCAGCGAACTGGGCAGCGTTGAAAAAGTTCATAAAATTCAATCTATTATCCAGTTGCATCAAGCATTGGGCGCCAATTACCGTGAGGCGTTGAAATCTTACGTCAAGACCGATCCGCTTACCTACCGTACCGTGGATAAGCTGGTGGCCGGCATGGATCGTGCATTGACCGATGAGTTGTCCGGATTTGTGGCTGATGTTGAAAAGGAATCCTCGCTGAGCATTCTGGCCTCAAAGCAGGTTGTCAACGACAAACAGCGCGCCGCGACACTTTATTTCGGCTTGTTTGTCCTGCTGGCATCCTTGCTGGTTTATGCAGCAGGGCGCCTGGTTGCAAACCGGGTGTGTCAGCGTCTGGGGGGAGAACCGAAGGCGGCTGCCGAAGTCGCGCTGGCTGTCGCGAACGGCGATCTGAGCATTGAGGTGCCCCAGGCACCTGCCGTCAGCCTGATGGGGGCGATGGGCAAGATGAAGCAGGACTTGCTGGAAATCGTCGGGGCATTCGCCGTCGGCGTGAAGGGAACCCAGGATAGTTCGGTCGTGCTGGCATCCACCGTCAATGAGATCAATGCGAATACCTCGGTGCAGGCCGATGCGACAGCCAGTATTGCGGCCACCATCGAGGAAATCTCAGCCAGTCTGCAAAATCTGTCTGTCAGCGCCGATTCTGCGCGCGCGCTGTCGCATCAAACAGGGCAGGAAGCGACACAAGGGGGGGAGCTGATAAAGAACGTGGCTTCAGACGTGAAGGCGATTGCAGGCCATGCACAACTGGTTTCGAACGTGGTCTCCGAATTGGAGCTGCACCAGAAAAATGTATCGCTAATCGTCAAGGTCATCGACGAGATCGCCAACCAGACCAATCTGCTGGCACTGAATGCGGCAATCGAAGCCGCGCGCGCCGGTGAACAGGGGCGGGGTTTCGCTGTCGTGGCTGACGAGGTGCGCAATCTGGCTGAGCGCACCGGCAAATCAACGCGTGAAATTCGCAACACGATTGAGGCGATGCACAACGGTACCTCGGCTGCCGGCGATAAAATAAATCAGATGTTGGCGAGTGTAGGGGAGAGCGTTGCAAATGCGCTGGTCGCTGAACAGGCGATTATCCGCATCATCGATATGGCGGGCCACTCCAGTATCGCGGTGACCGACATCACAAGTGCGCTGCATGAACAAAGTCATGCCGTGAACGACATCGCCCTGAAGATTGAAAATGTCGCGCAGATGAGCGATGCCAACCGTCAAAAAGTCAAATTGCTCAGCACCAATGCCGACAGGCTGAGCGATGTTTCAGGCAATTTACTAAAACAAGTTCGTCGCTTCAAATTGCATACAACATCCGGTTTTGAACTCGCATGACCAACAGGCGGCTTTGGCCACTTGTCGGGCTGACGGATCATGCGACGTCTTCGATAACCTTAAGAAAATCATCACCGTAGCGAGCCAGTTTGCCCTGACCGACGCCGCTGATGCGGCCCATTTCGGTGAGGCTCCCCGGACGCTGATCCAGCATTTCGAGCAGGGTACTGTCGTGGAAAATCACATAGGGCGGCACGCCTTGTTCGCGGGCCAGCGCCAGCCGTTTCGCCTTGAGGGCCAGCCATAAACGGTCTTCATTGGCACCGATAAACGGCTCGCGCGATTTCTTCTCACGCCCGTCGCGAACCGGTTTCCGCCCGGCTGGTGCCGCGTCGCGTCTCAATGAGATCGTTTGTTCTCCTTTGAGCACCGGGCGGGCGGTCTCCGTCAGCCGCAAACCGCCATAGGCTTCGATGTCCGCTTCAAGAAAACCGCCCGCAATCAGTTGACGGAACACGCTGCTCCATTGTTGAGCGCTGTGTTCAAGGCCGATGCCGAAGGTGGACAGTTGCCCGTGTCCGAACCGGGTGACGCGTTCGGTCTGTTTCCCCAGCAGCACATCGACCAGATGACCGACGCCGAAACGCTGTCCGGTGCGATATACGCAGGACAGGGCCATCTGCGCCTCGCGTGTCGCCTCCCAGCTTTGCACCGGTGTCAGACAGTTATCGCATTCATTGCAGGCACCCGGATGCGCTTCGCCGAAGTAGCGCAGGATGGTCTGGTGGCGGCAGGCGGTGGATTCGCAAAAACCCAGCAACGCATCGAGTTTTTGCAGTTCCACGCGTTTGCGATCTTCCGGTGCATCCCCTGAGAGCAGCATCTGTCGCATCGATACCACATCGCCCAACCCGTATGACATCCAGGCATCGGCAGGCAGCCCGTCGCGCCCCGCGCGTCCTGTTTCCTGATAATAACCTTCCATGCTCTTGGGCAGGTCGATGTGAGCGACAAAGCGCACATTGGGCTTGTCTATGCCCATGCCGAACGCGACCGTCGCGACCATGATCACGCCTTCCTCGCGCAGGAAGCGGCTCTGATTGGCGGCGCGGGTAGCCGCATCCAGGCCTGCATGATAGGGCAGCGCATCGTGGCCGAGTTCTTTCAGTTTGGCCGCCGTTTCATCCACGCGACGACGTGACAGGCAATACACAATGCCCGCCTCATTCGCATGTTCGTTGTCAATAAAGTCTTGCAGTTGCTTGATTACATTTAATTTTTGCGTGACGCGATAGCGTATGTTGGGGCGGTCGAAGCTGGATACAAATTCGCGCGCCTGTTCGAGCGACAACCTTTCCACGATCTCGCGACGGGTAGGGGCATCGGCGGTGGCGGTGAGTGCTATGCGCGGCACGTCCGGAAAACGCTCATGCAAGATGGTCAGCTCGCGATACTCAGGGCGGAAGTCATGTCCCCATTGGGAGACGCAATGCGCCTCGTCGATGGCGAACAGGGCCAGCCCCGACGTTTGCTGTATTCGTTCGAGGAGTCCTAAAAAATTGGCGTTCATCAGGCGCTCGGGCGCGACGTAGAGCAAATCGAGTTCGCCGCGCAGCAGTTGCCCTTGCACCTCGCGTGCGGTGTCGCCCGCCAGGCTGGAATTGAGATAAGCCGCTTTAACGCCGAGTTGTCGCAGTGCATCGACCTGATCCTGCATCAGTGCGATCAGCGGTGAGACCACGATGCCCACCCCCTCACGCATCAGTGCGGGGATCTGATAGCACAACGATTTTCCGCCTCCGGTCGGCATCAGCACCAGCGCATCGCCACCATTGGCAATTTGTTCGACGATGGCCTGCTGTTCGCCGCGAAATGTAGCGTAACCGAAGACGTTGTGGAGGATTTTTTGTGCAGGTGATGTCATGGATGCTCTGAATTTAATGCAGGGGTGTATGGTAATACGCTCTTCAGCGTTAAAAATGATAACATTCAAATCTGCATTTAGCTCTGAACAAGGATATATATTGAAGCATTCATCGGAAAATCTGGTCGAGGTCAGCAATCTGCATTTTGCCTACGGCGAACGTAAGGTACTCAAAGGGGTCAATCTCACCATCCCGCGCGGCAAGGTGGTCGCGATACTCGGCGTCAGCGGTTGCGGCAAGAGTACGCTGCTGAACCATTTTGGCGGGCAGCTCAAGCCGTCAAAGGGTAGCGTCAAGATGCTGGACAAGACGATACACGAGTTAAACAACGACGAGCTGTACGCGATGCGCCGGAATATGGGCCGGATGTTCCAGGTGAGCGGTTTGTTCAGCGATCTTTCGGTATATGACAACCTGGCCTTCCCGATGCGGGAGCATACCGACCTGTCGGAAGAGATGATACGCGATCTGGTATTGATGAAGCTGCAGGCCGTCGGTTTGCGCGGCGCACATGGCTTGATGCCAAAGGATCTTTCAGGCGGTATGGAGCGCCGTGTGGCACTGGCGAGGGCGATTGCGCTCGATCCTATGCTCATCATCTACGATGAGCCATTCGCGGGCCTTGATCCTATCTCGCTGAACATCATCGCGAATCTGATCCGCAAGCTCAACGATGCACTCGGTGTTACCTCGGTGGTGGTCACCTACGACATGTCCGAATCACT
>JBAZCE010000181.1:0-4454 GCA_041671105.1 Gallionella sp.
GCAACCCTGCCACGCCGATTGCCGGTATGGCGGATGAGTCCAGGCGTTTTTACGCGCTGCAATTTCATCCCGAGGTCACGCATACCCGTCAGGGCAAGGCGATGCTGGATCGCTTCGTGCATGACATCTGCGGCTGCGGAAATGACTGGAATATGCCGGATTACATCGCTGAGGCGGTGGAAAAAATTCGCGCTCAGGTAGGCAGCGACGAGGTGATTCTGGGGTTGTCGGGCGGCGTGGATTCGTCGGTTGCGGCAGCGCTGCTGCATCGCGCGATCGGCACCCAGCTGACCTGCGTGTTTGTGGACAATGGCCTGTTGCGTCTGAATGAGGCGACTCAGGTGATGGAAACCTTCGCGAAGAATCTGGGCGTGAAGGTAATTCATGTCGATGCCGGCGCGGAATTTCTGCGTCATCTGGCGGGCGTATCCGATCCAGAGCAAAAGCGCAAAATTATCGGTCGCGAATTCGTCGAAGTATTCCAGCGCGAATCGGCCAAATTGTCACAGGCAAAGTGGCTGGCGCAGGGCACCATTTATCCGGATGTGATCGAATCTGCCGGCGGCAAGAACAAGAAGGCGCACACCATCAAATCTCACCACAATGTGGGCGGTTTGCCGGAAAGTATGCATCTTAAACTGCTCGAACCGTTGCGCGAGTTGTTCAAGGATGAGGTGCGCGAGCTCGGTGTTGAACTGGGTCTGCCGCCTGCGATGGTCTATCGCCATCCTTTCCCGGGGCCGGGCCTGGGCGTACGTATCCTGGGCGAAGTGAAAAAAGAGTATGCCGATTTGCTGCGTCGCGCAGATGCGATTTTCATGGAAGAGCTCAATGCTACTGTAGACGAGAGCGGCAAGTCCTGGTATGAGAAGACTTCCCAGGCTTTCGTCGTATTCCTGCCGGTCAAGAGCGTCGGCGTGATGGGTGACGGCCGCACCTATGAATGGGTCGTGGCTCTGCGCGCCGTGCAGACGCAGGATTTCATGACGGCACACTGGGCCGAGTTGCCGCATTCACTGCTGGGGCGCGTATCCAATCGCATCATCAACGAAGTGCGCGGTATCAACCGTGTGGTGTACGATATTTCAGGCAAGCCACCCGCAACTATCGAGTGGGAATAGCGGACGCGTTAAGTTCGCATAAAGCTGGTAAATTAATATTCGGGCTGAATCTTGAACAAACCAGTTTTGATCTCTTCCAATCTCGTCTGGCATCAAGCCACGGTGACGCGTGCGCGCCGCGAAGTGCAAAATGGCCATCACGGTGCCATACTCTGGTTTACCGGGCTGTCAGGGTCGGGCAAGTCAACCTTGGCGCATGCGGTTGAAGAGGAATTGCATCGAAGAGGTTGTCGTACCTTCGTGCTGGATGGCGATAATGTGCGCCACGGTCTGTGCGGCGATCTTGATTTTTCACATCAGGGACGCACCGAGAATATTCGCCGCGTGGGTGAAGTGGCCAAACTCTTCATGGAGGCCGGCATCATCGTGCTGACCGCCTTTATCTCACCGATCAGGGCGGATCGTGATTGCGTGCGCAACATGGTTAAGAAGGGCGATTTTATCGAGATTTATTGCAACGCGTCTCTGGAGGTTTGCGAAGGTCGCGATGTAAAAGGGATGTATAAAAAAGCCCGTGCCGGACAGATTGCCGAATTCACCGGCATCACATCGCCCTACCAGGCACCCATAGAGTCCGAGCTGATTCTGGAAACGTGCCAGGCAGATATCGATGTTTGTGTCGCTCGGGTCATCGCCGACATGACGCAACGCGGGATACTTTCCATCGGGGCCGCGCCCGGCACTGCCGACTGATCATCCCGCCTCGCCTGGAATTTCATCGACTCAATGCGGCACCCGCGACAGCGTGGTTCGGCTTATGCAGTTTTACAGTTCCGCCACCGCATCTGATGACATTTAACACCACAACTTGTTGCGGCGTATACAAAGCTTATCTGTCTGTACTATGATGCATGCGCTGACAAGCGATTTCCGGTTTAACCGCTCGCCGATCTGTCCTTATATCAACCAAAGGAGTGCTGAGATGACAAAAGATGAGATCAGGACGCTGTTGTCGGACGATATAAATGATTTTCGTAACAAGGCAATCTATTACGAGTCGCTGCGGTTGTTTGAGGCGGCAAATTATGCCGACAACCTTGCATCAAATCTGGAACTGGCATTGACGACCATGCCTTCAGATGACGATATTGAGATATCCTAGCTGAGCGCGGCAGTGCAAAGGTAATCCTGCCGGGGGCTTGAGCGCTTCCGGTACAGGCGTTGTGTCCGGTGCCGTTTTTTATAACGTTCTGTTCAGGCAGCCGACTTGGAATCGGCGATAATCGCTTCTGAAATATGACAAAAATGCATGCCACGTTTTTCGACGAAAACCTGCATATTGCATTTCCGGTCCGCGCAGCGGTTCCGGTGAAAATCGCACGCCTTGTATTTCATTCTTTTGAGGTTTTCCAATGAATCAATCCGCTGTCAATCAAGCCGCGCAACTGCTTGCGGCTCATCCCGACTTTAAAATCATACGCAGAATAGCGCCGCGCACAGCCTTTGGCGATGGAGAGGGCCGGACGCTGTCCCGCGGGGTCGTCGTCGACACGGAAACGACGGGCATCAATCCGGACAAGGAAGCGATTATCGAGCTTGGCATGGTTCTGTTCGAGTTCGACCCCGAAACGGGCAGTGCGTACAGCGTCCTTGCCTCATTCGATCAGCTGGAAGATCCGGGATTTCCGATTCCGCCCGATTCCACGGCAGTGCACGGCATCACCGATGAAATGGTGGCAGGAAAACAAATCGATGATATCGAGGTTGCACGCTTCCTGGAAGGCGTAAGTCTGGTGATTGCGCACAATTCCAAATTTGACCGGGTCTTCCTTGAGAAGCGATTGCCAGTTTTTGAGTCGTTACCCTGGGGGTGCTCCCTGGCTCAGGTCGACTGGAGCACTGAGGGCATCGGTTCCGCCAAGCTCGATTATATCGCCTACCAGTACGGATTTTTTTATGAGGCGCACCGGGCGGAAGAAGACTGTTACGCGTTGCTGGAAATACTGCAGCAACCGCTGCCCAAATCGGGCGATCTGGTTCTCAAGTCCATCCTGAACGGCCTTGCACAAAAAAGTTATCAGCTGTTTGCGACCGGTTCGCCTTTCGAGACCAAGGATATCCTCAAGGCGCGCGGCTACCGCTGGGACGGCGACAAGAAATGCTGGCACACCACAGTCGCGGGAGACGATGCGGTCAAGGCTGAAGTTGTCTGGTTAAAGAGCGAAGTCTACGGCGGCAAGAAAGCCCGGGTCGAAATCGAAGTGCATAACTGCCTGACCCGGTTTTCGAACCGGACGGGGAACCGGGCCGTTCGGGAAATTTAAAACTAAAAACTTTTTTCCACGAAATGCACGAAAAGCACGAAACGATTTAAGCAGGCAATCCTTCCAGCGGATGCTCGTAAATAAACAAAATGTACTTTGATTTTGTGATTCAGCCATTGGGCGGTGTTGTTAATGGAAGCATTTATTTGAATATGTTTGTGTTGTTCGTGATTTTCGTGGACTGATTGTTTTTTTGAGATAAATGCACAAAAAATATGAACTGCATTTATCATTGCGGGTTTGCAGTCGGCCGTAAATTGCTTGGAGGTTATTAGTGAGTGCAACGTATGACGAATCGTCATTCAAGGTATTGCGTGGTCTCGAACCCGTGCGCCAGCGCCCGGGGATGTATACGACGCTGGATAATCCGAATCACATCATTACCGAGGTGGTGGACAACGCCTGTGATGAAGCGCTGGCCGGATATTCGAAGAACATCATCGTCACGGCTCATGCTGACGGGTCGGTATCGGTTCAGGATGAAGGTCGCGGCATTCCTGTCGGCATTCACCCCGAGGAAGGGGTTTCCGTCGTAGAAGTTGCCTTCACGGTGCTGCATTCGGGCGGCAAATTCGACAAGGAAAAAGGCGGCGCATACCGGTTCGCAGGCGGTTTGCACGGGGTCGGTGTGGCCGTGACCAATGCGCTCTCCACGGCCGTGGAAGTCACTGTCTACCGCGATGGCGGCGAGCACCGTCTGCGTTTCGAAAACGGCGTCGCTACAAGCCCGCTGGCAAAAATCGCCGCGTGTGCCAAACGCAAGAGCGGAACCACCGTGCGAGCCTGGCCCGACGTCAAATATTTCGACAGTCCCGCGATCAACCTGGCGCAGCTCGAACGCGCGCTACGCGCCAAGGCGGTATTGCTGCCGGGCGTGACGATCACTTTAAACATCGAAAAATCCAAAGAGAGTAAGTCCTGGTCCTATCCTGACGGCTTGCGCGGTTATCTTGCCGAAGCCCTGAGCGATCAGGAGCTGGCCGCCCCCATTTTTAACGGCGAGCGCTACATCGCCCGTGGCGGGGACGATACCTTTGTCGAGGGTGAAGGCGCAGCCTGGGCATTCGCC
>JBAZCE010000182.1:0-4452 GCA_041671105.1 Gallionella sp.
GATGAACATAGTTGCGAACGCTGGGTGCTGGGAGACTGGGACAACGGTGCGAGTGCGCTGCGTGTCGATGCAAACGGTATTGTCCCGATCACCTCCGGTTGACAGGCTACCTTCCCTGAATCAGCTACGTCTCAAGCAGATCAATCGCGTCCGGCTTACCGAACAGATACCCCTGGTAATGCCGGCACCCCTTGCTGAACAGAAGCCGGCGCTGCTCCTCAGTCTCCACGCCTTCTGCAATGACACTCATGTTCAGGCTGGATGCCATCGCGATGATGGTGCGCACGATCGCCCTGTCGCTGCTGTCCGTCACAATATCGCGCACGAAAGACTGGTCGATCTTGAGCTGATCGAGCGGCAGCCGCTTCAGATATTGCAAGGATGAATAACCCGTGCCGAAATCATCCAGCGAAAGCCTGACACCGATTGTCTTCAAGGCATTCATCGTGAGAATCGTGTCTTCGATACTCTCCAGCAGCAGACTTTCAGTCAGTTCCAGCTTGAGCCTGGTCGCATCGATGCCGTGACGCTGCACGGCGGTTTGCACCTGCATTACAAAATCCGCCTGACGGAATTGTCTGGCGCTCACGTTCACCGCCAGCACAAGGTGCGAGGTGAGCGGATCGTTCCGCCATATATTGAGCTGAGCGCAGGCCGTGTGAAGCACCCACAGACCAATCGGCAGAATCAGCCCGGTTTCCTCTGCCAGAGGGATGAATTGCAACGGCGGCACCAGACCACGCTCAGGATGCATCCAGCGTATCAATGCCTCCGCACCCAATGGCTCGTGCGAACTGCCCACCTGAATCTGGTAATGCAAATGAAACTGCCGGCCCTCCAGGGCTGCGCGCAATTCGCGCTCCAGCGTAGCGCGGGCATTGATGGAATCCTGCATTTTCGAGTCGAAAAAACGCAAGGTGTTGCGCCCCGCCTTCTTGGCCTGATACATCGCGATATCGGCCTGCTTAAGCAGCTCTTCCCGCGACTGATCGTGATTGTTAAAAATGACCGCGCCGATGCTGGGCGTGCTGTGATGTTCGTTTGATGCCAGCTGATAGGGCGCATTCAGCTTATCCAGTATCTTTTCGCCAACCGTCTCAGTCTGCGCCGCCGCATCCAGCGGGTCTTCGTTCAGATCTTCGAGCATCACCACGAACTCGTCCCCGCCCAGACGGGCCACTGTATCGCCTTCTCTCACGCAGGACTCAAGACGACGCGCCACCTGTTGCAGCAACATATCTCCCTTGTCATGACCCAGCGTATCGTTGAGATTCTTGAAGTTATCCAGATCGATAAACAGCAGCGCACCGCCCGTTTTGCTGCGCGCACTGGAGGCAAACGCCTGCGACAGCCTGTCCATCAGCAGCCGGCGGTTAGGCAGCCCGGTCAGGGAATCGTAGAATGCCAGATGTTTGACTTCATCCACGGCAGCCTTGGTCACCGAGATATCGGTAAACGTGGCAACGTAGTTCGTAATGACGTCACCCTGGTCTTTAACAGTGGTGATCGCAAGATACTCGGGGTAAATTTCGCCGCTCTTGCGCCGGTTCCAGACTTCGCCTTCCCAGCTCCCCGTACTTTTCAGACTATCCCACATCAGCCGGTAAAAGCCCTCATCGTGACGCCCCGAACTCAACATGTTCGGATTCCTGCCCACGACCTCTTTTGCGCTGTAGCCCGTGATACTGGTGAAGGTGCGGTTTACCCTGATGATGGTGCCTTTGTGATCCGTGACCAGCATGCCTTCCTGAGCCTCGAAGACGGTGGCAGCCACCCTGAGACTCTCATCGACCTTAAGCACCCACCTGCGCATGAAAAAGGAAGCTATGACTGCAATTGACGCCGTCACGACGACCGTCATGGCGTGCGACTGCCAGCGGGTCAACTCTCCTCCCAAAAACATCTCCTTCAGAAACTCATAGCCTGCCATCAGCAAGGCCGTACCGAAAAATATGCCCGCCAATTGAATTCCGGGTAAAAACCTGTTGAAACTTATCTTCATGTATTAACTTGATAAAACCAAAAATATGCGTATGGGCGACTGACCGGCTTATCCGCAATCTGAAAAACATAGCGAGAATACCACAGTCATATTGATGCGCCGTTTGGGAATGCGCGATAATTCGCGTATATTGACAGCTCATCTTCACAACGCCTGCTCATCATGGAAAGCATCAAAATACGCGGTGCGCGCACCCACAATCTGAAGAACATCAGCCTCGATCTGCCGCGCCACAAACTGGTGGTCATCACCGGACTGTCAGGCTCGGGAAAGTCCTCGCTCGCCTTCGACACCCTGTATGCCGAGGGGCAACGCCGCTACGTTGAATCGCTCTCCGCCTACGCGCGCCAGTTTTTGCAGCTGATGGAAAAACCGGACGTTGATCTGATCGAGGGCTTGTCGCCCGCAATTGCGATCGAGCAGAAGGCCACTTCCCACAATCCGCGCTCGACTGTCGGCACGGTCACCGAAATCCACGACTATCTGCGCCTGCTGTTCGCCCGCGCGGGAGACCCTTATTGTCCGCAGCACGATCTGGTGTTGCAGTCGCAAAGCGTGGGGCAGATGGTCGATCACGTGCTGGAACTCCCCGAGGGCACGCGCATCATGATCCTCTCGCCGCTGGTGGTGGATCGTAAGGGCGAGCAGATGGACGTGTTCGACGAGTTGCGCGCCCAGGGATTTACCCGGCTGCGCATCAACGGCACACTGCACGAAATAGACTCGCTGCCGTCCCTGCAGAAGAATAAAAAACACACCGTCGAGATCGTGGTGGACAGATTAAAGGTCAACGTGGACGCCAAGCAGCGTCTGGCCGAGTCGTTCGAGACTGCGCTGCGCCATGCCGACGGGCGCGCACTGGCGGTGGAGATGGACACCGGCGTCGAGCATCTGTTTTCGGCCAAATTCGCCTGCCCGATCTGCAACTATTCGCTGCCGGAACTCGAACCGCGCCTGTTTTCGTTCAACAATCCGATGGGCGCATGCCCCAAGTGCGACGGACTCGGGGTCATCACTTTTTTCGATCCGAAGCGTATCGTATCAGCCCCGCAGCTGTCTTTGAGCTCAGGCGCGATCAAGGGCTGGGACAGGCGCAATCAGTTCTACCACCAGTTATTGTCAGGATTATCCCGGCACTACGACTTCGATCTTGAGCAGTCCTTCGAGTCTCTGCCCGAGAAAATCCAGAACGTGGTGCTGTACGGCACGGGCAAGGAACAAATCGCGTTCCAGTACACCAATGACAGAGGCAAACCGATGCTGCGCGAACACGCCTTCGAGGGTGTCGTCAACAATCTGGAACGTCGCTACAAGGAGACCGATTCGCCCGCCGTACGCGAGGAGCTGTCCAAATATCTCAACGGCTGCACCTGCCCCTCCTGCCACGGCACGCGCCTGCGCCTGGAAGCGCGCCATGTGCGTTTTCTCGATAAAAATCTCTATGAAATAAGCGCACTGCCGCTCAGCCAGTCGCTTGAGTTTTTCCAGACCCTGCAACTGCAGGGCCAGAAGCTGGCGATCGCCGAGAAGATCGTGCATGAAATCGCCAGCCGCTTAACCTTTCTGAACAACGTCGGGCTCAATTATCTGACGCTGGAGCGCTCGGCAGAAACGCTCTCGGGCGGCGAGGCGCAGCGCATCCGACTGGCCTCCCAGATCGGCTCGGGGCTTACCGGCGTGATGTATGTGCTCGATGAGCCTTCCATCGGCCTGCATCAGCGCGACAACGACCGGCTTTTGACTACCTTGTACAAGCTGCGCGACATGGGCAACAGCGTGATCGTGGTGGAACACGATGAAGATGCAATCCGTCACGCCGACTATGTAGTGGACATGGGCCCGGGCGCAGGCGAGCACGGCGGCATGATCGTGGCGCAGGGCACACCGGCTGAAATATGCGATAACAGTCAGTCGCTGACAGGCGACTATCTGACCGGGCGCCGCCAGATTCCAATGCCGTCCAGCCGGATGAAACCCGATCCTGAGCGCATGCTGCAAATCAAGGGCGCATGCGGCAACAATCTCAAAGGCGTCACGCTAAACCTTCCCGTCGGCCTGCTGGTGTGCATCACCGGCGTATCCGGCTCCGGTAAATCCACGCTGATCAACGACACGCTCTACCCTGCCGTATCTCAGCATCTTTATCGCAGCAATACCGAACCTGCTCCCTATGCCGGGATCAGCGGACTGGAATTTTTCGACAAGGTCATCAACGTCGATCAGTCGCCTATCGGGCGCACGCCGCGCTCCAATCCCGCCACTTATACAGGCCTGTTCACGCCGATCCGCGAGCTTTTTTCAGGCGTTCCGTCATCTCGCGAACGCGGCTACGGCCCGGGGCGTTTCTCGTTCAACGTCAAAGGCGGCAGGTGCGAATCCTGCCAGGGCGACGGCGTGATCAAGGTGGAGATGCATTTCATGCCGGACATCTATGTGCCGTGCGATGTCTG
>JBAZCE010000183.1:0-4056 GCA_041671105.1 Gallionella sp.
ATTTATTTAATTTGTTGAATATTTAGCTAAAACGATTGCCGTTTTCAACGGCCTTGCCCGTGGTAATAGACAATGGCGTCAATTGGGGCCGGACCGAAAGCGCCGGTAAAACCCCGGCAAAGGGTAGGGAGTGAAAGTCTCCTAGTGGTTAGCGACCAGCCATGACCCCGAGTCATGTATCGGCTTCTCGCAAGAGGGCGGCGAAGCGTTGGCAGGGGGCATGCAGGCATGGCAATTGAGCTCCGAAATCACCTAATCCAGGTGCCGACCTAGTGGTCCGATGGGAAGGCAATATGGTGCGCCGCGCTAACGCAAGCTGCGTATTGACCTGCGGAGTCTAAGACCCAGAGCATGCATGCAAACTCTTTGCACGGAAACCGGGAGATCCCAAGGGCAACCGATGTAGTTCACGTTTGGTTCGGTCGAGGAAGGCCAGTGGCCACAATCTCGACATGCACGCCGTTGGGAAGTCA
The DNA here is from genome assembly GCA_041671105.1 of Gallionella sp. GTDB lineage: Bacteria > Pseudomonadota > Gammaproteobacteria > Burkholderiales > Gallionellaceae > Gallionella. Next base: position 474 of record JBAZCE010000183.1, read on the forward strand.
GACGGGGGCGTAGTATCTGAGAAGCGAGCGAACAAAGGTGTTCAACCGGGAGAAACCGGCCAACCACCGGCGGAGTTCGTGGAGAAAAGGCCCCCGGCCAAGGGGAACTCTGGCTGAGCGACCGTGAACGGCACACAGAGGCCGAAGGAAGTTGAGGTATCCTGGTGACAACGGACACTCCCACTTGGTAGAACAGCCAAAAGGAGGAGTGCCAATGAAAAAACAACAGCGTTACACACCGGAGTTCCGTGCCGAGGCGGTCAAGCTGGTCTCAGAGCAGGGATTATCTCAAGAGACAGCAGCTAAACGATTAGCGATCCCAAAAGGAACGCTCGCGAACTGGGTGGCGGCAGCCAAAGCTGCCATGCGCCCCTCTACACCTGGAGCGCGCTCAGCTGCCGAGTTGGCGGCTGAAAATTTACGGTTACGCAAGGAACTGGCCGAGGCCCGCATGGAGCGTGACATCTTAAAAAAAGCAACGGCGTACTTTGCCAGGGAGTCGCTGCCCGGTACGCGTTCATGAAAGAGTGGCGACTCCATTTCCCCGTTAAAATCATGAGCCGGCTTCTCAAGGTGTCGCGTAGCGGCTTTTACGCCTGGTTCGAACGACCACCCTCGCGTCGTGCCCAGGAAGATGAGCGACTTAAAGTCGCTATCAAAGCCGCCCACAAGACCACTCGCGAGAGCTACAGTGCGCGGCGGTTGCAGCCAGAACTCGCCGCCGATGGGTTTGTAGCCGGTCGCGACCACATTGCCCGGTTACGCCGGGAGATGGGAATTCGCTGTCGTCAGAAACGCAAGTTCAAGGCGACGACAAATTCCAATCACAATTTACCGGTTGCAGAAAACCTGTTGAATCAGAACTTTACTCCCAGCGGCCCCGACGAAGTCTGGGTTACAGACATTACCTACATCCCTACCGGAGAGGGCTGGTTGTACCTTGCAGGGGTGAAGGATGTTTTTACCTGCGAAATTGTCGGCTACGCCATGGCCGAGCGCATGACCCAAGAGCTGACGGGGCGAGCCCTATTTCGGGCAGTACAACAGAAACGGCCGGCAGCTGGGCTGATCCACCACTCGGATCGAGGCAGCCAGTACTGCGCCCACGACTACCGTAAGCTTCTTGAACAATTTGAAATGGTGGCATCCATGTCACGGCGGGGGAACTGCTACGACAACGCACCAATGGAGAGCTTCTGGGGAAGCCTGAAAAATGAACTGGTGCATGATTGTCGCTACGCGACCCGTATCGAGGCTGAAACCTCCATCCGCGAGTATATCGAGATATTTTATAACCGCCAACGGCGCCATTCGCGCCTTGGCTATTTATCGCCGGCCGTGTTCGCTCAAAACTTCAACTCACGGCCAGCGGTCACTTTAAATTCGAGTGTCCATTATTGACAGGACACCTCAGATCGGAGTTGGCAACTTTTTCGGCCATGGAGTGTGTCGTCGTAGAGAAGAAGCAGAGATGGCGATCAAAGAAGTCACAATAACGGCTGGCAACACCCGCCAAAGAAAGACGGACGCTGTCATGAGAAAACTCCTGTTGGTTGAAAAAGGGGCGTTTTGATTCGGAGGCTGTAATTGAGTTTACAACCCGCCCCTTTCCTTGATGGTTGATGCCATCAATATGTCAGCATTGTCGTTTTATGTAAACAAAAACAAATGGTTGAAGTGTTAAATCTAACATGACAAAGAATTAATTGTCATGGAATACCCCTAAGTACGCTTAGCAATCACATGGATGCTACCAGCGAAAAATTATCTCAAACCAATGATGCTGTATTTGAGTGGGCTAAATGAGTAAGAGTGGCTTGCAAATGTGTGTTACTGGTGGGAACGGCTTTATTGGCCGATGTCTAGTAAATACACTTATTGGGCGAGGATTCCATGTAAGAGTTTTAACGCGTCGGTCAGACTGTGTATTTCAAGAGGGCGTCGAAGTTGTGAGGGGCGATTTGACATCGCCAGACTGCCCTCTAGATAAATTTTTGGTAGGCTGTGATGTTGTTTTTCATTGCGCGGGGGAGATTCACGATGTTGAAAATATGCATTTATTGCATATCGATGGCTCTCAACGCCTTCTACAGGCTGTATTGAAGACATCAACACAAACCAGACAAAAGATACATTGGGTGCAACTCAGTAGTGTCGGTGCCTACGGTCCACCCTGCAATCTAACAACATCAGACCGTATGGTAAATGAAGACACTCCTCTTCGACCAGTTGGCGAGTATGAAATCACAAAAACCAGAGCCGACGAACTTGTTATGCTGGCGAGCCATGGTAGTAGCAAGCTGACTTACTCTATAGTTAGACCATCTAATGTTTTTGGGGCGTCAATGACGAATAACTCTTTGCGCGAACTGATAAAAATGGTTAAAAGTGGTCTTTTCTTTTATGTGGGAAAACCTGGAGCCATTGCTACTTATGTTCACGTCGAAGATGTCGTATCTGCTCTCATAAAATCTTCTTTTGAACCAATGGCAAAAGGGCGCATATATAACCTCTCAAATGACTGCTTATTAGATGAGCTAATAAAACATATCGCATCGCTACTTGGCGTACGTCCACCATGGATGCGAATCCCTGAAATGCCGATTCGTGCTATGGTTGAATTTTTTGATGGCTGGATGAATATACCTTTGACACAATCACGCATTGATGCACTTGTCAAGAGAACCCGCTATCCAACTGACAGAATAGTTTCCGAGCTTGCATTTAGTTTTTCTAAGCCCATGCCAGAGTCGATTTCCGACTTGGTTAGGGAGTTTTTTTAATGAGGGACAAATGTGGTACTTCTCCAATTCGTTGTTCACGCGCAACTGTCCCTTTGCCATTGCCAGAAAGGCTTACAGACCAAAAGGTATGTTTTGTTTCAACTATTACATGGTCTCTTAAGTTTCACCTCAGTCCTCATATTCGCAAAATTTCAGAAAAGTGCAGAGTAACATTAGTTGCGGATGAAGTTTCGTCGATGGATCTTGATGTTTTTGGTCCAATAGTTGCAATAAAAAGCATACCGATAAAGCGAAGGATAAGTATGCTCTCCGATATTGCTACGTTATTCGAGCTTTGGCTGTTTTTTATGTGCGAAGGTTTTAGTTGCATACACTCCATAGCTCCCAAAGCAGGCTTGCTTGCTATGCTAGCGGCAACATTAGCCAGCGTGCCAGTGCGCTTTCATACCTTCACCGGGCAAGTTTGGGTAACCAGGACAGGTCTATCGAGGCTGTTTCTGATGGGGATGGATTGGTTGATTGCACAATGTGCAACTCAAATACTTACGGATAGTCTTTCTCAGCGAGATTTTTTGATCGCTAATCGAATAGTTAAGCCTGACAAAATTACGGTGTTAGGTATCGGCTCAGTTGTTGGCGTAGATACACTTCGATTTGCCCCCAATAAATCTGCACGCGAACAAGTAAGGATAAATTTTGGTATTGGCGATTCGGCTTTGGTTTATATTTATGTAGGTCGACTTAATAGTGAAAAGGGTGTTTCCGATTTGCTCCAAGCATTCGAAATTGTTTCGGATCAGTTTTTAGAAGCACATTTGTTGTTGGTTGGTCCAGATGAA
>JBAZCE010000183.1:4066-4446 GCA_041671105.1 Gallionella sp.
TGAAGATGGCTATGATGCTCACCTTAATACTCTCAAGGTTGAGTTGCGACAAAAAATTCATCGTGTAGCGTTTACGTCACAACCTGAATCTTACATGGCCGCCGCAGATATTCTTTGTCTACCAAGTTATCGTGAGGGTTTTGGTAGCGTAGTGATTGAATCTGCTGCTGTTGGGATACCTGCTGTAGCTTCACGTATTTATGGCATAACCGATGCCATCATCGATCACGTTACTGGTATTCTTCATGAGCCCGGCAATAGCCAAGAAATTTGTCAAGCTATGTTCAGATTGGCCCATGATGAACCATTTCGCTGTAAAATGGGTGCTGCGGCCCGGGAGCGCGTAATCCATGAATTTTCACAAGAAAGGCTCACGACCG
>JBAZCE010000184.1:0-4424 GCA_041671105.1 Gallionella sp.
CTTCATGTTGCCGGTGCCGGAAGCCTCGGTGCCGGCGGTGGATATCTGCTCGGACAGATCGGCCGCCGGCACGATACGTTCGGCGTTGGAAACATCGTAGTTGGGGATGAACACCAGTTTCAGCCGGCCACCGACCTGCTGGTCGTTGTTGACGATGTCGGCAATGTCATTGATGAGGCGAATGATCAGTTTGGCCATGGCATAGCCCGGCGCCGCCTTGCCCGCGATGATGACCGTGCGCGGCACGAGTTCGGGATGGTTGCCGGAACGCATGCGGTTGTACAGCGTGATGACATGCAGCACGTTGAGCAACTGCCGCTTGTATTCGTGGATACGCTTGATCTGCACGTCAAACATCGAGTTGACGTCGACCACAACGCCTACCTTCTGCTCGATATACGCTGCCAGACGCGCCTTGTTGGCCTGTTTTACCGCGCGGAACTGTTTGCGGAACTCGACATCCGCGGCATGTATCGCTAGCTTCTTGAGCTGATCCAGTTCACGCACAAAACCCGTTCCGATGCGCGAGGCAATGAGTTCGCTCAGACCGTGATTGCACTGATTCAGCCAGCGGCGCGGCGTAATGCCGTTGGTGACGTTGATGAATTTTTCTGGATAGATGCGATTGAAATCGGAAAACAGCGTGGTTTGCAGCAAACCGCTGTGAATCGCCGCCACGCCGTTCACGGTATGACTGCCGATCACAGCCAGATGCGCCATGCGCACGCGTCTGCCGCCGTTTTCATCGATGATCGAAACGCGGTTGAGCAAGCCTGTGTCACCGGGGAATTGATGATTGACCTGCGCCAGAAAGCGATGGTTGATCTCGTAGATAATTTCCAGGTGACGCGGCAAGATTCGCGCAAACTTCTCCGCAGCCCAGGTTTCCAGCGCTTCCGGCATCAAGGTGTGGTTGGTATAAGCGAAGATTTTTGTGACCAGCGACCATGCGTGATCCCATTTCAGTTGATGTACATCCATCAACTGGTACATCATCTCCGCCACCGCAACAGCCGGGTGCGTGTCATTCAACTGAATGGCGACTTTTTTCGGCAACATATCCCAGTTGCTGTGTTTCAGCCGGAAGTGGTACAGAATGTCCTGAATGGATGCCGAAACAAAGAAATACTCCTGCCTTAAGCGCAACTCCTTGCCCACGGCAGAGCTGTCATTCGGGTAGAGCACCTTGGACAGGCTCTCGGAAATATTCTTGTCCTGAACCGCGCTCAGATAGTCGCCCGCATTGAACGATTCGAGGTTGAACTCGCGTGTGGCTTTTGCAGCCCACAGGCGCAGGTTGTTCACCGTTTCGGTGTTATAGCCCGGAATAGGCACGTCATAAGCCATCGCCATCACGGTCTCGGCATCGACCCAGTGATGTTCGATACCGTCCTCGCCATCCGGAAACTGAACAACACGGCCGAAAAATTTGACCGGATACAGGCGTTCCGGACGCTGAAACTCCCAGGGGTTACCAAAGCGCAGCCAGTTATCAGGCCGTTCGACTTGCTCGCCGTTCTTGATCCGCTGGTTGAACATACCGTATTCGTAACGGATGCCATAACCCTGCCCCGGCAAATCGAGCGTCGCCATGGAATCCAGGAAACAGGCAGCAAGACGCCCCAACCCCCCGTTGCCCAGCGCCGCATCGATCTCGTTTTCTTCGACCTGTTCCAGATCCTGCCCCAACGCTTTCAAACCTTCACGCAGCGGTTGCTCTATTCCCAGATTAAGCGCTGCGTTGGACAGCGTGCGTCCAATCAGAAATTCCAGCGAAAGATAATAGAGCCGCTTCGGGTCTTGCTCGACACATTTTTCTGTCGTCAGCAAATGTTTCTCGATGAGCTGATCGCGCACGGCATGTGCAGAGGCCTCGAACCAGTCACGATCAGTGGCGGTTCGGGTGGATTTACCCTCGGAATAAATCAGGTGATTGCTCAACATCCGTTGAAAGACGAGAGGATCTGAACGATCAAGCGGCGCGGATTTTGATTTTTTTGGGGTACTCATGACAAATGCCTGTTTTAGAATGATTTTAAGTGCAATGAATTTGGTGCGTTTGCCGAGCAGCAACCGGACTCGCCCCTGGCACTAAGCCCCTGCATTATAACGGACTTTGAGCACCGAACGAACGACTCCTCTGACGACAGGCCGGAACACGATATCCTTAACCGGCCAGGGGCCAAGTATATGCCGGCCTTATTACATATCTGTTGCAGTGTTTTCTGAACGATCCGGAAACACCCGCTCCCAAAGACATACCCGACTTTACCCGGGCAACGCCGCCAGTTCCGTATCGCTGAATCCGGCAGCCAGCCTTGCGGAAATATTGAAAGGACCACGCAGCACCGGAGCCGCATACATAGCGGCAAGATCGGCATAAGCGCCGATCGGATCAAGTTGCCGTTCATTGCAAAGATAAGCGTACCAGCGGTTGCCGATGCCGACATGGCCGATTTCGTCCGTCAGAATGATATCCATAATTTCGGCGGCTTGCATATCTCCCGCCTGCGCCAGCTTGGCACGCAATGAAGGAACCACATCCAGTCCGCGCGCCTCCATGGTTCTTGGCACCAGCGCCATGCGTGCGAGTACATCATGCCGGGTTTTGTCAGCCATCTCCCACAGACTGGCATGCGCGGGAAAGTCGCCGTAGGCGTATCCCATTCCCTGCAAGTGCGCCGCCAGCAACGAGAAATGCAGCGCCTCCTCATCCGCCACCTGCAACCAGTCGGCATAATATTCCCGCGGCATGCCGGCAAACCGCCAGATCGCATCCAGCGCCAGATTGATCGCGTTGAATTCGATGTGAACCAGCGCATGGATCAGCACGGCTCGCCCCTCTGCCGTCACCATCGAGCGATGCCTGACGTGGCGCGGCGCGACCAGTTCAGGTTTCTCCGGTATGCCGGGAATAGCACGGGTCGCGCTCAATACCGCCTCGCGATCGACTTCAACCGCACCCTGCGCCAGCAGCCGCACCCCCGCCGCCTTGCGTGCAGGATCGGGCTCACTCAACCAGAACAGCGCGGCCTGCCTTAATTCAGTTGGTTGATCGCTCATGATTCTGCGGCCGGTTTACTCAGCATCGCCTTCAGACGGGCCAGTTTGTCCATGCCCTGATCTTTAGTCACGGTCGGGGCCGCATCGGCGTGCATTCCGGCATAAACCAGTTCGCTTACCGGCATTTCGTCCAGAAAACGACTCGGTTCGCACAGCGCCCAGTCCTTGCCGCGACGGCGACGGTTGCAATAGCTGACCTGCAAACTGCGCTCTGCACGGGTAATGCCGACATACATCAGGCGGCGCTCTTCCTCTATGCCTTTTTCATCGCTGTCGCGAAACGGCAAAATTTCTTCCTCAGTGCCGATGATGAACACATGGGGAAATTCCAACCCCTTCGAGGCATGCAGCGTCGAGAGTGTGATCGCATCGTCTTCCTTGTCTTTTCCTTCGAGCATATTGATCAGCGCAATGGTCTGCACCATGTCGATCAGCGATTTCTCGTCCGCCTCGGATTTACGCTTCAGCCAGCCGATAAAGTCGTCCACATTCTTCCACTTGACTTCGGCCTGACGCGGCTCGTGCGAGTCGTACAGCCAGGCCTCATAGTTGATCGCGCGCAACAATTCATCGAGCAATTCACCGCAGGGATCGGATTCGGCCCTGTCCTCAAGACGGCTGATAAAACGGCAGAAGATCATCAAGTCTTCATATTGACGCGGCGGCAACAACTGCTCGACATGCACTTCGAAAGCTGCCTCAAACAGGCTGATCTGGCGCGTCCCGGCATAGCTGCCAAGCTTCTCAAGCGTCGTGTTGCCGATACCGCGCTTAGGGGTGGTGATGGCGCGAATGAAGGCCGGATCATCGTCCGGGTTTGCGATCAGCCGCAGATAGGCGGTGACATCCTTGATCTCCGGCTTGTCGAAAAACGAGGTGCCGCCGCTGACCGTATAGGGCACGCGCTGGGTGCGCAACTGTTCCTCAAAGGCGCGCGACAGGTAATTGCTGCGATACAGAATCGCGTAGTCGGCAAAATTCGTTTTATTCTCAAACTTGTGCGCCAGCAGCCTCACCACCACACTCTCCGCCTCATGCTCGTCATCGCGCGCGGCGTAAATGCGGATCGGATCGCCGATCTCGTGATCGCTCCACAGCTTCTTCTCGAACACCTTGGTATTGTGATTGATCAGGTGATTGGCCACCTTCAGAATGCGCTGCGTGGAGCGGTAGTTCTGTTCCAGCTTGATCACGCGCAGGTGGCTGTAGTCCAGACGCAAATTATGCAGATTCTCGATACTCGCACCCCGCCAGGCATAGATCGCCTGATCGTCATCGCCCACGGCGGTGAATGCCGCGCTGGCACCCGCCAGCAGCCGGGTCAGCTGATACTGGCAATCGTTGGTATCCTGATACTCGTC
>JBAZCE010000185.1:0-4410 GCA_041671105.1 Gallionella sp.
GATTGGCGGCGGCAATACTCAACATTAATGAGCGAATATCCGCCCGTAAATGGAACCGTGATTTCAATAATGCTTCCGCTGGGGGTATTGTGAGCCCATTTTCTATCCGCATAGTTGAATACCCTAATGCCGGGCAACGGCCCCAAAAGATCCTGGCTATTTACCTACTCAGACCAGAAATATCTGAAAACGCCTTCGATGGAGCCATTTCCCAAGCCCTGTCTACAGGGAATCAGTTTGATGCAATCCATTTTATTGGCTTTGAAGACTGCATAAAACAAGCTCGTCATTGGCTAAATAGTGAGTCAAGTATCAGAGGGAGACTAGAGTTGGTCGTAGTGAACTTACGAAACAACACTAGAATTATTTCGTTTGATGAAGCAACGGGGAAGCATACTGCCACATGCGACAACGGCGTCACCGCACCGGACTGGCAACGCATAACTGACACGAATAGACGATATTCCCTTCAAGAGCTTTTTATTGCCAACAACGGCCACATGGCAGCTCCAAAAGGCTTCCACTACGTAAAGCCTTCTAAAAAACACGTAAGCACCTTTTTGAGAGCAGCAAATGTATTAGAAGATAGTTCGGCTGCACACATAATTGCATTTTGGATCATGCCGCATGTTTGGAAAAAGAATATTGAACACATCGTTGTCGACACATCCGGAATTTCAGATATAGCGCTAACTGTAGCTTATGAGGCGATTTACCGAGGTGGAATATCAAAACTTCCAATAGTTTATTCGCATCAATCATATGACGGACTTAAACTCAAACAATTTAAGATTAATCGCCCAGATGAAACTCTATTATTAATCTCCGCTAGCACTTCTGGTGGATTGAAGGACGAACTTATTGGCCTCGGAGCAAATGAGGAGAAAATCGTCACACTTTTCTATCTTGGAGAAAATCATCAAAAAGGGGGGCACATCCTCTGCGATTTAACCAAAGATTTTCCGGATGGAAAACTTGGACTAGATACAATTGAACACTTCGAAGCAGCAGACTGCTTATATTGCAAAAGGAAATCGTACCCAGTCAGTTTAGGTGGCGACCAGTTTGCATTTGAACCCCCAAAGGTAGAGGAAATTCATGTGGTTCTTTCTGATTTACCGGGGAATCAGCAGCATTTATTTAATCAACTGGCCGGAATTGATTTTTTTAAAGTGTATCGAAACCTTAATGGCCGCAGCTTAGAAATTTATTTTGATGTACGAACGCTATTTTCAAAACCAAACACGGAATATCGACCTACGCTTAATCTACTAGATCATCTCAGTAAAAGATGGAAAGGGATGGTATTGCGTGGGGCGCCCATTAATCTAAAACGGATCATATATGCTTCCTATCCGTTTTCAGAAGAGTTGGCTGAATCAGCAAACAGCTTAGTACTAGATCACCAGAAAGAATTTAATGATCTTCTACTTAGTTCTCAAGAACTAAGATCCCTATCAACCATATCACCTGAGGCTGCAGCTCTCGTGGTCGTTTCGTGTATTGACGATTGCCATGAACTAATGGCAATTAACCGGGATATGCGATCTCGTCAACCACAAGGAAATACCTCTTATATCACTCCAATTTTCAGAGCATGCTCCGGCCATGAGCGACTCCGAATTAAGACAAATCTAACTTTTGGTGAAAATGGAGTAAACACCTTTAGCCTTCATAGCATGATTGACCTCGATCTCCCTGAAGAAAACAATAACCACAGTTGGCGTTCCGAGTTAAAGGCATTACGAAAGATTGTTGATTGGGCTGATCTTGAAGGAAAAGACATACCCGATGAGATAACAAAAAGAATTATTTTCTTGGAGAAGGACGCCCCTACAAATGGCATTTCAGAACAGTTGTTCTGGCCAGATTGCAGTAACAAACCGCTGAAGATACGTTCCGATTTTACATTACTCATCACAGAGGGCGGAACGAGAGAGCTATCCCAAGCTGATATTTTTGTTGTAGTCGCAGCCGTAATCCATAGCCTAAGGCAAGGAGCCCCCGGACAACCTAAGCTATCTTATAAACAATATGAGCGAGCCGTCCTGTCTCCAGATAACTTCGAACGTTTTACTGATGGGATTATTCAAGCTGCAATATTACGTGCTGCACGCGGGTATGAATTGGCCTATGCGAATTGCGATGAACAAGTCAGCCAACGTATGAAAAACCTCATTACTTCGGATATTGAAAATATTCAGAATGGCGATGGGGAGGCCTTGATGGAATTTCTATTGGCAATAGTAAGTGGGCGATTGACGTTACATCGAAAGCATTTAGATGAGGTATCTACTGCTGTTCAAAAACAAAAAGCCCTTGCACCACACCACCACATCCTAGCCGATTACCTTATTGCGAACCCTTAGCTTGAAATAATATTCGAGGAAAAACAGAATCCAAGATCCGAAGGGGTCAGCTTCGCCACAACCTGTGCCGTCGAGTAAAAAGACGGCATAATGAGCACTACTTATTTCCGGTCTCCGATTCGGCATCGACCATGAAGCCCTCCGAAGCACTCCACACACATCGCGCCGCCATTCGCCGCGTGATCGAGCAAAGCAGAATGCGCAATGCACGCGTGTTCGGCTCTGTGCTGCACGGAGAGGACGACAGCGACAGCGATCTCGACCTGCTGGTCGATCCGCTGCCCGGCGCTACATTGCTCGATCTCGGGGCGGTTCAATGCGAACTGGAAGAGTTGCTCGGCGTGCCGGTCGATGTGCTCACCCCCGGCGATCTGCCGGTCAAGTTTCGCGACCAGATACTCAAAGAGGCTACGCTGGTATGAGCACAGGTAAGCCGTTGCGCCACAACGACTACCTTGACCACATGCTCGAAGCCATCAACCTTGTCCGCAGCTATGTGGAAGGCTTTTCCAAGGAAGATTTTCTGGCCGACAAGCGAACCCAGCAGGCCGTCATCCTGAATATCGTGGTCATCGGCGAAGCCGCCACCAAACTGGCCGATGAATATCCCGAATTCGTAGCCCGCTATCCCGAGGTGCAATGGAAGAGCATGCGCGGGATGCGCAACCGTATGGCGCACGGTTATTTCGACATCAACCTGGATATCGTATGGGACACGATCCAGCAATCCCTTCCCGTCCTTGGGCAGCAAATCCGGCAGATCCAGCAAAGCTCATAGGACGCCGTTGCTATTGGCCGAGTGAAAGCTCTATACAGAATCGCCCGCCCGCAGCACCAGTATCCTCCCGAACGACTGCAACCCCACCACTTCCTGAAGCACCACCCCGCTCTTCCCGAACAGCCGCCGCCATTCCGCCAGCGTCCTTTCCCGGCCGCGCGTAGCCATGAACATCTGCATGTCGAATGCGACGCTGGCCAAGTCGGCATGTGCATCGGGCATGACCATTTCCATCACGGCGATGGTGGCACCGCTGCCGGCGGCGTTTGCCACGTTGCGCAGTGCGGCGATGCATTCATCGTCGCCGAAGCCGTGCAGCACGGCACTCAGTAGGTAGATGTCCCTGCTGCCCTGCGCCTGCGGCACGGAGGCGAGCACGTCGCCCGCCGTGTAGCTGATTCGCTGTAGCAGCGCTGCCTCCTCGCGGCCTTGCCAGTATTCCGTTGCGCCCACGATGACTTGAGTCCTGTCCACCACCAGCGCCTTGAGGTGCGGGTGGCGCTTGAGGATGGCGAGGGATTTGCTGCCCTTTGAGCCGCCGACGTCGATGATACGGTCGAAGCGGCTCCAGTCGAAATCGGTGGCGAAGCTGTCGCCCGCAAGCGCTTCCACGCTGTCCATCGCCCTGGCGAACAGCGCATCGAACTCGGGATGTGCATCCTGGTAGGCGTATAGCTCCTGTCCGTGCGTGAGCACGAAGGGAATGCCGCCGTCGCGCACGGCCTGCTCCAATTGCTCGAACCAAGGGCGGCTCATCTCCGGCGAGTTGTGCATGAGGACCATGGCGCGCACGCTCTGCGGATGGCCTTCGCGCAGGCAGTCGGATAGCTTGTTGTTGCGGAAGCGGCAAGGCGCGACTTCCTCGAACACACCCATCGCCTCGAGCATGCGCAGCACTCTGTAAGTGGCATCGGGCTGGGCATGGATGCGCACGGCGATCTCTTCCACCGAAAGTTCTCCGTCCGCGAGCAAGGTGGCGATGTCCAGCCGCGCGGCAATGTACAGTGCGCGCGACTGCCAGAAGGCCGAACCGATCTGGATGAGACGGAACGGTGGTGGCACGATCTTGTTGGGCAGGTTCTGCAGCCATGTGCCGAATCTGGCGAGTTTGGCAAAACGGCGCACCGCGCCGGCGTTTTTCTGCAAGGTCATCTCATGCTCCCTTCTGTGCGGTTTGTGCGGCGGCCATGCCCGCCACCAGCAGCCTGCCGTTGAAGGCGGCGAGTTCGTCGAGAAAAGCTTCGTCCATCTGCCCGCCCATCT
>JBAZCE010000186.1:0-4392 GCA_041671105.1 Gallionella sp.
CCACCAGGATAATGTCCGGGTCCTGGCGCATCAGGGAACGAATCCCGTTGGAAAAATCCAGCTTGACGGTTTCAGCGATAGAGGTCTGACGGGTGAGCGCCAACGGGTATTCCACCGGATCTTCCAGCGTCATGATGTTCACACCATCGTTATTCAGGTGGTTGAGTATTGAGTAGAGCGTTGTGGTTTTGCCCGAACCGGTAGGTCCCGTGGCCAGGAGTATGCCCTCGGGTCTTCCCAGCATGCGATGCAGCAGGGAAAGCTGGCTGTCGGTCATGCCGAGTTTGTCCAGGCTGACGATGCCCAGCTTGCGGTCGAGAATTCTCAACACGAAATTCTCGCCGTGTATGGTCGGATGAGACGCTGCGCGAAAATCGATCTGGCGACCAAACAGCGAGAGTGAAATCCGCCCGTCCTGTGGGCCGCGTGTTTCGGCGATGTTCATCCCGGACATGACTTTCAGGCGCACCAGTATGGCCATCCAGTTTGATTTTCCCAGGGAGCGAACCGCCCGCAACACCCCGTCGATACGGTATCGGATGCGCAAAAACTGTTCTTCCGGCTCGAAATGAATATCAGATGCGCCGCGGCTTACCGCATCGGCGATCAAGGCATCGCTAAGACGAACAATGGGATGACTGTATGAGACCCCTGTCTGGGTCAGTGCGCTAAGGTCGAGTTCGCCGCTCTCCAGTTCAAACAGAATGCCATCGATGGATAACTCATGGTCGTAGAATTTATCGATCGCGGCAAGCACATCTGCGCTGGGTGCGATGCGCCAGACGGGAATGATGCGCCGTCCTGCCATTTCGCTTGCCTGAACCATAAAGGGGGAGATCGCATCGCGCGCCAGGATGTCATCCGGGTTGGCTGCGACAATCACCATATTCGTCGTGTTGAAGCTGACCGGAAACAGGGTGTGCTTGATGGCGACAGGCTTGGGGATGAGTGCCAGGGCGACCGCATTGGCGACGATGCCTGTCAGGTCCATGGATTTATAGCCCGCTGCCTCGGATACTGCCTCGCGCATATCTTCTTCTGTGATGAAATGCAGATCGAGCAGTTCTTCACCGAGCGGCTTGTTGTCATTTTTTTGTCGTTGCAACGCGATATGCAACTGGTCGTCGTTGATTTGTCCGCGTGAAATCAGTACCTCGCCGATACGTTGGTGGGCCGCCTGTGGATTTTGAGTATTCATCGCAAATTAGCTACATGCCGTCCACTAAAGAATTTACAACCAAACCTTTCTGTCCACGAAAGACACGAAAAGCACCAAAGAAAATCACAACATAACCGATCAAACTGCAGTTTCTGAATTCATAAAAGTGGCTCTGATAATGAACCGTACCAAATATCTAGTTCTGTTTCGTTTCTTGGTTTTTTGTGCCTTTCGTGCCTTTCGTGCCTTTCGTGCCTTTCGTGCCTTTCGTGCCTTTCGTGCCTTTCGTGGACAATGCTTTTACATTTATTAGCGTGACGCTGTCCCGCTCAGTTCCTGTATCCGGCGTTCGATCGCGTTCATGTCGAGCGTCGGGTCTTTTGCCTGACGGTATGCCTTCTCGTAATAGGGGAGCGCGGCGGCATCCTGGTGCAGTCTGTCGAGGGAGACTGCCAGGTTGTAAGCATAGAGTGCGTTGCCGGGTGCCAGACTATAGGCGCGGAAAAATGCCTGCTGTGCTTCTCCCCAGCGCTGCTGGCGGGCTAACACGCAGCCTAAGGTATAGTGCAATTCGTGTGCTGCCGGTTTGATGTCGAGTAGTTCCCGAAGCTGGCTTTCGGCGGCCACCGGATCAGCCTGCTCAGACAGACTGACCAGCCCTGCCGCTGCGGCAGCGTTGCCCATGTCTTCACGCAACACTTGATGGTAGAGATCAGCGGCGCGATCCACTTGCTGTCGGCGTCGGGCAATCACCGCCAGTCCCAGCAGCGCGTCCTTTTCGTGAGGCCGTTCTGCCAGTACTGCAAGATAGTTTCGCTCGGCCAGATCAAGATTCCCTTCTGATAAAGCCAGATAACCGTCTTTGAGCGGATCGTCACCTGCCGGGAGTGCGGCCGGTTTCTTTGCGGATTTTCGTTTTTGGGGATGGTTCCCCCTGGCTGCAAGCGGATGAGTCCATGATTTCTTAACCGACGGGACGACAGCCGGCGCCGGGCTTGTTGGCGCAATACCGGAAGCGGGTTGCTGCGCTGAGACAATTCGCAAAGCTGAGACCGGTTGCTCAGGCGTCTCGGTAATATTGATTTTAGGCGGGACGTCTTGATTTTGCGTGGAAAGATACCAGACAAATCCTCCCGTCAGCAGTAACAAGCCTGCGATCGTGTAGAGCAATACGTTCTTCTTGTCGGGCGCAGCGCCGGATGGCGATTGATCCTGTTGCGTCTCATTGCCCTGAGCGCGTTTTAACGCATCGAATAACAGACTCATGGCTTCACTCCCTGACGGCTCTGTCGCCACTCCGGCGTGTCTGCAGGGTTTTTGAACTGGCGCACTACATCGTATTGGCTTTCCTGATTCAAAATAACCGGGCGCAGGAATATGACGAGTTCGGTTTTTTTATTGGTGTCGTTGCGTGATTTGAATAACTCACCCAGTCCCGGAATGCTGCCGATGCCTGGTATCTGGCTGGTATCGCCCTGGCGTTCGTCCTGCATCAGGCCGCCCAGTACGGCGATCTCGCCATCGCGTACACGCAGGATGGATTCTATTTCTCGCGTCTGGATTTGCGGGATGAGATTGGGAGGTAACGTTCTGCCGGCAGCAGCAGAAATTAGCGCGGGGACAGGATCAGTCGCATAGCCGCGAATGCGGGTGATGGTCGGCCGCAGGTTGAGCGTGATCTCGGAATCGGCGCCGATCTGCGGCGTGACATACATCATGAAACCGACCGGGACGGTATGGATGTTGCTGATAAAGGTGTCTCGTCCGGGTGTAACACCTACGGCGGCAGGAGCAGCCAGCGTCACATCAACGGTGAAATATATCTCCTCATTCACTACCTTCACCAGGCCGGTCTGGTTGTTGAGCACCGACAGTTTCGGGCTGGACAGTACGTGCAGCTTGCCAAAGCTTTCCAGCATCTGAACCAATCCGCTCAGGTTGAGTTTGCCCGTTCCCGGGTTGGTGAAACGGATGGTTCCTAACGTAGCGACAGGCGATGTCATGACTTGAGGAATGGCGACCTGAGACAGGCTGAGGCCGAAATTGCTTAACAGTGACCAGTTTATGCCTTGCTGGTATTGGTCGGACAGCGAAACTTCGACGATGGTCGCTTCGATCAGCACCTGACGACGTGCGTTGTTGATCACCTTGTCGATAAATTCGCGCACGCTGGCATGTTGGCGCGAAGTGGCGCGCACACTGATGATGCCTGCTTCCGGGTTGGCAATCACATAGGCGGCTTCGCGGTAGGTCACGCGGCGCGCACGGCTGGTATTCTGGCTCTGGATCTGGGCGGGCAGGGTGGCTACCGCGCTCTTTTTGCCGGTGGCATCCGTTGCGGTCGTACCTGTCTGCGGTGTGATTTGCTGCTGGTTGCTTTGTTCTGTTATGGTCTCGGTTGAACCTTCAGGCAGCTTCTTGTCGGTTTCGCGCAGTAAATCCTTGATGTTTTCAGTCAGCGTATCCCAGAAGTTGTTGTTGGATATATTGTCGATGTTGGAGGTGGAGCCGTTGCTGCCGCCGGAGGCGCCTTGCCCCTTGCCGATAACCGCGATGCTGGTGGACATGTTGATGCTGTTCTTGGCATTGCGCGCCACATTGGGATATTCGATCTGGTAGTTCTTCAAAAATGGACTGTCGGGCATGATGGCGAGGTTGCTGCCATTGAGCTCATAGCGCATGTCCACCTGCCGGGCGATGGCGTCCATAATTTCCGGGAGGGTGCGGTTAATCAGATTCATCGTCACCGTTCCTGTGATGCCGGGGTGGATCTCGATGTTGAGTTTGGCGTCTCGAGCCAGCGCAAAAAGAATCTCCTGTGCCAGCACATTGTTGACTACGATGCTGTAACGTTCCGCAGCACGGGTAGCTTTAGGCGGTGGCGGCAGCGGGGCGGTCTCGATCAGAGGCGGTATCGAGTCGGTATGATCGTTGCCGGGCAGGCTAATGTGCTGGTCGGAGGGAGGAATCGGCCTGGGCAGATGTGTGCATGCAGTGACAGATGCGCAGCATGCGAGGATTAAGCCAAGTTGTTTATCGCGATAAGACCTGATGTGCATGGCGAATCCTTCCCAAGTGCGAATAATCGGTATGACGTTGAGAATTCAGTTGCAAGTTCGGGTGTAACCCTTCGGCTTTGCGAGCAGCAGCGAATTCAACGTTTATGCTATAAACGCACTGGTCAGGATGCAGTGCAGTCTTTCATTTCTCATGCACAGGGTCAATATGCATTA
>JBAZCE010000187.1:0-4254 GCA_041671105.1 Gallionella sp.
TTGCCGCCATCTTGAATTTGCCTGCTGCGCGCGCCTGCTGCTTCTGCTGCGCCATCGCGGCGTCGAAGGCTGCGGTATCGACAGTCACGCCGTGCTCGCGGCACACGTCTGCGGTCAGATCGAGCGGGAAGCCGAAGGTGTCGTGAAGCTTGAATGCGGTTTCGCCGTTGAATACGCTGTTGCCGGCCTGGTTCATTTCAGCCAGTTCGGTGTCCAGAATTTCCATGCCGTTTGCGATCGTCGCGAAGAAGCGTTCCTCTTCGAGCTTGAGGATGCCCTTCACGCGATTTTCAGCAGCAGTAAGTTCAGGGTAGGCAGCGCCCATCTGTTCGACCAGATCGGGCACCATCTTGTAAAAAAATGCGTCTCT
The DNA here is from genome assembly GCA_041671105.1 of Gallionella sp. GTDB lineage: Bacteria > Pseudomonadota > Gammaproteobacteria > Burkholderiales > Gallionellaceae > Gallionella. The sequence goes on from JBAZCE010000187.1 coordinate 371, forward strand.
TGCGCCCAGCTTGTAGCCGTGACGGATCGCGCGGCGGATGATGCGGCGCAGCACGTAGCCGCGACCTTCGTTGCCGGGAATTACGCCGTCACTGATCAAAAACGAACAGGCGCGAATGTGATCGGCCAGCACCTTCAGCGAAGGAGAATCAAGATTCTCGCAACGCGTCTCGCGCGCCGCAGACTTGATCAGCGCCTGAAACAGATCGATCTCGTAATTGGCATGCACATGCTGCAACACGGCGGAGATACGCTCAAGACCCATGCCGGTATCGACCGACGGCTTGGGTAGCGGATGCATCACGCCCGCTTCGTCGCGGTTGAATTGCATGAACACGTTGTTCCAGATTTCGATGTAACGGTCGCCGTCTTCCTCGGGCGTGCCCGGCAGTCCGCCCGGGATGTGTTCGCCGTGATCGTAGAAAATTTCGGTGCAGGGGCCGCAAGGGCCGGTGTCGCCCATCATCCAGAAATTGTCCGATGCGTAACGCGCGCCCTTGTTGTCGCCGATGCGGATCACGCGTGAAGCTTCAAGGCCCATTTCTTTGGTCCAGATGTCGTAGGCTTCGTCGTCCTCGGCATATACCGTGACGTAGAGTTTGTCGGCAGGCAGCTTGAAGACTACGGTTAACAACTCCCACGCGTAGGCAATCGCATCGCGCTTGAAATAGTCGCCGAAGCTGAAGTTGCCCAGCATCTCGAAGAAGGTGTGATGGCGTGCGGTGTAACCGACGTTTTCCAGGTCGTTGTGCTTGCCGCCGGCGCGTACGCATTTTTGCGAGGTCGCAGCGCGTGTATAAGGGCGCTTGTCGAAGCCCAAAAACACGTCCTTGAACTGGTTCATGCCTGCGTTGGTGAACAACAGCGTCGGATCCTCGTGCGGCACCAGCGAGCTGGAGGCGACAACGGTATGGCCTTTGGAGGCGAAGTAATCCAGAAATTTTTGGCGGATTTCACTGCTTTTCATTTGTTCACCTGTGTGTTCGGGTCATGCGTATTTTGCGAATAGCGAATAATACCATGCAAGGCTGCTGTATCCATACTGCGCAAGGGCGGGAGGGTGCAAACGGATGGGTTTAATTGTTAAATCCGGTTTTCCTGTCAGCCTTCGTGCTTACGGGTATTTTCTTCTCACATGCATCACGTTCAATGCAATTACTGTCGTCGAATTTTCTTCCAGGATCACGATGTAGTTAGGGTGCGCCACCAACTCGAAAGTGCCGGACACGCGGCCATGTCGACGCGGGAAAATCGGGTCGGATAACTGCTCAACCTGGTCGTCGATGTGCAGCCACATGTCCGCACCGGCTTTTGGGTTGTCCTGAGCGATATAAGCCTCAATCGCATCGAGATCTTTCTGGTAGGTTTGTGTGCGTACTACCCGCTTCACAGTGCATCACGCTGCACCTTTTTCTGTGCACGAATCTTCTCCCATTCATCCTGTTCTATCAGCGTGTTGCTGCCGTCGGCCAGTCCTGCTTGGGATGCCTGTACTTTCTGTTGCCACCAGTCGCTATGGGATAGCGCGGCGTGAGCCTCTTTTAAGCGCATCGAGGTATCCGGTCGCTTGACTCGCCTGGCTGCAGGCTGAAAATTTGCGGCGTCTACATCGTACTGTGTCAGATGCACTTTTTCACGCATGAAACGTGCAACTGCATCCAGTGACGTAAACACGCGCTCCTTGATCTGCCCCTCACGAGTGCGCACCGATACGATGCGCTCAGCCATGCCGTATTTTACGGTGATTTTAAAAACGTCATTGTCGGCTACGACGGTGGCGTGACAAATGGCGTTTGCATCAACCAGGTCTTTCAGATTTTGCGGAGCGATGAGATTAAGCATGATCTAGCAATTCACAAAATAATGGTTGCATAACTTTATCTTATAAAGTGACTCCAGTCCAGATTTTGTGGGCGGGAAGGAATGTCGTGTTTAAAGGCAGAATTATTTTGATGATGCAGAGCTTCAAGGCGTGGTTTTTTGGTACTGGCAAGAACTGCTTGTCGGAAAACGTGCAGGGTGTCATGGTGAAGTGGCGAGGCTAATCGAGACGGCTTGATTACCAATGTTGTGGTTTTCTCGCAGCCTTCTTTTTTGTTGGCACAACATCTGGCAATTGAGATTTTGCTAGCTCATCATCACGAATGTAGTGTCGAGTCCAGTTAGCTAATTTTTCCAGTTCGGTGTTGCCGCGCCTATGGCGATTTGTATCAGGCTCGTATAGTGGCGCTATGATTCCGACGATGCACTCTGGAAAATCTTCTTGAATAGCTTTAACCGCCGGCACAAGGTCGGAATCGTTTGAGCAGATAATCACGATATTGGCTTTGCCTTGCGCAACATCGCGATAAATTGAAAGAGCGATGTTCACATCCGTTTGTTTTTCTTCGATACGCCACACCGAAAGGCGATCATTCTTGTCGGGCGGCTCGCGATAAGTCATTAACCTCGCTTCTTCCACGGTATGGTAGCCGGCAATGATCTGAATCTCGTTGGGATACTTGGCTTTTAATGCGCGGTGGTATTCATTCTGTGCGGTAACTGAGTCAGTGCCGTGAGAAGCAAACTTACCCATTGCAGGGGCAGTGAAAAACTTTACGACATCGAGAGGAATATCCGGTAGTTGTGGTTTCAATATTTGATCACGGAAAAGCGCAACCAGGTCCAGCCACTTATAGTCCGTTCCGCGTAGACGACTGTAGTACAGGTTATAGCCGTCAATGTAGGCGATGGCACGTTGCGTTGTCATGGAATCCCGTAGTCAAAATGACAAAGCCGCCTTGCGGCGGCTTCATCGCCCCAGTTGTTCATCGGAAAGCCGACTTCAATAGGGGAGAGTTGTGCATTGATTTTATGGATTAATTGTGGCGGTGTCAATTGTTAGTTTCGATTGTTTGTTTGTGACTCTGCCGTTCGGATGCCCATTGATTCAGCAGGCTGCGGGCAGCTTCGGTCAGCTCCGTCGCGGTCATGCCGACGGCGGTCTGCTTTGCCAGTTCATCGCCTGCCGCGCCGTGCAGGTATACCGCCAGCAGCAGCGCACGATCCGCTGTCAATCCTTGTGCGATAAAGGCGGCGATCATGCCGGTCAGCACGTCGCCCATGCCGGGCCCGCTCATGCCGGGATTGCCGGTCGGATTCACGAATAGCCCGTCGCGGGTCGAACACAGACTGTTCGCGCCTTTTAATACCACCGGACAGCCGAACTTCTCTGCCAGCTGATGCACTGCCGCAATTCTGTCATTCTGAATTTCAGCGCCGTTGCAACACAGCAGGCGCGCAGCCTCCCCGGGATGCGGGGTGAGTATGGTTGCGGCGCTGCGGGCGATCAGCCGGCTTGGTAGTTCCGGGTGTATTGCCAGCAGGTTCAGCGCGTCGGCATCGAGCACCAGCGGTATATCGTTATTTAGCGCATCGTGCAGAAGATCATGAGCGGCTGTCGACGTCCCCATGCCGCAACCCGCTGCCAAAACAGTGATGTGCGGCAGTTTCAGCGCGTCGGCAGCCTTGTGCAGCATCAGTTCCGGTTGCACTAAATCAACCGCAGGTGAACCTTCGGCCAACAATCCGACATGCACGCAACCTGCACCCGTTTTGAGCGCTGCACGTCCCGCCAGCAGCGCGGCACCCGTCATGCCGGATGCGCCGCCGATCACAACGACGGTGCCGAACATGCCCTTGTGGCTGTCTTTCGGGCGCCGGGTCAGGTAACTTGCGACCAGACTCTGCGTGATGATTTGTGGCTTCATGGTGGCTTTGATCATGGATGGCTAAATTAAGGCGCTGACCATAGTATAATCGCGTCCCGAATTTTATTCTCACCGCCACCGTCATGTTTAAAGTCTCCGTCGGCAGTTCTGCCTTATCCGCTTTCCGTCTGGAAAA
>JBAZCE010000188.1:0-4169 GCA_041671105.1 Gallionella sp.
AACCTATCTGTTTTGCAGCGCGACGTGCATGGGAAAGTTTCAGGCATCTGTGAGCGACACTGTGCCTGCTGCAGCGCCGTCTGCCATACCCGTAACTTATACCTGCCCGATGCACCCTGAAGTGCTGCGCAATACACCCGGCAGTTGCCCGATCTGCGGCATGGCGCTGGAACCGCGCAACGCGCCATCGGAAGACAACACCGAATTGAACGACATGACGCGCCGCGTCAAAGTTAGCGCAACGCTTGCCTTGCCGGTGTTCGTCATGGCGATGGCATCCGATCTGGCGCCGCAGCTCATACCTGTCTCTATGACGTTGTTGCAATGGCTGGAATTCGCGCTGGCCACCCCTGTGGTGCTTTGGGGAGGCTGGCCGATCTTCCAGCGCGGCTGGGCATCGGTAGTCAATCGCAGCCTCAATATGTTCACCCTGATTTCACTGGGGGTCGGTGTGGCCTGGACATACAGCCTTGTGGCGATGTTGCTGCCGGAGATATTTCCTCCCGCGATGCGCAGCATGGGGGAGACGGTGCCTGTTTACTTCGAGGCGTCGGCGGTCATCATGGCACTGGTGTTGCTGGGGCAGGTGATGGAGTTGCGTGCGCGCAGCCAGACCAGCGCCGCAATCAAACTGCTGCTTGGACTTGCGCCGAAGAGCGCGCGCATCGTGCGTTCTGACGGCAGCGAGGAAGACATCCCTTTGGAACGGGTACAGCCGAACGACGTGCTGCGCGTGCGCCCCGGCGAAAAGGTGCCGGTGGACGGTGTGGTGCTGGAGGGCACGAGTTCGCTTGATGAATCCATGGTCACCGGCGAATCCATTCCGGTGGAAAAAACAGCAGATGCACATCTGATCGGCGCCACGGTGAACGGCACCGGCAGTCTGTTGATGCGCGCCGAGCGTGTGGGCGCAGACACCTTGCTGGCGCAGATCGTGCACATGGTGAGCGAGGCGCAACGTTCGCGCGCACCGATTCAACGGCTGGCCGATGTCACTGCCGGTTATTTTGTACCGGCCGTGGTGCTGGCTGCACTCGCCACTTTGGCAATATGGGGATACTTCGGGCCTGAGCCGCGTCTGGCACACGCCATCGTCAACGCGGTGGCGGTGCTGATTATCGCTTGTCCCTGCGCGCTGGGGCTGGCCACGCCGATGTCCATCATGGTCGGCACCGGGCGAGGTGCACAAGCCGGTGTGCTGATCAAAAATGCCGAGGCGCTGGAAACCATGGAAAAGGTGAACACGCTGGTGGTGGATAAGACCGGCACGCTGACTGAGGGTAAACCTAAGCTGGCCTCGGTTATTACGCTCGCCGGATTCGATGAAGAGGACGTGCTGTATCTGGGTGCAAGTCTGGAGCGGGCCAGCGAACATCCGCTGGCAGCGGCGATAGTGAACGGTGCTCAGGAAAAATCCCTGGCGCTCGCAGCAGTCAGCGATTTTAAATCGTTCACAGGTAAAGGCGTGATGGGAATCGTCGAAGGTCGCACGGTCGCGCTGGGGAATATCAAGTTGTTCGAAGCGTTGGGCATAGCAGTCGGAGAACTGGCAGTGCGTGCCGATTCTCTGCGCAACGACGGCCAGACGGTGATGTTGCTAACGATCGACGGCCATGCGGCGGGGCTGATCGGCGTCGCCGATCCAATCAAGGATTCCACACTGGATGCGATTCGCGCCCTGCATGAAGAGGGCGTGCAGGTGATCATGCTCACCGGAGATAACTGCATCACGGCACAGGCAGTGGCAAGCAAATTGGGCATAGACCGCATCGAGGCGGAAGTGCTGCCGGAGCAGAAGGCGTCCATCGTCAAGCAGTTGCAGGCAGAGGGGCGTATCGTGGCGATGGCGGGCGACGGCATCAACGACGCACCGGCACTGGCGCTGGCACAGGTGGGCATCGCAATGGGCACCGGCACCGACGTGGCGATGGAGAGCGCAGGCATCACCCTGATCAAGGGCGATCTGAACGGCATCGTGCGTGCATTGCGCCTGTCACGCGCCACCATGCGCAACATCCGCCAGAACCTGTTTTTCGCCTTCATCTACAACGTGCTGGGCATCCCGATCGCGGCTGGCGTGTTGTACCCGTTCTTCGGCTTGTTGCTCTCGCCGATTATCGCGGCGGCAGCGATGAGCTTCAGTTCAGTTTCGGTAATTACCAACGCGTTGCGGTTGCGCAGCGTGAAATTGTAGGCCGTGAAAGGAGTCAGAAATGTGGGGACATATGAGTGATTACGGCTGGGGCTGGGGCATGGGTTACGGCATGTTGCTGTTCTGGGGCTTACTTGTCGCCGCCATCGTGATGCTGGCCAGATGCGCACGGGGTTCAGGAGATAACGGGAATCGGGAAAAATCCGCGCTCGATATTCTCAACGAGCGATACGCGCGCGGCGAGATAGAGCGCGATGAATTCGAGCAGAAGAAACGTGATCTGCAAGGTTGATGAGGTGGCGGCAGGCTAAGCTAGCCGCTTTCTTTACAGTGGCGACAATGAACAACATTGAGCTTTGTTTTTCTACAAGGAGAACGTGATGAAGCATGATGAAGCTGACGGGCGCAGCTGTGCGCCGCGCGGACACAACTGGATTCTCCTCGCGTTTCTGGCGATTGCGGCCTTTTTTCTGTTTACCGAACACCGTGCCCATCTGTTGGGTGCATTGCCGTTTCTGCTGTTTCTTGCCTGTCCGCTGATGCATCTGTTCATGCACCATGGGCATCACGGCGGGCATGATGATTCAGAGAGGAATGAAAAATGAACTCCACAGAAAGCGCTTATGGGCTGTGGTCGCTGGTCATCATCAACTCACTGGTGTTCATTATTTTTGCATTCAGCTTCACCAAACCAAAAACACCCCGCGACTGGCGCTCGTTCAGCGCGTTTTCGGCCTTCATCGTAGCGCTGTTCGCCGAGATGTACGGTTTCCCGCTGACGATTTACCTGCTTGCCGGCTGGCTGCAAACCCGTTATCCCGGTGTCGATATTTTCTCCCACAATAGCGGTCACCTCTGGCATACCCTGCTCGGCTGGCGGGGCGATCCGCATAGCGACCCGTTGCACATGCTCAGTTTGGTGTTGATCGGCGGCGGATTCATCCTGCTCGCATCCGCATGGCGCGTGCTCTATCAGGCGCAATGCAACCAAAAACTGGCAACCAGCGGGCCTTATGCCAAAGTCCGCCATCCCCAGTATGATGCTTTCGTGCTCATCATGGCAGGCTTTCTGCTGCAATGGCCGACCTTGCTGACCCTGTTGATGTTCCCTGTGCTGGTGTGGATGTATGTGCGTCTGGCGCACTCCGAAGAGCGGGATGCTGAAGCTGATTTTGGCGAACGGTGGCGCGAGTATGCGGCGCATACGCCAGGATTTATTCCGCAACGATCTCGTACATAATATCAAGGTGGTGTGCAGAAATTATGCACAGGGCAGGGATCATACTTGCGGCTTGTTAAATCAATGAAATATTTTAATAATATTAAAAATCAATATATTGCAATATACTTCTCTGAGTGTTTTAAGGAAAGTATCGAATAGGGGAGAGCCATGCTTGATGAATTTATCCACGAACCGCGCATCGCATACTTCTCGATGGAAATTGCGCTGCGCAATGAAATTCCGACCTATGCCGGCGGCCTGGGGATACTTGCCGGCGACACCCTGCGTTCGGCCACCGATCTTGACCTGCCGATGGTAGCGGTCAGTCTGATCAGCCGCGCAGGCTTTTTCAGCCAGAAACTGGATGCTCATGGTGTGCAACAGGAATTGGCGGCCAACTGGAATCCCGGGCTATGGGCACAGGCACTCGATGCCAAAATTGCCGTGCATATCGAAGAGCGCACAGTCTGGATATGCGCCTGGCTCTATGTTATGGAAGGTCATATGGGCGGTCGTCAGCCGGTGTTGCTGCTCGACACCGATCTGGATGAAAATGCGCCTGAAGACCGCGAAATAACGCATTACCTGTACGGGGGTGACAATGTCTACCGGCTCAAACAGGAAATTGTGCTGGGCATAGGCGGCGCGCGTCTTTTGCAGGCGCTCGGATTCGCGGTGCGGCATTACCACATGAACGAAGGCCACTCCGCCTTGTTGTGTCTGGAATTAATGCGGCGTTTTACCTTTGCTGCGGAAGATCTGCGTCCGGGAGAATCTCCCTACAATTTCCCGCGC
>JBAZCE010000189.1:0-2475 GCA_041671105.1 Gallionella sp.
TAGAGCCGATCAGCGTCGCTTTATCCACATATATCTTGTCGGCTGCGGCGGCCACGTAATAACCGCCGGACGCGCAAATATCCCCGGCCACCACGTATAACGGTATGGCCGGATACTTGGCGCGCAAACGGCGGATCTCGTCGTTGATCTGCCCTGCCTGGACTGGACTGCCGCCGGGACTGTTGATGCGCAGGATAACCCCTTGCGTTCCCTTGTCCTTGAACGCCTCCTGCAAACTCGGGATCAGATTGTCGGCGCTGGCCGCACTGTCCGAGGAGATTACGCCCTGCATATCCACCAGAGCCGTGTGTTTGCCCGCACTCAACGCGGTTTCGCTCTTGTCGAACCAGCCCATGAAGATGAACAGGATGATAAAAAGGTAGCCGAAAGTCAGCACCTTGAAGAAAATCCCCCAGTGGCGCGCACGACGCTGCTCCTGCAAGGAAGACATCGCCAGCTTTTCCAATACGCCGCGTTCCCAATTCTGATCTGACATTTTATTCCTTAATAAACAAACAGTTAAGCATTAAGCTTGAACCAGGCGCGCAATTGCGCGAAATCCTGCATCAGCGCCAGCGGCTGCAACGCCAGCAACTGCCCGGCCGGATGCGCACCGTAAGCGACTGCCACCACATCCACGCCTGCATTCTGCGCCAGCTGCACATCGTGCGTGGTATCGCCCACCATCAACGTGCGCTCTGCACTGACAGATAATTCTTCCATCAGTTCAATCAACATGGCAGGATGTGGTTTTGAAAAAGTCTGATCCGCCGTGCGCGTGGCATGAAAATAGCGTCCCATCCCGCTGGATTCGAGCGCCCGGTTTAAACCTGCACGATTCTTGCCGGTGGCGACCCCCAGCTGATATCCCGCATCGAACAGCTCGGCAATCGTCTCGCGCGCCTCGTCAAACAGCGGAATGCTCTGATCCTGCGACAAAAAATGATGGCGATAACGCGCAACCAGCGGCTCATACATTTCCTCCGGCGCATCCGGCACGGCATGGCGCAACGCCTGCATCAGCCCCAGGCCGATCACATGGCGCGCGGTTTCATCGTCGGGAACGGTCAAGCCCAGGTCGCGACAGGCGGCTTGAATGGATCCTGCGATAATCGCCGTGGAATCCATCACCGTGCCGTCCCAGTCGAACACAATTAAATCGTAGCGTTTGCTCATTGCTATACTATTCTGCAAAGCGCGGATATTACCATCTTAGCGCCCTCCTCCCAAACCTGTGCCACAATACGCGCTATGCAAAAGACACGACAAAAAAATACCAACAGCGTTTCGACGAAGAGTGAGACGGGAAAACCGCGCCGCACCGGTACAAAACCGACCGCGACTTCTGACAAGAATTCAGCTCCGCGCCGCGAAACATCGAATCAAAAACCGGACAGCGCTTCTGTGAGGGGAGATGCGGCAAAACAGCGTCGCGAAAAACCCCAAACGTCACGCGAGGGCGTTTCTATCAGAATCGGTGCTGCAAAACCGCCTCACGCAAAGGCCAGGCCCCCGGCCGATGCTAAACGCGCGCCGGCAAAAGCGCCTGCGGAAACGGTAAAGCCACGCAGAGTCGGAACCAAGATGTCCCGACTTCTTGAGTTGAACGTGACATCAGTTAAATCCACTCCGGTTTCAGGAAAAACGTCCGCACCTGCCAGAAAAAGCGTTGCGAAACCGCTCAGTGCAGACACGCTAAAATCCGGCAACAAACATTGGCTGCTGTATTGCCGCCCCGGTTTCGAGCAGGACAGCGCGCAGGAGGCAATAGGACAGGCGCGGGCGCAGCGCCCGGTTTTAGCCGAGCAGCCCGAGGTCACAACAGACAGCGGTTATGCCGTTATCGCTCTCAACGAACAATCAATCAGCTATCCGGAACTGATTTTCGCGCGCCAGCTGATCCGCCTGCACCACATCATAGACGTGCTGCCAGAACGCGATCGCCTGACGCCGATACTCGCCGCCATCACTACTCTGCCCGGCAACTTCGGTGCGTTGTGGCTGGAAGTGCCCGACACCAACGACGGCAAGACGCTCACCGCCTTTACCCGCCGCTTCCAGCCTTTGCTGGAAACGGCACTGCGCGAAGCAGGACGCTTGCCGGACTCCGTTCGCCCTGAGTCAGTCGAAGGGCCGGATACTCACAAATCGTTACCGCGACTTCATCTTTTCTTCCCCGACAAGTCATCCGTACTGATCGGCACCAGCGATCCTTACAACAGCTCACCCGCCATCATGGGTATCGTGCGCCAGTCGATGCCGGCTGAAGCGCCGAGCCGCTCCACGTTGAAACTTGCCGAAGCGATCGAAGTATTTCTGGATAAAAGCGAACAGACTCGCCTGCTGCGTAGCGGCATGACGGCGGTGGACCTGGGTGCCGCGCCCGGCGGTTGGAGCTGGCAGATGGTCAGGCGCGGTATACGCGTCACCGCTGTGGACAACGGCCCGATGAAAGGGGTTTTAGTAAATCACCCG
>JBAZCE010000189.1:2485-4069 GCA_041671105.1 Gallionella sp.
AAAGTCGCCGAGCTGATCGGCAACTGGTTCGCATCAGGCTGGTGTAAACACGCAATTTTCAACCTGAAGCTGCCGATGAAGCAGCGCGTAATGGCACTGGACAGTGCACTGGGCGGCATTCGCGCGCGCCTGGACATGGAAGGCATCAGCTACAAGATGATCGCCAAACAGCTCTACCACGACAGGGAAGAAGTCACGGTGTTTCTGACAAAAACAAAAGGCCGATAATTTAAAATTCGCGTAGCACCGCATATTTCATAAAACATGCGACGCAATGTACTCGCCCTTAGGCAACGTTCAGAGCAGACTCATTGACGCCTTCTACACCTTACGCGGATTGATAATGAGGACTAAAAAGGATAGCGTCTGTTTTTGCCGACTTTCTGCAAAAAATTTGCAGAAAACTCGACACTGCGCCACCACTTTAGCAATACAATCTTACTTCCTTACTTTGGCGGAGTCGTTATCATGCTTGCAAAACTCACGAGTAAAAATCAACTTACATTACCCAAAGCAATCGTGATGTCACTCGGCAAGGCTGACTATTACGATGTTGAAGTTGAAAATGGCCGCATTATGCTGACCCCCGTGCGCATTCAAAATGCGGATGCAGTGCGCGCGAAATTAGAAACTTTAAGCATTAATTCCCAGGATGTTTCTGATGCAATTCAATGGGCCAGAGAAAGCAAGGCATGAGTTGTCGCGTAGTACTCGACACCAACTGCATAGTTTCTGCGCTGATATTTTCAAAGCAAAAAATGGCATGGCTACGCCATAGCTGGCAATCTGGTGATATTGTTCCATTAGTCAGTAAAGACACGGCCAATGAATTATTAAGGGTGCTTGCTTACCCGAAATTCAAACTCACCAGAGCCGAGCAGACTTTATTGCTGGCGGATTTTTTGCCTTATGCCGAAACAGTCACCGCATTTGATGTGCCGCTTAACTTGCCTGTGATTCGAGATCAGAATGACCAAATGTTTTTAGTCTTGGCCGTGGCTGGCAAAGCCGCAGCCTTAGTCACCGTCGATAATGACCTGCTGGTAATTAAGGATAGTTTCAAGACCCCGCCCATTATGACGCTCAGCGAATTCGAGCAATGGCAAAAAAATTAGGTTACAAGAAGTTGAATTCTCGAATCCGGATGGAAAGCCTTACGTTCCCGATACGATTGCGACATGATTTTTTGTGGAACACGGCGCTGTATTGCAGAAGGATCAATTGAGTCTGACCCTATCGCCTTTCGCGCGCGCCTGGACATGGAAGGCATCAGCTACAAGATGATCGCCAAACAGCTCTGCCACGATCGCGAAGAAATTACGGTGTTCCTGAGCAAGACGCGAAACCGGTAATCACCCGCCGATCAGACGAGCACGTCGATATGTTCGGCGATGTCGTCCTCGCGCTGGTTACGGTGCCGCCGGTCCACCCCTGAACGGCATTCGAACAGCGTAGTCTGACGCCGGATGCGCTGATTGACTTTGCGGCGGTCTTTCTCGACTGTCGTTTTGCGCCGGGCTCTGTCCTGATTAGCCGGCGACTGCGGACGGGATTCCTGCGCTTCGACCACAACTTTCACAAAAG
>JBAZCE010000190.1:0-4034 GCA_041671105.1 Gallionella sp.
CAAGTGCGGCGCTCAACAGACTTATAGTTGCAATTGATTTTTTCATGTAAATGTTATCCTGTTTTAACATTGTTTTTGAGTGAAGACTTAAAATTGAGTCGTATTTAGTAACTGAAACAGTGATTAAGTCCGACTCAATGGCATCGTAGCGTCAGAAAATTAAAAAATGATGACAAAGGGAGGATGTAATGTTTTTTTACGAGCTTATATCGAAGATAGTTTTCAAAAAATTAAATACAGGTACGGATGTACTCGAGTTTTTAATCAATATAGCCGAGGCTGTCCGCCCGCGTGTTTCTAATGTAGAAGGGTATCAATAATTTGAACACGCCGTTAATTAACCAGAAAACTTCCACTTTGATGTTGCCACATAGAATAATATTTGCCTTTTTTAGCCAGCAATTGCTGATGAGTGCCTTGTTCTATAATGCGGCCTTTTTCCAGAACGATAATTCGATCCATCTTTAAGATAGTAGAAAGCCGATGAGCGATAACTATCGCGGTTTTGTTTGTTATCAACTCAAAAACAGCCACTTGTATTTGTTTTTCAGTGAGTGAATCCAGGGCGCTGGTTGCTTCATCCAACACAACGACAGGCGCATCTTCCAGAAAGGCTCGGGCAATGGCGATACGTTGCCTTTCACCTCCGGAAGGCTTCACGCCTCGTTCTCCGACCATCGTGTCAAATCGGTCAGGCAAACAATTGATAAACTCAAGACAGCGTGATTTTTGGGCAACATCAATCAGCCGCTGCTCTGAAATGTTAGCGCCCAGCGTAATGTTGTCGCGTATCGAACGGTGAAATAAATCCGGCTGTTGAGGCACCATGGATATTTGTTCACGCAAGGCCTGCAGGGTAAAATCTTTCGCGTCCAGACCGTCAAAAGTAATAGAGCCTTTTTGAGGATCGAGAAAGCGGAACAGCAGTTTGGTTAAAGTCGATTTACCGGAACCGGATTGACCAACCAGCGCAATTTTTTCGCCTGCTGTTATGGACAAAGAGAAATCCTCAAACAAGCGCATCTGACGAGCATTTGTCTGATTGTAGGTAAAACAGACCCTGTTAAAGCCGATTGCGCCTTTGCTTATGGTCAATGGCAATGCATGGACAGTATCTACCTCAACATTGTCCTGCCTGAAAATCTCTGCCATTTCCGAGGCGTCGGCCAAAGCGGTGAAAAAGGTTCTGATGTTGCGGCCAAACTCCCATAAGCGTTGTATCAGTATGATCATGATCGACTGAAACAGAACAAACTCGCCGACCTGGAAATTGCCTGTTTTCCATTTTTTGATCATTAAATAAATCAGCAGCAATTCAATGCCAAAAGTCATCAAGCCTTGTACAGCAAAGGAAATAAATGTAAATATCCAGGCGATTTTCTTCTTCTGATAAACACAATCCGATGCCTTGCTGATGCGTGCCTGCTCACGGGGTTCCATGGCAAAACTTTTGACAATAAAAATATTACTGATGGCATCAGAATACACACCGCCTACGATGGAGTCCGCTTCTGCAACGGCTTGATCATAACGCATTTTCCATGTCGAATAGGCGATATTCCAGGTGATAAAAAGGCCAACCCATGCTAAAAAGTAAAATGCGAGTTCGCGCTGTTGCTGGTAAAAGATTGTAAATGAAATCGCCACCGCCAAGGTATTCATGAAGAACTGGAACAAAAACCAGTCCATAATGATTTCGAAGGAGCGTGAAAAACGATTGGCCTGCTTGATTAAACTGCCGGAAAAACTATTCTCGAAAAAGGCATATTTTTGTTTTTTAAGGACATCAAAACACCTTTTTTCCAATAAATTAACGCCGCCGCCATCAAGCGGGATTATGGCAATTTCAAGTAATCGCCATGACAACCAGACGCCCGCATAGATAAAGCCCAGATCTTGCAAATTTTCCAGCAGCAGGGTCAGAGTTGTCGCGGAATAAGGCGCCGCCAATCCATTGGCAATCTTTTTATAATAAACGGGAGCTGATAAATCCAGTGTGACGGAGCAGGCCAGCGCGATTAAAGCCAGCAGGAAATAGCCTTTTTTCAGCCAGACAACCTTGCAGTATTCTTTAAATAGTATGTCCATAAATTACGTTATTTGATCATTTGATTGTTTGTATTATGAATGATAAAAGCCAAGATAACTCTTGCATTTCACACTTGGTATTAGCCACCCTTGTCACGGTAAAACTCTTTTCGTGGTATTAGATCAAACCTTGGTATACATTAGGCTGACAGCAGTTAATTTTATAAAAATCCCGTTTCCTTATATGTCCGTTTGATAACGGCCAAGGTGTGTAATATTGAATAATAGTCAGCCCCAACAACAAGATCGTCATGCTATCGGCACCATCATTGAAGTTCATGGTCCGGTGGTGATTATTGATTGCACCCAATTGCCACCGTTACGTCAGGCTTTATGTACCTGTTTCGATCACACCACCTATCTGTTTGAAGTGCATCAGCATCTTGATGAACGCCATGTCAGGGCTATTACCCTGCATGGCACCGCCGGATTGAGCCGGGGTATGACTATCTTTGATACCGGCGCACCTTTGCACATTCCGGTTTCCGAGCAATGTCTGGGCCGGTTATTGAATATATTTGGCGAACCGCTGGACGGACAGCCAGCTTTGTCGCAACACGAATTCCGCAATATTCATGCGAAACCGCTGCCATTATCCGAAGCCATAGGCCTAAGTGGAATATTGGAGACCGGCATTAAGGTTATCGATTTGTTGTGCCCTTTTGTTAAAGGTGGAAAAACCGGATTATTCGGAGGCGCGGGGGTTGGAAAAACTGTGCTGGTTATGGAGTTTATTCATGCTGTGTCCAGTATCCATAAAGGTGTTTCCGTTTTTGCCGGGGTCGGAGAACGTATCCGAGAAGCCCATGAGTTATGGCGAGAGATGCAGCAGGCCGGAGTTATGCAGGATACCTTGATGGTGTTCGGACAAATGGATGAATCGCCCGGTGTGCGTTTTCGTGTTGGCCTGTCGGCATTAACTTATGCGGAATATCTGCGCGATACCCTGCATAAGGAAGTATTGTTTGTCGTCGATAATGTCTTCCGATTTGTCCAGGCGGGCAGTGAAATATCAAGTCTGCTCGGTCGAATGCCTGCCACTGTGGGATATCAGCCGACCCTGACTACTGAAGTTGCCGAACTTGAGGATCGTATTCTATCTACACGGCAGGGTGCCATCACTTCGGTGCAGGCAGTCTACGTGCCGGCGGATGATATGACGGATCCGGCTGTCAGCGCCATCCTCAGTCACCTGGATACAACTGTAATCCTGTCCAGGGAACAGGCCAGCAAAGGTATTTATCCCGCCGTCGATCCCTTAAGATCAAGTAGTAAACTGATGGACAGGCATACATTGGGTGATCGCCATTATGCCGTGGCCCAAAACGTCCGGGAACATCTGGCGCGTTATCATGAACTGGAAGATATTATTGCCATGCTGGGTATTGAAGAATTGTCCGAGGTTGATCGCAAAATTGTTATGCGTGCCCGAAAATTACAACGTTATCTTACCCAGCCGTTTTCGGTTTTAGCTCAGCACACCAAACAAACCGGAGTATCGGTAGCACTTGAGCAGACGTTGACGGATTGCGAAGCCTTTTTGGCAGGACATTATGATGAATTATCCGAAGAGCAATGCTATATGCGCGGCTCCATGCAGGAACTTTAATGAACCAATTCGTACTGAACCTGTTTGATGCAACTCATGAACGGCGGATTTCCGGTGTCACTTCTTTTGTAGGTGAAGATGCCTCGGGCAGTTTTGGGATACTGCCCAATCATGCACGGTTTATGACTACGCTGGTTTTTGGCTTGGCTCGTTTTCGCTTGGGAATAGAAGACTGGCAATATCTGGCTCTGCCCGGAGCGGTTGTTTATTTTAACAACAATGAATTAACGATAAGCACCCGGCATTTTCTGATAGATACAGACCTCCAGCGAATCAGTGTCTTATTGGAGCAGCAATTAATAACCGAGGAAGAAAATTTGCGCGCGACACGTGAAAG
>JBAZCE010000191.1:0-1985 GCA_041671105.1 Gallionella sp.
GCACGCTGTCCTGTCATCAGGATATCGCCACACAATGCGCCGTCACGTTCATGATGGTGGCGGAATTCGCAGCCCCGATTGCCGCGAATCCTGCGGCTTACCGTCATCTGCATTGGGAGGCCGGCATGCTGGGCCATGTGATTACGCTGGAACTGGAGGCTGCCGGATGGCGAGGCACCGGCATCGGCTGTTTTTTTGACGATGCCGATCATGAAGTGCTGGGTCTTGCTGACGATCGGTTTCAGGTGATTTACCACTATGCGGCGGGGATGGCGACGGATGATCTGCGCATCTCCACGCTTCCGGCTTATGAATGAAGGAATCAATATGAACGAGCGATCAGGCTTGCCCTTTTCAGTTAGCCGCTGTCAGCATCGCGCCCTGGGTCAACTGGTGGTATTGCAGCTTGCGGAGGATTTTGTATTGAAACTGACTTACGCGGAGGCGTCCAGCCTGTCGTTTGCGCTGGTCGCCGTGCGCGACGGGTTAAGCTGCGAGCGCGAGATTTACATGAGCCCGATCGCCAGCGACGCCGCCTTCGCTGGATCTGTGCAGGATCTGGGAATGAGCATCGCAATGCCTGCCGGTGTACTGGAACTGGACTGGCTTCATGTCGGTTTTCTCGCCGAATCACTGGCTTGTGTTATCGGTTAGTCGGTTTCTTTTTTTGTGTGAAGGTTTGTAATAATATCAATTATATTCAAGTGATTATCATATTTCTATGCTGGTTTGGCCGCTTCGGATGCATGTCGTGCGGCGCGCAGGAATCTGGATCTTGCCAAGAGCCTTGACGTGCAGCTATAGGGCAAGCAATTCAGCTGGACGATTTTCTCTAGGCGAGATATTGCTGATACACGTTTTCTCGGAAGCAGACTGTCAAATTTTATCGTAAGCAAGTCGAGCAGCAGTGCTAAACGTTCAATGAGGTCAGCGCGGATCCATGGAGGGGACTGGGTGGCGATGGCTAGTGCAGATTTTTTGTCACACGTCACATGAAGGTAGGGCTTTGCATGTCACATAAAACAAGCTATATGCAAGAGAAAACTCTAATTTTAGCTAGGGGAGCGCAGCGCTGAATCGACCTCATACAACCCAGCCTGGCAAGGCTGGAACTGCATCGGCCAAGGAGCCGAAAACTTACACAAAACGCGATATTGCACCGGTGCATCTGCATTGACCTTTTCAACTGTTACCTTAGGCGCATCCGCCCCGGCCAGTTTGATTAGGCTGGAAAACTCCGCAGAATAATAGCGGGGAACATAGCCCACTAATGTTACCGGGTCATCGGTGCGCAAAAGTAATGCCATGCCATCGCTGTCATTTTGAATATCTTGCATCAGAAAAAGCCTTTCCCCCTTTTCAAGCGCAAGCGATCTCGCTTGGCTATCGGCAGGAAGATGCCTGAGGCCACGACAGAAAAAATACACCTCATATTGATTGGAACTGGTTGGCTCGGGGCAGGGAATCAGCTCCAATGAATCGGTCGCACGCAGACCGCCGGTGCGCGCCAACTCCTCCAAAGCATCATGCCCCACGCCAGACAGCCCTAGCCAGTTCAAGTAATCCTTGTATTCCGGGCGCGATTTAGGTAGCAAGCGATTCGCAAACAGCGGAAAAATCTTCTCGGATACATATTCCGCATTTAGCTCGTTCATGCGCCCGAACGGTACAAAATCAGGAAGGTTCTTTGCGCCACGGGTATAGGCAAAATGATAAAACTGACCATCGTGGGTCAGCCGTGCGACGGGAGTCCACGTTCTTGAAACCGTGTCTTGATATGCTACAAAGAGAGCTTTCATGTTTGCCGCGTGCCGTTTAATGATAAAAGGCGATTTCTGTTAATGCACAACATTGCGTTGGAAAAATCCCTTGCTTCTGATGAAATAAAATCGTCTGGAATTTTGGCTAGTATACCCGAAAAATCCGCATCATTTATTGCATACAAACGATCCAGCCAAAATTGAGCTGCACCAGCATTGGCTTTC
>JBAZCE010000191.1:1995-4015 GCA_041671105.1 Gallionella sp.
CTTTTGTACTGGATTTATTTTCAAAGAATCCTGAACGGGCTTTTGTCACATAGCTTTCTACCGAATATCCCTTATCTTTTGTGACTAAACGACTTCTCCGTGTCTCATCCGTTTCGTTCCGCCCCAAACTTGACGCATGATCAAAAGTCGGCGCGAGCGTTAGCCCATGTTCAGGAGTGCCGATTAACCCCCAGTTTTCATGATGCCGATCTTGATTGCATACCAAAGCATCCAGCAAAAGATACCCGGTGAAGACACCGACGGCATCCGAAACTTGAGGCGGGCAATCCCAACCTGTTGGTGTACCAATAGTGGGTTGCTGTAATACTGCAATTACCCTGCGCAAAATATGCTGGGTTGTCTTGTATCGAGCGGCTGTTTCATAGGATTTATCCACCCAGGCCAACAATTCATTGCCAAGAATTAGCCGCCCATTTTCTGGAACCAGTGACGGGGTAATTACGCCTTGCTTGTTCCCCCAAAGTGCTAATTCGTATTCTGCGTGGGGCAATCCCAGTAAACGGGCTATTTCGCAACAAACCTTTTCAGCCCAGTTCTCGCCTGTATTGGGTCGCCCAACCTTAAACAAGAACATCGTGCTTTCCCCTTGCTGAAACCAGCATTTCTCTTTAGTTCCCAACTGCTCAAGCTGTGTAGAAGAGTCTGGCGAAACGGTGATGATGGGAAAAGTCATGTCTAAATATCCAGTTTCGACAAGCTGCTCATTCAGGCCACTGGAATTTCAGGCGTTGCGCCACCGTTTGCATCCAGCAGGGCACATACCCTTGCCGCCTGTTCAAAAATTGATGCCACTCGGTTTGCCAATTCACATCGACGACAGCAGCCAGTTCGTACGTACCGCACCAAGCTGCCGCACACAGCCAGTATTTAACGGCAGAGGTTTTATTGGCGCGGGATAGTTCATTCCAGAGCTGGACTACTTGCTTGAAGCTATCAGCACGGCTGGCCGCATCGGGCGCATGGCAAGCCTGTACGAAGCAGGCATAGAGATGCAACAAGGGGCGGCGATGCGGCGGTGTCGTTTCTGGAATGGCCGACCATTCTGCCGGGTCGGAAGCCGCCCTATTACTCGCCAGCCAGGCCAAGAAATGCGCATCGTATGCGGTCAAAAATTGCTCCTCAGAAAATCGGGCCGGGTTCTTCTTTGCCAGCCGCTCGCATATCTCCAGCGCTTGCCGGGAATGCTCCAGCGCCTCATCGTTGCGGCCTGCATCGCCCAAGTGGTTCGCATAGTTTTTCAGTGACGTCGCGTAATAGGGATCGAAGCGATCCGGGTTCTTCTTTGCCAGCCGCTCGCGTATCTCCAGCGCTTGCCGGGAATGCTCCAGCGCCTCATGGTTGCGGCCTGCATCGCCCAAGTCGTTCGCATAGTTGCACAATGACGAGGCGTAATCGGGATCGAAGCGATCCGGGCTCTTCTTTGCCAGCCGCTCGCGTATCTCCAGCGCTTGCCGAGAATGCTCCAGCGCCTCATCGTTGCGGCCTGCATCGCCCAAGTGGTTCGCATAGTTGTTCAATGACGAGGCGTAATCGGGATCGAAGCGATCCGGGCTCTTTTTTCCCAGGCGCTCGCGTATCTCCAGCGCCTGCAGGGAATGTTCCAGCGCCTCATCGTTGCGGCCTGTAACGTCCAAGTCGTTCGCATAGTTGTTCAATGACGTCGCGTAAT
Source organism: Gallionella sp. (assembly GCA_041671105.1). Classification (GTDB taxonomy): domain Bacteria; phylum Pseudomonadota; class Gammaproteobacteria; order Burkholderiales; family Gallionellaceae; genus Gallionella. Next base: position 3,686 of record JBAZCE010000191.1, read on the forward strand.
CGGGATCGAAGCGATCCGGGCTCTTCTTTGCCAGTTGCTGAAAAATTTTCAGTACTTCTTGGGTGATTTCCTTTGCTTCCTTGTCGCGCCCCGCTCTGCGTAATGCATTAGCAAAATTGCCCAGTTTCGCGACATAGTCATGTTGCGCTCCTATGTCATAGGCTTTTCTCTGGTATTTCAAGTTGGATTTTTCGGCCAAGGACTTTTTGACCAAGCAATAAAAATTTGCGAGTTGGATAGACTCTTCATGGGCTTTGTCTTCGAGCAAACCGGCCATCTGGTTGCGAATATGAGGTAAGAGGCGCGCCCAAGCCGCCTCTCCCAACGCAG
>JBAZCE010000192.1:0-3930 GCA_041671105.1 Gallionella sp.
GGTTCTGACACTGGTGGAATTGGTTCGGCAACTGTTGGAAAAGCAGGCATTGCGCCGGATCGAGGGTGGCTCATTGACGGAACGTGAAATTGAGCTGTTAGGTCTGACCTTCCTCGAATTGAATGAACAAATGAAGCGCCTGAAACAAGACTTCGGCCTGACCGATGAAGACTTGAATCTGGATCTTGGCCCGCTCGGTAAGTTACTGTAAATAAAGTTGGCATAAATGGGTGAATAACACATGAGCACTTCACAAGGAGCGCAAAAAAGCATTACGCACGGCACAGACTCATCGACCCTGGCGGATGTGCTGGAACGCATTCTGGACAAGGGGATGGTGATTGCCGGTGACATCAAAATCAATCTGGTGGATATTGAGCTGCTGACGATTCAGATCCGCCTGCTTATTTGCTCGGTAGACAAGGCTAAAGAAATGGGCATAGACTGGTGGACGACTAATCCCTACCTTAAACCTGCGGCCGACGTTGAAAAGTCTCAAGTCGAGCAGCTGACAGCGCGCATTGCGCATTTGGAGAAAACGCTCCAGCCGGCCCCGTCTCTTGAGACGAAGACAAAAAGACGCAAGGCACAATATATGAAATAACCGGAAATATATGCGACTCGATAGAAAATCTCATAAAAAACTTGCACTTCAGGGCTAAAATCGCCAATTGAATGTACAATTACCGCTGTAATTCACCAATACCCGCGCTAAATATGCATATTGACGCCGAAAAGGCCATTCAAGAACTCGTCGCACGCGGCATCAGGCTCCCGGCACAACCAAAAATTTTGATCGAACTGCAGAAAAAGCTCGATTCAGACAATTACAGCATGAAGGAATTGGCCAAAATCCTCTCTGCCGACCCCGGCATCAGTGCCATGCTGTTCAAGGCAGTGCGCTCCCCGGTATTCAGCGGCGGCAAGGATTTAAGATCCATAGAGCAGGTGCTGATGGTGATCGGCATCAAGCAGACCTGCAATATCGTTCAGGCAATCGCGCTCTCATCCAGTCTGTCTGACGCATCGCGAAAATCCTTCGAAAAGTTTTGGATAAGATCGCAGGAAATAGCGCAGATCGCTGCCCTGATCGCTGCCGATCGCGTCTCGGTGTGCAATGTTTTCCCGGATCAGGCCTACATGGCCGGTATTTTTCACGATTGCGGCGTGCCGGTGCTAATGTTGCGTTTTCCGGATTACTGCAACAAGCTGAATCTGGACACAGGATGGCCGAATATCAACGAAGAGGATGCACTGTTCGGCGTTGATCATTGCAGCATAGGGTATTTGGTAGCAAGGCACTGGCAACTGCCGGACTTCATCTGCCAGGCCATCCTGCACCACCATGAAATTGAAATACCGAAGGAAGAACTGGGTGCGGTGCGAACCCTGGTGGCGATGCTGGAACTGGCAATTCATATCTACCATGTTGTAAACCGTGTCGAGCACCCGCACTGGCGAAAGATTCGCGAGGAAGTGTTGTCCGAACTTGGCATACACACCGATCTTGAGCTGTCTTTCCAGGAGGAAATTGCCGAACAGTTCCTGGCATGACGGTGCGTATGCCGCCCGAAAAAGCCTTAAATCGCCTGCGATTCAGGCTTATTTGATTCCGCGCGTGACGACCGGAACAGACGACGCCGAGGCGATCTTTTCAGTTATTTTATTGCCGGTGTCGTCCAGAATCTGGAAATACACCTCGTCGCCTTTGATCATCCCCAATTCACTGCGCGCGCGCTCTTCGATGGCTTCGGTACCTTGTTTTAAATCGAGCACCTCCGCATTCAGCACGGCATTGCGTGTCCGGGTCTGTCCGTTGATCTGCTGCTGCGCCTCGACCTGATGGTGCAAATCCCATACCTTCAACCAGCCGCCTTTACCCAGCCAGAGCGGGTACTGCAACAACGCCAGCAGGACGACCAGTATTAATGTGACGATTCTCATATGGGCAGGAAGTGCTTTTCGAACAACCAAAAACGGCTTTTTATAAAAAAACGCCCCAAGCCTAAGCCCGGGGCGAATTAGCGAGCCGGAAAATACTAGCTCAGCTGGTAATAGGCATCGCGACCTGGATAGGACGCAGTTTCGCCCAGATCTTCTTCGATGCGCAACAACTGGTTGTATTTCGCCATACGATCCGAGCGGGAAGCGGAACCCGTCTTGATTTGCAGCGAATTGGTCGCAACCGCGATATCGGCAATGGTGCTGTCCTCGGTTTCGCCGGAGCGATGCGAGATCACGGCGGTGTAACCCGCGCGCTTGGCCATTTCGATCGCCTCGAAGGTTTCGGTAAGCGTACCGATCTGGTTGACCTTGATCAGAATTGAATTAGCCAGTCCCTGACGGATGCCTTCGCGCAAGATTTTGGTGTTGGTGACGAACACGTCGTCGCCTACGATCTGAACGGTCTTACCCAGACGTTGAGTCAGCAGCTTCCAGCCATCCCAGTCATTCTCAGACATACCGTCTTCGATGCTGATCAGCGGATACTTGTCTACCCAATTGGCCAGATAGTCCACAAACTGAGCGGAGGTGAGCTTCAGCCCTTCGGAATCCAGACAGTACAAGCCGTCCTTGTAGAACTCGGAACTGGCGCAATCCACGCCGATCGCGACATCGGCACCCGGTACGAAACCGGCAGCCTCAATACCTTCGACGATCAGCTTCAATGCAGCTTCGTTGCTCGGCAGATTGGGCGCAAAACCGCCTTCATCGCCAACGGTGGTTGGCATGCCTTTTGAGTCGATCAGCTTCTTCAATGCATGAAACACTTCTGCACCGTAGCGCAACGCTTCGCGGAAACTCGGCGCACCGACCGGAATGATCATGAATTCCTGCATGTCGATGTTATTGTTGGCATGCGCGCCGCCGTTGATGATGTTCATCATCGGCACCGGCAATTGCATCCTGGCAGAGCCGCCCAGATAACGGTACAGAGGCAAGCCGGATTCTTCAGCCGCAGCACGCGCAACCGCCATGGACACGGCCAGGATCGCATTCGCACCCAGTCGGGATTTGTTTTCCGTGCCGTCCAACTCGATCATGGTCTGATCGATAAATGCCTGTTCCATGGCTTCCAAACCGATAATCGCGTCGGCGATTTCAGTGTTGACATACTCCACAGCCTTCAACACACCGCGACCCAGGTAACGCTTCTTGTCGCCGTCGCGCAATTCAATCGCTTCGCGCTCCCCGGTGGAGGCACCGGACGGCACAGCCGCACGTCCCATCACACCGGATTCCAACAATACGTCGGCTTCTACGGTAGGGTTGCCGCGTGAATCCAGAATTTCACGGGCGATCACATCAACAATTGCACTCATTTTTATGTCCTCAAAGATTCAGAATCAAAATTTTGTATAAATAAATCCGCCGATTACACGGATTCACGCAGATTTCTCCAGCACTTCACATCGGTCGCCACGCAGAGTTTAGCCCGACCATGTTTAATTCAGATTAAACTATGGGCAACCGTTTTCAAATAAATCAAACGTTCTTCAAATCGACCGTTTCTTCAATCAATCCCTGCGCTTTGACGGCGCCGTCGAGCACCATCAGCGTCTTCAGCAGCGCCTTCAGATGCCCCAACGGAAAGGCATTGGGCCCGTCCGACAAGGCCTGCGACGGATTCGGATGGGTCTCCATGAACAGGCCGGAAATCCCGGCAGCCACCGCCGCACGCGCCAGCACGGGTACAAACTCGCGCTGCCCGCCGCTGACCGTACCCTGCCCGCCCGGCAACTGCACCGAATGCGTCGCATCGAATACCACAGGGCATCCTGTGTTGCGCATCACGGCAAGAGAGCGCATGTCGGACACCAGATTGTTGTAACCGAAGGAAGCGCCGCGTTCGCAGACCATGATGTTGTCGGCGCCGTCATTCACTTCGCGCGCCTTGTCGACGACGTTCTTCATGTCGCCCGGCGCCAG
>JBAZCE010000193.1:0-3922 GCA_041671105.1 Gallionella sp.
AATTAAACTTTCCGTTTATTCGCCGCGGAACTCGCGCCGATAGACGGATGGTTTGATGCCGAATGCCTGCCCGAAACAGCGTCTGAATAATGCCGGGGTAGCAAAGCCGGATGCCTCGGCCACGATCTCGATCGGCTTATCTGTCGTTTCCAGTATGCGTTGCGCCAGGGCTAAACGCTGGTTCAGCAACCATAGCCCGACGGTTGTCCCTGTCGTCTGGCGAAACCGCCGCGTAAAAGTCCGGCGGCTCATCAAGGCTCGTTCCGCCAGTTCGTCCAGAGTGTGCGCAGTATCCAAATTTTGCGTCATCCACTCCATGACCTCAGACAGCCGGTCAGATGTAGCCGGGCTGAATACGGGTTGTTCGATGAACTGTGCCTGCCCTCCCTGGCGAAAGGGTGGCACGACCATGCGGCGAGCCACATGATTGGCGACTTGGGCACCGTACTGCGTACGCAACAAATGCAGGCAGCAGTCTATGGCTGCGGCACATCCGGCGGCAGTCACGATGTCGCCCTCGTCCACATACAACACATCAGGCTCCACATCGATGTGCGGATAACGTTGTGCCAGCTCATCCGCCCATTTCCAATGGGTGGTTGCGCGTCGGCCATCCAGCAGTCCTGCCGTAGCCAGCACAAATGCCCCGAGACAAAAGCTGACGATTTTTGCGCCGCGCTGGTGAGCGGCACAAAGTGCATCGAGCAAGGCTTTTGGCGGTAACTCTGCGGTATCGCGCCAGCCGGGCACGATGACCGTTTCCGCGTGTTGCAGATCGGCAAGACTGTGCGCAGCATGAATTGAAAAACCGGCGTTGGTTTGTATCGGTGACGGCTCAGCCGCGCACACCGTTACCTTGAAGTCGGGAACCTGGCCGGCATCAGGACGAAAAATGATGCACGGCACCGACAGGTGAAAAGGGTTGACGCCATTGAAAGCGATGACGGCGAACGAATCCGGATTTGGTGATGTTTTTTTCATGTTGGCCCGATTGTATCTAAAAATGGCATGCGGGCCACTATTGTCGCAATGCGTAAGCGGGAATAATTCACCCGGTTCATTTTGATTAAGCGCTTGCCGCAGCCGCATATCGCTCATTTTTTTAAAGGAAAACCATGAATACGCCAATGACCAAAGGTTGTCATCACATCGGATTAACTGTTTCCCGACTGGAAGAAAGCGCAGACTTTTTTGTGTCCAGACTGGGGTGGAGAGAAGTGCGCAGGAATGAGGAATATCCTGCCATCTATGTCAGCGACGGCAGCATTATGGTTACGCTTTGGGCAATAAAGGATGCGCCGTCAAACCGGTTCGATAAGAATAAAAATGTCGGGCTGCACCACGTCGCATTTCAGGTTGAAAATGAAGCCGACCTGAACAACGTTTATAACAGGCTGATCGCAGGCGGGGTGAAAATCGAGTTCTCCCCGGAGTTGCTGGGGAAGGGGCCCGCGATGCACATGATGTGCTATGAACCGAGCGGTATACGCGTCGAATTCATCTGGCCCGGCATTTAACAGGCCGCCGATTTACTCGCCGTGCAGCGTGATTACAACGCGTCGACTGCCGGCGTGGTTCCTGTGTTCGCACAGGTAGATGCCCTGCCATGTTCCCAGCGCGGGGCGTCCGTCGGTGATCGGGATATTCAGGCTGCAGCCCAGAATGCTGGATTTGATATGTGCAGGCAGGTCGTCCGGGCCTTCATCCCGATGGCGATAGTAAGACTCCTCCTCCGGCACGGCGCGGTTGAAATAGCTCTCGAAATCCTGGCGCACCGTAGGGTCGGCATTCTCGTTCAGCGTTAATGAGGCCGAGGTGTGCATGATGAAGACGTTCATCATGCCTATCCTGAAATCAGGCAGTTCGGGCAGTTCGCGCAACAGCTCGCCGGTGATCAGGTGGAAGCCGCGGGCTTTGGGTTTCAGGTGTATCTCTTTTTGTAGCCACATGATGGTTGAGATTGAAAATGGTGCGACATTATCGCGTAAGATTGCACTGTCTCCCATCAGGAACAACCATGAGCCAGAACGCCAATCCGCCCGCCGCAAGCCTGTTCGATGTCGACTACATCCGCCGAGATTTTCCTCTCCTGCAGCGCACGCTGCACGGCAAGCCGCTGATCTGGCTCGACAGCGCCGCGACGACGCAAAAGCCGCAAGTCGTGATCGACCGGGTGTCGCGGTTCTACGAGTACGAGAACTCCAACATCCATCGCGGCACTCATACGCTGGCTGAGGCCGCCGCAGCCGCCTACGAGGGCGCGCGCGCCAAAGTCGCAACTTTCCTTAATGCTGCCTCGCCGCAGGAAATCGTCTTCGTGCGCGGCACCACCGAAGGCCTCAACCTGTTAGCCTCTATCCTCGGCGAAGCACTGTTGCGGCCCGGCGACGAGATTCTGTTGACTGAAGCCGAGCATCACGCCAACATCGTGCCCTGGCAATTCGCCGCAAAGAAGACCGGCGCCGTGATCCGCGTCGCACCGGTGGACGACAACGGCGAGATCATTCTCGACGAGTATGCACGCCTGCTTGGTTCCCGCACCCGCATCGTCTCCATCACCCATATCTCCAATGCGTTAGGCAGCGTGATGCCGATTTCCGAGATGACCGCGATGGCCAAGCGCTTTGGCGCCACCGTGGTGATCGACGGCGCGCAAGGCGTCGCGCATCGCCGCGTGAATGTGCAGGCGATCGGCTGCGACTTCTATGTCTTCTCCGGGCACAAGCTGTTTGCTCCGACCGGTATCGGCGCCGTTTGGGGCAGCGCACCTGTGTGGGAGCAGTTGCCCCCCTGGCAGGGCGGCGGCGGCATGATCAAGCATGTCACGTTCGAGAAGACTACCTTTGCCCATCCGCCCAAGCGGTTCGAGGCGGGCACCCCGTCGACCGCTGCGGCCGTGGGCCTCGGCGCCGCGATCGATTACCTGAACGGCATCGGTGTCGAGAGAATAGAACGATACGAAACCGGTCTGCTCGATTACGCGCTGGAAAAAATTCTCGGCGTCAACGGACTGCGCGTGATCGGCATGCCCCGCGACCGGGGCGGCGTCATCTCCCTCGTGATAGATGGCATTCCGGATGTGGAGGTCGGCAGAATGCTGGATGCGGAAGGCATCGCGGCGCGCTTCGGACACCATTGCGCGCAGCCGATTCTGGCGCGCTTCGGGCTGGAATCGACCGTCAGGCCCTCGTTCGCGTTCTACAACACCCGAGAAGAAGCGGACAGGCTGACAGAGGTGCTGCATAAGATCAGCGCACAGCGTTGATATTGCAAACAGCATGAACTTACTCTGCGATATGCCGCTGTTCCGCCCTCCCTCCGAGGGCGATAACCTGATCATCCAGGCCACGCTGGGGTGCAGCTTCAACCAGTGCAGCTTCTGTGCCATGTATCGTAGCAAGCACTATGCCGAACGCTCACTCGATGCCGTGTTCGCAGATATCCGCCAGGCCGCAGCTGTCTGGCCGGATGCGCAGCGCGTGTTTCTGGCCGATGGCGATGCGCTGGCTTTGCCAACGGAACACCTGCTCGCCATCCTGCGCGAACTGGCGGCAGCTCTGCCGCGCCTGACGCGCGTCTCATGCTATGCCACGCCCGGCAACATCGGGCGCAAGAGCGCCGAAGAACTGGCTCTGTTGCGCGAACACAAACTGAGCCTGCTCTACTTCGGCATCGAATCCGGCTCCGACCTCATTTTGAAAAAGATCACCAAGGGCGCCACGCAACGGCGCATAGTCGAGGTGCTGCACAAGGCGCATGCGAGCGGCATGAAAGTCTCCGCCACCGTCATCTTGGGTCTTGGCGGCAGTAAATACAGCGATGAACATATCGACGGCACCATCGCCTTGCTCAACAGCGCGCCCGTCACCTACCTCTCCACGCTGCAACTGGTTCTGGACAAAAGCATAGTGGAAGAATTCCA
>JBAZCE010000194.1:0-3856 GCA_041671105.1 Gallionella sp.
TGAAACTACAACAGAAACAGTATACTACATTAAACATCATATTGCAACACATTTTCTTACTGCAATATTACCTTGGCGGAGAAGGAGGGATTCGAACCCTCGATCCAGGTTATCCCCGGATGCTCCCTTAGCAGGGGAGTGCCTTCGACCACTCGGCCACCTCTCCGAAGGCCGCGCATATTAAGGCTTACAGCCCGGCCTGTCAAATAAATTTTGTATTTTTATGCATCTTCCTGATCCAGATCGAACGCCTTATGCAGAACGCGCACAGCCAACTCCAGATACTTCTCGTCGATCACTACGGAAATCTTGATTTCCGAGGTAGAGATCATCTGAATATTGATACCCTCCTCGGCCAACGTGCGGAACATCTTGCTGGCGATACCGACGTGAGAGCGCATGCCGACGCCGACCACCGAGACTTTCGCAGCCTTGTTGTCGCCGATCACACGGCGCGCGCCGATGTGCGGCAGAACCTCGTTGTTGAGAATGTCCATGGTCTTGGCAAACTCGTTGCGATGCACGGTAAAGGAGAAGTCGGTCGTACCGTCCACGCCGACGTTCTGAATGATCATATCTACATCGATATTCGCGTCAGACACCGGCCCCAGGATCTGATAGGCAATCCCGGGCTTGTCCGGCACACCCAATACGTTGACTTTGGCTTCATCGCGGTTAAATGCGATCCCAGAAATAATGGCTTGTTCCATTTTGTCTTCATCCTCAAAAGTAATCAGTGTGCCCTCGCCCTCTTCCTCGAAGGAAGACAGCACGCGCAGTTTGACTTTGTATTTACCGGCAAACTCCACTGAACGAATTTGCAGCACCTTGGAACCCAGGCTCGCCATCTCCAGCATTTCCTCGAAGGTAATGCTCTTCAGGCGACGCGCCTCGGGAACCATGCGCGGATCGGTGGTATATACGCCATCCACATCGGTATAAATCTGGCATTCGTCGGCACGCAACGCCGCCGCGATTGCAACGCCTGTGGTATCCGAACCGCCGCGCCCGAGGGTCGTGATATTGCCGTCCCCGTCCATTCCCTGGAAACCGGCCACTACCACGACATAATCGTTCGCAAGATCGGCACGTATGCTCTGCTCGTCGATGCTGATGATGCGCGCCTTGGTATGCGCATCGTCGGTCAGAATCTTGACCTGCCCGCCGGTGTAACTCTTGGCTTTCAGCCCGAGCGCCTTGAGCGCCATGGCAAGAAGACCAATGGTGACTTGTTCGCCCGTAGAGATAATGACATCCAGCTCGCGCGGATCAGGATTTTCCTGAATTTCGCGCGCCAGACCGATCAGACGATTGGTCTCGCCGCTCATCGCGGAGAGCACCACCACCACCTGATGACCCTTTGCCTTGAATTTAGCGACGCGTCGCGCCACGTTCTTGATGCGTTCTGTGCTGCCGACCGATGTACCACCGTACTTTTGTACTATGAGCGCCACAATATATATCCGACTAAAAAAAGTGTGCCAATTTTAGCGCAACTGACTGAAAAAAACGAGGCAAGATGACACCCGCATACTAACTTGTGTATACAAGCTGATCCTCAAGACATTCACTCGATCAGTCTGCGCGGATGAGAGATGCCAAACCCCTGAACATAATCGACACCGATTTCGGCCAGTTTTGCGACGATCTCCTCGCTTTCAACCAGCTCTGCCACCGTTTTGACGCCGATTTTTTTGGCTACCCGGTCGATGGATAGCACCTTGGCAAGATCGACCGGATTACCGAGCATATTGAGTATGGTGCTGCCGTCGATTTTCAAAAACTCCACCTGAAATCCGCGTATCTGGTCGAACGAGACCGTATCACGGCCAAATCCGCTCAATGCAACCCGGCAACCACATTGCCTGACACGGCGGATAAACTCCGCCACGCTGCTGTTTCGTATCGCAAGCTCCTGATCAGAAACTTCAAAACAGAGGACAGAACCCGGCATCCGTTGCTCGTCCAGCGTGGTTTTCAGAAATTCGGGAAATTCCGGGTCGCCGATCGTAGACGCTGCCACATTGATAAAAAAGATGGAATCGCGATCACGACTCTGGTTATTTGCCGCCCATTCCAGAACATGCCCTACAACCCAGCGATCAAGGTAGGGCATTAATCCGTTTTTCTCGGCCAGCGGAAAAAATGCACCGGGCGGCATCATGCCCCCCTCCTCCTCCATCAGGCGTATCAGTATTTCGTAGTGAGCCGTTTTCCCGGAATCAACCGGCAAGGGGGATATAAGCTGACAATACAGCCTGAACTCACCGTCCTGGATTGCAGCGATAAAACGTTTTCCGGCATCGGCTCGTCCGCCCACCTGCTCGGAGAAAGTGCTGAGAAACATTTCCTGATCGGCAGAACCGCCGGCAACTAGGCTTAAACTCTTTGCGGATTCAACCTTATCGGCAAGCGGCAGATCGCCTCGCCTCGTTATATCCTCAGCCAGCAAGTAAAACCCGCTTACATGACCCTTGCTGTCAACCTGAGGAACATGCTCCACCGCCAGCCGGTAGACGGCGCCATTTGGCATCTCCTGCAAATGCTCGTAATGAACAGACTGCCCGTCCAGGGATTGCCTGACGGCAGTGGCGATCCCCGCATAAGCCTTTGCGCCGAACAAATCGCGCAGATGGCGACCGTCGATGAGCTCCACCTTCATGTTCAACCATTCGCGAAAGGCGCGATTGTGATATCGGCAATACCCCTCGGTATCGATCAACACGATCATCGTTGGCAATGTCTCATCCATCAGGCGCAAGCGCGCATCAGATTCAGCGACTTTTGCATCCAGACTCTTGCACCGACCGACTTCCGACTCCAGCTTCTCCTTCACTGCGGATAGCTGTGCGGTGCGACGCATCAGCACCCATTCAGAACGCGAAGCCCGTACCGCCTCGGCAAGAACGGAGGCAACCAGAATTCCCGTCAGAAAGGCAATCCAGTTAAGATTACCCTCGGTGAAATAGATCGTGGAGACCAGCGCCGCAGCCATGCCGACAACGGCTACCGCAACAATGTAAGTCCGGACACTGCGAAATATTCCGCCACGCATAGCTATTCCTCAACAACACTCAAGGCAGCTATTGTACCCAAGCCGCACCGCGCGTGTACTACATCAAAGCCGCTTATTTACGCCGCGCCTGCTGGTGCGAAAATAGTCCGTGTTACCGTAATAAGCCGCGCAGTCGTTCTCCGCAGTCCATCCGGGAATACCCAGCAACGGCACAGGAGACAATTCACGGGTACTGAGGCAATGTTCAGGTTTTGCCAGATAATTCGCCAACAGACTATCCAGATGCGCCAACTGCTGCGCCTTTGACCAGCTGAAAAAATCCTGCTCCACCGCCAGCAGCAACCCTTGCCCTGTCATGCCGACATAAGGTTGCAATGCCTTCTCGTACAGGCCGTGACCGAACAGGTAAAAGCCCATGCTGTCTTGCACCTGCCGGCGTCGTTCCCAGAACAATTCAGTCCACTGAAAGTTTCGCAACAAACCGGCCAGCTCCTCATCGGCATACACGACGATGACACCCGATTCATCCAGCAAGGTATTGGTATCGCGAATAACACCCCGCTGGCTGCGGCTTGCCGCCTCATCAGCACCGGTCAGCGCGCGATAGTGGCGCGCATTGATGGCGGCCTTTGCCTTGGGGAAGGTCAACCACACCAAAGCATTGAAGAAATCGTGCCAGTTATCGGATCGCGTCTGCACTTCGCCCGTCAGGTAACAGCGCGGCTCATATTGCGCCTCGAACGCCAGGCGACCTTCGCCCTGCTCAACGAAACTCAGCGCACAGCCGCTTTGCACCGAAATATCGCGCGCGTCGAGCAGCGCGTTCAGCTCTTCGAGCGT
>JBAZCE010000195.1:0-3835 GCA_041671105.1 Gallionella sp.
AAGATTAAGGTGGTCAGCACGTCTGCACGACGTCTCATCGCCAACACCAGATCCCGGCGCACCACCAATATCAGCAAGGAAATCAAGGAAAGTTTCTTCATAACTCGGACAGCGACAAACTGCGCAGTTCCACACCGGCCACATTCAGCGGCTGATGCGTCGTAAAGATCACCATACCGGCTCTTGCCAGATGTTCCGCGATCAACTCTTCGATCAGCGCCACCGCACCGACATCCAGCGCCGTCAGCGGTTCATCCAGTATCCACAGCTTTGCATCGCTTACCAGCAAGTGTGCCAATGCAACACGGCGGCGCTGCCCCTGCGAGAGCACTTTGGTCGGCAATCGCTCGCGCCCCTTCAAGCCCATGCGCCTCAATGCGGCAATGGCCTGTTTTTCGTCCAGCTCAGCACCCGACAACCCGGCGGAAATGCGCAGATTTTCCAGCGCGCTCAATTCATCCTTGATCGCATTCAAATGCCCCAGATATAACATCTGTGCAAAATAATCCTCATCCAGTTCGCGCACGTCAAAGCCGCACCAGGATATTTTCCCTTCATCGGGCTGGATGAAGCCGCACAGGGTACGCAACAAACTAGTCTTGCCGCTGCCATTCGTACCCTTGATTTGCATGATCTGCCCCGGATGTAAAGCAAAGCTCAATCCGGTAAACAGACGATGGTCGCCGCGACTACAGGCCAAGTTGCCAACTTCCAGCATGAAGAAAGACCCAAAATTGAACAGCGCGGGATTATATACGATTGCATCTGACGATTGCGCGCCATTGCTTTATAATCCGCCAACTTTTGACCAACCACTCATCATTGCAAGGGAACAAGTATGGGATTTCTGGCCAATAAACGAATTCTGATTACCGGCATGATCAGCACCCGCTCGATCGCCTATGGCGTCGCACAGGCTATGCACCGGGAAGGCGCGGAACTTGCGTTCACCTACCAGGGCGAACGTGTTCGCGAACGCGTACTGGATCTGGCAAAACAATTCAACAGCGAACTGGTATTTCAATGCGATGTCGCAAGCGATGACGACATCAATCAGTTGTTTATCGATTTGAAGCAGCACTGGGATGGTTTCGACGGATTTGTGCATGCCATCGCATTCGCCCCGCGCGAAGCGCTGGAAGGCGAATTTCTGGACGGTTTCAGCCGCGAAGCCTTTCGCGTCGCACACGACATCAGCGCTTACAGCTTCCCTGCCATGGCAAAAGCCGCGCTGCCGATGATGGAAGGCCGCAACGCGGCGATATTGACTCTGAGTTATCTTGGCGCGGTTCGCACCATGCCTCACTACAACGTGATGGGCATGGCGAAAGCCAGTCTTGAAGCTTCCGTGCGCTATCTGGCGATGCAGCTGGGCGGCAAAGGAATTCGCGCGAATGGCATCTCAGCAGGTCCGATCAGGACGCTGGCCGCGGCAGGCATTGCCGATTTTGGCAAATTGCTGGGCTACAACGAAAAACACTCGCCCTTAAAACGCAACGTCACCGCAGAAGAAGTGGGCAATGCAGCGGCCTTCCTGTGCAGCGATCTTGCCAGCGGCATCACCGGTGAAATCACCTATGTGGATGGCGGTTTCAACACCACCTCGCTGGGTTCCACCGAGGCGTAGCAGGACGCATTCGCTTTTTCAGCCAGCCCAGGCCCCGCCTCATGAGCGGGGCTTTTTATTTATAAAACTACATATAAATCAATAAGTTACACAAGACAATATACTAACTCAAGCGCCCGGAGATAGCGTTCACATGTCGATTCATTGCTGCCCCTCGCCCTTCAGATAGCGTGCCAACCTCAGGTCGAAATCCGAGTGGTAGTCCAAATCTTGTTGTACGCGAAATTTTTCATATTCAGCATGCGCCTTGGTGCGCGCCATTTCCTGCGAGATTTTTCCGGCGTTTTCCAGCACCTGCTGATCCGTGAAGTCCAGGAATCGCTTCACCCACTCCAGCCAGTCTTTCATAGTCATGATTTTGCGATTCAGCGCACGGATCTCGGCAAAGTCGATAAACATGGAAACCAGCCGGTTCAGTTTATCCAACTCGGCCTCATTCAAATAGTTCTTGGCAATGGTAACATCGCTCTTGATAATTTTTCCGCGCGGTGCATTTTTCCAGGTCGTCAGCCCCATGAATGGATTGTTCGCATCAGCCCGGCTATGCACGATCTCGGCGGCGGTTTGCCCCGTGCTGGCAAAGTGCAACTTGTTCTGCACCATCTGAAAGAACACCTGCGTCTCCTCGCTATTGCTCTGATAATCGCTGCTGCACTGTTCGAATACATCGGCAATTTTTTGGTAAGCGCGGCGCTCGCTGGCGCGAATCTCGCGGATGCGCTCCAGCAATTCGTCAAAGTAATCCTGACCAAAGGCACGCCCGTTCTTGAGCATATCGTCATTCAGCACGAAGCCCTTGACCATGTATTCGCGCAGGGCCTGCGTCGCCCAGATACGAAAATGCGTTGCCTTGATGGAATTCACACGGTAACCCACCGCAATCACGGCATCGAGGTTATAAAAGCGGGTGGCGTAGGTCTTACTGTCGGCGGCAGTTGTTTCCAAAACGGAAACAACTGAATCCTCCACCAATTCGCCCGTGGTAAAAATATTCTTCAAGTGTTTATTGACAGCGGGTGTTTTCACCCCGAACAGCTCCGCCATCGTCTTCTGGGTAAGCCAGAAATTATCGTTGGAAAACCAGACATCCACCGTGACCCTGCCGTCCTCGGTGGCGTAGAGAATGACAGGGTTGGTTGCGCGGGTAGTCAGCTCACTCACACCGCAGTTCCATTGTAAACAAGGTTCCGCCGCCTTCAACACTTTCAAGTTTCACAGAACCGGCACCGTGCGCTTCGGCGACCGCCTTGCATAACGCCAGCCCCAATCCGGTGGACGAGGATTTTTCAGCAACATTGCGCTGCATCAGTTTATCCACAACGCCAACCCCCACACCGTCGTCAAACACCTTGAAGGCAAGCGCATCTTCCACTTGCTCGAACCAGACCAGGACTTCATGGTGAGCATAACGAACCGCATTATTGAGCGCCGACTCCAATGCCAGCTCGACCAGGTTTTCATCGAACAGCCCCATTCCGCCAGTCGCCCCCCCCGTCGTCATCCGTTCGAAATCGGCTCGTACCGTGATCTGATGACCGTGATGATTTTCCGCCATCATCACTGACTGACTGTTGCGTATCATGTCCTCAGTAAACTCGACCAGATCGATCTCGCGCAACATCGGCATAAGCCCGGTCTGATCGCGCTTGTAGAGCGTCAAAAAATTGATCAGACGATTTTTAAGATCGATACAGCGACGATAGGCCCGCCGCCCCTCTTCAGGCACGTCCGCACGATGATTCAATTGCTCAAGATCGATTTCAAGCAGCGCCAGCACATTCTTGATATCGTGAACGACCAGTGCCGAGAGGACTTTTTGCATTTATTTACTCATGATCTCGTTGAAAAAACGATAAAAATTCATCACCTTGACGTTGTTGGGCAGCAACTTATCCAGCGTCGAAAGATAGTGCTTGGCACGTTCGACAATCGCCGCATTCAAACCTTCCTGTTTTAACCACAAAAGATGAAGCTGAGCCGCCGCCATCAACGCCTCATAGTTTTCCCCGTGAATATCCAGCGCATCGAGCACCTTCCGGTTCGCTTCAGCAAAATGAGCGGTGCGCATCAATCTCGTACATTCATCGACCAGCATCAAAATGCGCTTGCGCCCACCATCGATCACATCATCAATCTTATCGTCATGCCCCGTATCCAGCATGGATTTTTTGACATGTCGCGCAACCCTTTTCTCATCCTGTCCACTGG
>JBAZCE010000196.1:0-3820 GCA_041671105.1 Gallionella sp.
GTACAGCGCGACCGAGATGCCGTGCGCCAGCATCGCCGGGCTGTTGCCGGTGGGGGCCTGCGAGCCGAAGATCTCGATCATGCCGACCACCGTGCCGAACAGGCCGAGCAGCGGGCTGATCGAGGCGATCGTGCCCAGCGTGGTCAGGAAGCGCGACAGGTCGTGCGCGACCTTGCGACCGGCTTCCTCGATGGATTCCTTCATCACATCGGGGGTGCTTTTCGCGTTCTTGAGTCCGGCGGCGAAGATGGCGCCCAACGGGGAGCTGTCGGTCAGCCGGATCAGCATGCCTTCGCTGACGCCGCGCTGTTTCAGTTCCTTGACGACCTCGTTCAGCAGCGCGGGCGGAGCGATGCGACTGGCGCGCAGGTATAGCAAGCGTTCGACGATCAGGCCGACGGCCACGACGGATGCAAGGATCAGGAACCAGATCGGCCAGCCGGCCGCTTCTACAATTGCAAACACGCGGATTCTCCAGAATATGCTTAAATCGACAGGGCGCAACTGTATCGTTTCGCCGGGGCTTGGGCAAGGTTTCTCAGGATTTACTTCAGGTGGAGTCGTCTAACCCGTCATTAAAAAAGGATATTTCCGTTTACCCACAAAACCTGTGGATAACTTTGTGGATTAAATTGCGGATAGGGCATTAAGATGGCGTCGCATAAGGAATTTTGTTGCATTGCCTATTTTTTGCGAGTCATTTAATTCTTTTTAAAACAACTGGTTGTCGTAAGTGACGAGTTCTGGCGCAGTCGAGATGTACGCAAAGCCGTGTATTTGCTTGGGGTGTGGATTATTTTCGGGTTGTCAATATGTCTGAAGGACTATTTTTGGAAGAAAAGAGCCGCGTTCTGCGCGTCTCGGAACTTAACCTTGCAATCAAGCGTTTGCTGGAAAGCGAGGTGCCGCTGCTGTGGGTGCGCGGTGAAATCTCCAATCTGGTGAAGGCCGCCTCCGGCCATTTCTATTTCTCGCTCAAGGACGACCAGGCGCAGGTGCGCTGCGTGATGTTCCGCCACAAGAACCAGTTGCTGGGTGCGTCGGTCGCCAATGGACAGCAGGTTGAAGTGCTGGCCGTCACTACGCTGTACGAGCAGCGCGGCGATTTTCAGCTGACCGTCGAGCAACTGCGCCCGGCCGGGCTGGGCGTGCTCTACGAGCGCTTTGCCCAACTCAAGCTGAAACTGGAAAGCGAAGGCCTGTTCGATGCGGCGCGAAAACGTCCGTTGCCCGCATACCCCAGACGTATAGGCATCGTCACATCATTGCAAGCCGCCGCATTGCGCGACGTGCTGACCACGTTGCGGTTGCGTCTGCCGGGCGTGCCGGTGGTGTTGTATCCGGCGCCGGTGCAGGGGGCGGGCAGCGCAGAAAAGATCGCGCAGGCGATCGCGGAGGCGAGCCGGCGTGCGGAATGCGATGTGCTGATCGTCTGCCGCGGCGGCGGCAGCATCGAAGACCTGTGGTCGTTCAACGAAGAGATCGTCGCGCGCGCGATTGCCGCCAGCGCGATTCCCGTCGTCAGCGGCGTCGGCCACGAGACCGACTTTACCATCGCTGACTTCGTCGCCGACGAGCGGGCCCCGACCCCCACCGCCGCCGCCCAGCGCGTCGTGCCGGACCGGCGCGAACTGCTGCGCAGCCTGCAAGACCTGGCGCAACACCTGCGGCGCGCGCAGCGCAACCGTTTGCAGAATACGATGCAGACGTTGGACTATCTGCAGCGCCGCCTGGTGCATCCCGCGCAACAACTGCAGCGCCAGTCGCAGCAACTGGATCAGCTGCATCAGCGCCTGCAGCGCGCCGATGCCCATCGCCGTCAGCAATGGCAATGGCAATGGCTATCGCTGGCGCGACGCCTGCAGGCCGCGAGCGGCGATCACGAGCGGCTGCAGGACAGGCAAGCCAATCTCGCGCAGCGCCTGGTCCGTGCGATGCGCACCATGCAGCAGCGCCATGCGTCGCGTCTGGAGAGCGTCGCGCAGCATCTGATCTACCTCGACCCGAAACAGGTGCTGGCACGCGGCTATAGCATGGTGCAGGACAAGAGCGGGCGCGTCGTGTCGGATGCGGAGACGCTGGCGGTCGGGGAGGAGTTGAGGGTCACGTTTGCCCATGGCTGGGCGCGGACTGAAGTTAAAGAAACGAATTGAATTTTCGTCGGATTTTTGACTTCTTGTGACGATTCAAAGGTTCTTAAATTGCGCTACTGAAGAACAATAGGCCGAATTATCTAGATATTCAGGTCTATTGTTTTGGGTGTGATGCTTGCGTAAGGTGAGAGAACATTTTGTGCAGTACGAATCGTTGTTTGAATAAGTCAAAATAAAAAGGAAGTTCGATGAACAGATTGCTATTTTTTTTCTTAATGGCGGCAAACGTTAGTGCATTTGCCGCAGTCTATAAGTGTGAAAAAGATGGGCAGATTTCCTATGGTGATCGTCCATGTGAAGAGAGGCCTGCGACTGCAAATCGAAATGCAGGAAAATTTTCTTCGGCTTTAGAGGAAGGGATGTCGGCCTTCGATAATGGAAATTATGTTTTAGCCGTAACCAAGTTGACGCCACTGGCCGAAAACGGTGTTCCCATGGCGCAAAACACATTAGGCAGAATGTATTTGAAAGGAAATGGCGTACAGATGGATTTTAATAAATCTATAATTTTATTTCGTAAAGCGGCTATCCAAGGCTTGCCGAACGCGCAAAATAATCTAGGTGTCATGTATGCGGCGGGAAGCGGGGTTACGCAAGATTACAAACAAGCAACTGAGTGGTTTAGAAAAGCGGCTGATCAAGGCTATGCTATAGCCATGAACAATTTAGCTGGTATGTATGAAAATGGATTGGGGGTAAAACCGGATTATGTGGAGGCCGCTAAGTGGCGTAATAAGGCCAAGGGTATTGAGTCAGCCAAGGATAATGATCTGGTTGAAATCAAAACGGTCGGCAGCAACGAGTATGAGAAAGGTCTTGAGTATTACTATAGATACGCGTTCAAAGAAGCGTTTGAGTTGATTCGCAAGGCAGCAGAAAAGGGAAACCCCGAAGCACAGATGAAATTGGCGTCGATGTACCAATATGGACAAGGGGTTCAAAGGAGCGATTCACAGTCACAGTATTGGGCTAATAAGGCAAAAAATCAGGGGTACACGCCTGACGATGGCAGAGATAGCATTACTTTGATAGATGTTTCACCAGAAGAGGCGAGGCGCATGAGCACGCCTCCACCTGAACCTCGCGCGAGTCCGGGTGACCTTCCCCCGAAAAATCGTCTTCCAAGGGTGCCCTAACCAAGCAGTGCTGTAGTAATCAAAGTGACCTTCCCCCGGTTTTTCGTAACTTGCGTATCCATATTATCGTTTCAAGTTGGACAATGTTCCTCAGGAAGCACTTAAGCAAACTAGTACTAACTCGATAGTCGGTAAGGCATTTTTTAGTTACCCACAAAATCTGTGGATAACTTTGTGGGTTAAATCGCCGGATGGCTATTTAAGCTGCCGTTACATAACGATTTTTTCTGGTTTGCTAGTTTTTTGAGTATTGAAAATATTCAATATAAACATGGTGATATCGTAAGTGATGGTTTGGGTGTTGGGATGGATAGGCGAAAAGCGCCGTGTTTACTGGGGATGTGGATTGTTTCGGTGTTGTCAATATGCCTGAAGGCCTATTTTTGAAGAAATGACGTTGCGAATTGTGCGTCCCGGGACTTGATTCCGGCAATCAAGCGCTTGGTGAGAGATAAGGTTTTACTTAGGACGATCAGATTAGCTTTAGCAGTGTCGAAGAACATTTTTGGGCGGATTGAATCGGTGTTCATG
>JBAZCE010000197.1:0-3802 GCA_041671105.1 Gallionella sp.
TTGCGACCGCGTCGAATACGCTGTCTTCAGGATCCAGCACAGGTTCCTGACTGACGTAACAGATTCTGGCGGAAGGCTGACGCCATATCAGCCCGTCATCGAGCGTTCCCTGGCCTGCCAGCACACGCATCATGCTGGACTTGCCGCCGCCGTTGCGCCCGATGAGTCCTACGCGTTCGCCCTCGTCGAGTTGAAAATCGGCATGGTCGAGCAATGCTACGTGACCGAAGGCTAAGCTGGCTTTATCTAATGTGATGTATGGCATGGTTTGCTTATTTTAAAATTGCTGATTGGGAGGTGCTTGTCGCTGATTGCAGCGCAGGCTTTGAATATACACGTAAATTTTTGATCAGGAGCGACATCAGGGTTTTTCAGTCACTGTCAGTCTTTTCAAATCTTCGATGATCTCTTTGGAGTGGCGCGATGTTTCGACGCTCAGATACAGACGGCTGATGTTGCCTTGCGGGTCGATCAAAAAGGTGAAGCGGCGCGCCATTTTGATGATGCCCAGATTCAGATAGGCACCATAGCTGTTTGCAACCGCACCGCTCTTGTCGGACAGCAGAGGGAATGGCAGGTGATATTTTTTTGCGAATTCCGCATGGCTGTTGCTGTCGTCCACGCTCACACCGATTACCTGCGCGCCCATTTCGGTCAGCCGATTCAGGTCGTCGCGAAACGCGCAGGCTTCCTGGGTGCAGCCCGGTGTGTCATCCTTGGGATAAAAATACAGCACCAGATACTTGCCGCGATAATCCTGCAGTGTGTGCAGTTTGCCGTGCTGGTCAGGCAGTGTGAAATCGGGTGCCGCCTGGCCCACGACCGGTAATTCGCCCGCCCGCGCGGCGCGCGCAACGAACAGGGACGCGAAAATAATCGCCGCGACGACAATAGCTAACCATTTCATTTTATGCTTTCTTTTTTGTGAAACTTGCGACAGGCGCGCATGATACCAGCGTGAGGGTTTGGATTACAGCGCATTTAACGGTAGAATGCGCCCGCTGTCCTCGTAGTTAAATGGATATAACCGCCCCCTCCTAAGGGGCAATTACTGGTTCGATTCCAGTCGAGGACACCAATTTCTGTTTTAACCACACTGCGACCCGGTGTTCTGTTGCGTCATCCTCTGTTGCGTGTATCATTCTCATTCCTGTTGTAAACCAAAGGATAGGCATATGTCAAAAGCGCTTCAGCAATCTGATCTGCGTCAAGTCATCTATGCGTTGTCCGATGCGCTCGATCTGGTCGGGGTCGACGATGTGGCACACGGTAAGCGCGTCGGCATCATGGCCGCCGAGTGCAGCAAGTTCCTGGGCGCTACGGACGACGAGATCACCTTTATGTTCGATCTCGGCATGTTGCACGACATCGGTGTGTCATCGACGCAGACCCATCACCATCTGGTCGATCAGTTCGACTGGGAAAATTCACAGCTGCATGCCGAGATCGGCTACAACCTGTTGCGCGGTTTTGCGCCGCTGTCGCGCATGGCCCTGCCCGTACGCTACCACCATACGAGATGGGAAAAACTGATCGGATTGCCCGCTTCTGACATCTGCGCGCAACAGGCAAAGCAGGCTAACATGGTCTATATGGTCGATCGCGTGGATGCGCTTGCCGCATCGTACTATGGCACGGGGATGCTGTTCGATCACGTCGACGAAATACGCGAGAAGATACGCCGAAACGCCGGCAGCTATTTTTCGCCTGAACTGGTCGACGTTTTTCTGAATGCATCCCAGGCGGAGGCTTTCTGGTTGCTGCTGGAGCCCCGTTCGATTCAGAATTATCTGCGTGAACTGTTGCTGCACGGCGAGAGTTATCAGCCCACCTTTGCCGAGTTAAAACAGCTGGCGGTGATTTTCTCGCATATCGTCGATGCCAAGAGTCCGTTTACCGCCTACCATTCGCTGGGTGTAGCACGTCTTGCGCGCTTCCTTGCCGAATGCGCGGGAGTTTCCGAGGAGAATTGCGACAAGCTCGAACTCGCCGGTCTGTTGCACGATCTGGGCAAGCTGCGCGTGCCTGACGAGATACTGGATAAGCCGGGCGAACTCGATGCGCACGAGCGGCGGATCATCAATACTCACAGCTTCGAAACCTATCAGATACTGCGCAGCATCGGGGGGTTCGAGGAAATTGCGCTGTGGGCGGCTTATCATCATGAAGAACCGAATGGTATGGGCTATCCTTTTCGAATTCACGAGAAAGACATGTCCATCGAGGCGCGCATCCTGCGCGTTGCGGATATCTTTCAGGCCATGGCTCAGAATCGCCCCTATCGCAACGGCTGGGGGGCGCAGGAGGTGCTGAGTTTTCTCGAAGAGCTTGCGGGCAAAGGCAGCTTGGATGCGAACATCGTCAAGCTGGTCGGTGAGAATCTGGAACAAGCCATGGCGGCAGCGCTTCCTGATCCGGCCGATACGCTGTTGCACGTTACCGACTGACTTCGGGGGTAACAAGGCCACCTGCGTTTTCCGCAGGCTATTACAATACGCCCATGAATATCAAAACTTTCCCGAACAGTCCCTATCGTCTGCACCAGCCATTCGAGCCTGCGGGCGATCAGCCGACCGCGATTGAGCAACTGGTCGAAGGTATTGAGAACGGCCTGGCATTCCAGACGCTGCTGGGCGTGACCGGATCCGGCAAGACTTATACGATGGCCAATGTGATCGCGCGCTGCGGGCGCCCTGCGATGGTGATGGCGCCGAACAAGACACTGGCGGCGCAGCTTTATTCCGAGCTGCGCGATTTTTTTCCTGAAAACGCGGTTGAATACTTCGTCTCCTATTACGACTATTACCAGCCGGAAGCCTATGTGCCGTCGCGCGATGTGTTTATCGAGAAGGATTCGGCGATCAACGAGCAGATCGAACAGATGCGACTGTCGGCGACCAAGGCGCTGCTGGAGCGCGAGGATTGCATCATCGTCGCGACCGTCTCGGCGATTTACGGTATCGGCGATCCGGTGGATTACCACGGCATGATTTTGCATCTGCGCAACAACGAGAAGATGCACCAGCGCGATGTGATCAAGCGTCTGATCGAGATGCAGTACGAGCGCAACGACATCGATTTTACGCGCGGCAGGTTCCGTGTGCGCGGCGACGTAATCGATGTGTTCCCGGCGGAAAGCAGCGAGCTTGCGTTGCGCATCACCCTGTTCGACGACGAGGTGGAGACGCTCTCTCTGTTCGATCCGTTGACCGGCCACATCCTGCAAAAAGTGCCGCGCTATACCGTTTATCCGTCCAGCCATTACGTTACGCCGCGCAGCACGGTGCTCACGGCGATCGAGACGATCAAGCTGGAGCTTGCCGAGCGCATCGCGTTCTATATCCGCGAAAACAAGCTCATCGAGGCGCAGCGCATCGAGCAGCGCACCCGCCACGATCTGGAGATGCTCACCGAGATCGGCTTCACCAAGGGGATCGAGAACTATTCAAGGCACCTGTCGGGAAGAAATCCGGGCGATCCGCCGCCGACCCTGCTCGATTATCTGCCGCCCAATGCACTGATGTTCCTGGACGAGAGCCATGTGATGATTCCGCAAGTGGGGGCAATGTACAAGGGAGACCGGGCGCGCAAGGAGAATCTGGTCAATTACGGCTTTCGCCTGCCGTCTGCGATGGATAACCGTCCGTTGCGCTTCGATGAGTTCGAGCACATCATGCGTCAGAGCGTGTTTGTCTCCGCGACGCCTTCAATTTACGAAGCGGAGCACGCAGGGCAGGTGGTCGAACAGGTGGTGCGCCCCACCGGCCTGGTCGATCCTGTGATACAGGTGCGGCCTGCGATC
>JBAZCE010000198.1:0-3586 GCA_041671105.1 Gallionella sp.
CGCGGAGTAGCTTATGTTTAACAATGATTTTTTGAAGCCTCGCATTATTGAAGTTCAAAAGATTTCCGAGACCCAGGCTAAAGTGGTCATGGAACCTTTTGAACGTGGTTTTGGCCACACTTTGGGCAATGCATTGCGTCGTATCTTGCTGTCTTCGATGGCGGGTGCTGCGCCTACCGAAGTCAAAATGGCAGGTGTTCTGCATGAGTACGCAACGATCGATGGCGTTCAGGAAGATGTCGTTGACATTCTCTTGAATCTCAAAGGCGTTGTGCTGCGTCTGCATGGTATTAAGGAAGTCGTGCTGACCTTGAAAAAGGAAGGTTTCGGCGTCGTTACAGCGGCTGATATCAGTGCCAATGCTGAAGTTGAAGTGTTGAATCCTGATCACGTGATTGCCCATCTGACTGCCGGCGGTAAGCTGGATATGCAGATTAAGGTTGAGCAAGGTCGTGGTTATGTGTCAGCGATTTCTCGTCAGTTGCCGAATGAAACACGTGCAGTGGGTCACATTGCACTCGATGCTTCGTTCAGTCCTGTAAGTCGTGTTAGCTATGCTGTAGAGAGCGCGCGTGTTGAACAGCGTACCGATCTCGATAAGCTGATCATGAACATCGAAACCAATGGTGCAATTGATCCTGAACAAGCGATCCGCAATGCTGCGCGCATCCTTGTGGATCAGTTCTCTGTGTTTGCTGCGCTGGAAGGTACTGAGCCTGTTGTTGAAAAAGAACATGTTCCTCAGGTCGATCCTATTCTGCTGCGTCCGGTAGATGACCTGGAGTTGACTCCACGTTCTTCCAACTGTCTTAAGGCACAAAGCATTCATTACATCGGCGATCTGATTCAGTACAGCGAAAACGATTTGTTGCGTACCCCGAATCTGGGTCGCAAGTCGCTGAATGAAATCAAGCAGGTTCTTGCTGAGCACAATTTGTCGCTGGGCATGAAGCTGGAAAACTGGCCGGTCGCAGCTGCTTAAAGCTGCACAATAAATAGTCCGCTTTAAGCAGTGGAATAACTGAAGTTAAGAGAGGCAAATTATGCGTCACCGTTTAGGTTTAAGAAAACTCAACCGTACCAGCAGTCACCGTCTGGCAATGTTCCGCAATATGACAGTTTCACTGTTGCGTCACGAGGTCATCAAGACTACCCTGCCTAAGGCCAAGGAACTGCGTCGCGTTGCAGAACCTATCCTGACGCTGGGCAAGACTCCAACACTGGCTAACCGTCGTCTGGCTTTCGCCCGTCTGCGTGACCGTGAAATGGTTACCAAGTTGTTTGATGAGCTGGGTCCACGCTATGCGACACGCAACGGCGGTTATCTTCGTGTATTGAAGTTCGGTTTCCGTCAAGGCGACAATGCTCCTATGGCATTGGTAGAACTGATGGATCGCCCGGCTGATGCTGAAGTTGTTGACGCTGAGTAAAGTTGGTTTTTAGCTTTAAACAAAAAGCCGGATTATTCCGGCTTTTTGCTATTATGCGTTCTAAAGCAGTCGCTAGTCGTTAGTCGCTAGTTTTCGGAGTGGAAGGTCCTTAATTTTACTGGAGGCAGCATGTCGAACTGGTTTGAAGATAATTCCCTCTCCATCGGACACACGCCGCTGGTGCGTCTCAATCGCATCACAGAATGCGCGCCTGCCACCATTCTTGCCAAGATAGAAGGGCGCAACCCTGCCTACTCTGTCAAATGTCGTATCGGTGCTGCGATGGTCAACGATGCGGAGCGTCGCGGACTGTTCGGGCCGGGAAAACATTTGGTTGAACCAACCAGTGGCAACACGGGGATTGCACTGGCATTTGTTGCCGCGGCTCGCGGCATACCGCTTACGCTGACTATGCCGGATACGATGAGTATTGAACGGCGTAAATTGCTGGCAGCATTCGGCGCCACGCTGGTGTTGACCGAAGGCGCCAAGGGGATGAATGGCGCTATTGCAAAGGCAGAAGAGATCGCCGCCTCCGATCCTGATAAGTATGTATTGCTGCACCAGTTTAAGAATCCGGCTAATCCTGCCATCCACGAGCAGACTACCGGTCCCGAAATATGGGCCGATACAGATGGCAAGATAGATATCTTTGTCTCCGGTGTGGGTACAGGCGGTACAATCACGGGTGTGTCGCGATATATCAAGCGCACTATGGGACGTGCTATCTGCACCGTGGCTGTTGAGCCTTCTGCCAGCCCCGTACTGACACAGTATCGTGCCGGTGAACCGCTCAAGCCCGGGCCGCACAAGATTCAGGGGATCGGTGCGGGCTTTGTGCCTGATACGCTCGATTTGTCATTGGTGGATGAGATTGAGCAGGTCAGCAATGACGAGGCTATCTCCTATGCCAGGCGTTTAGCGCGTGAAGAAGGCATTCTCTCGGGTATCTCTTGCGGCGCTGCAGTCGCGGTTGCGGTGCGTCTAGCCAAACTGCCTGAAAATGCGGGCAAAACCATCGTGGTGATTTTGCCGGATTCAGGTGAACGATATTTGAGTTCAATCCTGTTCGAGGGGATGTTCGATGAGAGAGGCGTCGCACTCTGAGCGGATTCGCTGGTGATGTTGTTGTTCGCTAGGTCAGGGTCTCGGACGCGAGCAATTCTTCGATCAGATCCTTGATTTGTGCCGGTTCAAAAGGCTTATCGAGAATTGCTGACACTCCCGCCCGCTTCACTGCGGCAAGCCGCTGCTCATTTGTTTCACTGGTTATCATTATGATAGGCAGCTCATTCTGCCAACTTTGGTTGCGAATATATTCAACCAGCTCACCGCCATCCATTTCCGGCATGTTGTAATCCGTTATAACCAGATCGAAGGTACTTCTTTCGATGATGTCTGCGCCGAGCCTGCCATTTTCTGCTTCAGTGAAATGTTTGAAGCCGATATTTTTCAATACTCTGACGAGGTAGGAGCGTGCGCTTGTGCTGTCATCCACGATCAGAATGTGTAGATTTTCTATTGCTGTATCGTCAGATTCGAGCGCAAGACTGCCTGGATTGAGAAAATCGAGCGTGGCAAACACGGCGGCTCGCAGGTCTTTGAGTTCAAATGGTTTTGTGAGGATTGCGCAGGCGCCTGACTGACGTACACTATCCAGATAGAGCGGGTTAACCTCACTTGAAATCAGGATGAATGCGGTGTTGGCAAGGGCCTGGTCTGCTCGCATCATCTCAACCATCTCTGCGCCTGACATATCGTTCAGATACATTGAGCTGATGGCAAGATCGGGTTGATGTTTGTGCATGGCCTCAAGCGCTGAAGCCCCGTTGTGAAAAACATGCGTGTCAGATATCCCGAGATCGCTCAGGTATTTCTGTATAAGGCGCGCCTGCATGCCTGACGGTTCGACCAGGAATACGCACAGTTCACTCGTGCTGACAGAAGATTTCACCATGTCTCAATTACCCCTTGTAATTATATGGAAATTATAACCCGCAGAGGCTCATTCAGGGGGTGGGTTTTTCGGCATGCCGAGCGGAAGATGTAACTGCACGCGTGAGTGCGCTCTATTTTTTGGCGTGAGCATCGATCATTTCGCGAAGTTCGCGTAAATCAGACTCGATCGTTGAAAGCTGATAAAAATTGCCGCCGGC
>JBAZCE010000199.1:0-3486 GCA_041671105.1 Gallionella sp.
ATCTTAAAGATAAAGTTTGGACAATTCCGGCAGATCGGATGAAGGCTGACAAAGAACATCGGGTTCCGCTGTCCAGCAAGTGCGTAGATTTGCTTAATGATATGCAATCATTCAAGATTAATGATTCTGTATTTCCAGGTCAGCGCAAAGGTTTGAGTAATATGGCGATGCTGGCGCTTTTGGAGCGGATGAATAGAAAGGATATAACCGTGCATGGTTTTCGCTCCAGCTTTCGTGACTGGGCGGCAGAAATTAGGCATTATCCGAATGAGCTTATTGAAATGTGCATAGCGCACACTATTAAGAATCAATCAGAAGCAGCCTATCGACGCGGTGATTTACTCGAAAAACGTTTTAATGTGATGAACGACTGGGCCGGATATTGTGATGGGCTAATCGGAGATGGTAAAGCGTAATTCTGATATAAATGAACCGAATTTTGAGGAATGTGCGAACAAGCGGTGTTGTGATGGCTATATAGCCTGAGGATGCGGCATTGATGGCAGTTGTTTTTAATTTCACTTAAGAAATGAACTATTTCTTTTAATGAAACAATGATCTTAACCTATTGATTATTTGTGTTTTTTTAGGGCGGCTGTCGTGATGTTTTTAGAAAAAATAAAAACCGCTTGACAAGATGTGCATAATAGTTACGTTTCGTGATACTATATGTTATGTCTTTTAGACTCATCAAAAGACACAACAAAGCACTTGCAAAGTTTTCGACGACAGTTGCAAGTGCTTTATATTTGAAATTTTGTATTTGGTTGTTCTAGTAACCAGCGTTTATTCTAAAGATGAAAATCTGAAAAGACAATAAAAATTATTTTTTATTTTTTATGACTTTCAATAAGCGCTGTTTGTACCCGCCAAATGCGATGAATTAGGAAAAAAATTAATGACCAATCAATCGCTCGTGTTACGCCCGAAAAACGCCGCCGCCATGTTAGATGTATCAATCGCCACATTTTGGCGTATGTGCAAAGATGGTAGGTTGCAAACCATCAAAATATCAGAGAGATGTACCGCTGTCCGGCGCATTGATATTGATAACTATCTATCGAGCCTAAAATAAAAAAGCCGAACTTTAATTAAAAAGTCCGGCTCAGTATCTTTAATTTCTTTAAAATCGCAAGTGCAATTATAGCACAATAGAAGCAAAGATACACCGGCAAAACAAGGAATATTTGCCATGATTAAAAATAAAAGAGTTTTACCTCTCGAAAAAGTAAAAGAAGTCTTAAGTGTGCTTGAAATTCAGGCCATAACTGGTGTTAACAACGTTTACATTTGGAAAAATGGCGTTGCCCAAAAACATATCGATAAACTGTTGATCGCTATGGAGGCTAAAGCTGCTAATGCAACACTTGAAGCTGCCCCCGCGCCTATTGTTGATGTGGGTCAACCGGATGTAGCGCCGAAACAGCCTGTAATCGAAACTATTGTGGCTGATGCTCTCGATCTTCCGGCAGATGAACCCGAAGTAGTGACCGAGGTTGTCGATGATGCTACACGGCGCGTTAGTGATGGGTTGGCCGCTGTTGCAGATGTTGTTGCATTTACAATCTTTAAAAGTCCTGATTCACTTAGCAAGCAATACTGGCTTGAAGATGGAATAATTCATAAAAAAGCTGCGGCGCAAATGCACAGAGGTTCGGCAGAGCGCGTCACAATGCCTTTCTCCGAGTTAGTTAATGCATTGTCTAACGCTACGTCGAACTATGCTTTCGGATATGGCACACATGCCCTCAGCTTTCCAGACAAAGTAAACATTGCCATCAAAGGAAAAGAAAAACCAGAAAAAAATATTATTTCTCGTTCTGGGGATTTTATCGAATATCGAACTGTGCCTGGACTTTTTATGGGGGATCACGATGTATCGGAATTTGTAAGATTCATGCCGTGGAAAACATTGCTAGCTGCCTTGACTCAGACATGCCCCGGCATTGCATCGGCGGCTCGTATCGTGCGCGGTAGCGTATCGGCAGGCGTGCATTTAGTGGATGAATCGCCCCGCGACGGTAAAGGCTATCATTTTTACATGCCGGTAAAAAATACCACCGATATTCCGCGTTTCGGCAAATTATTGTTTGCTCATTTATGGCTCAATGGTCACGGCACGATTGCTCTAAGCCGCAACGGATCTATGCTAGTGCGTAGCCCTATTGATGATGCTGTATTTTCTGGTGAGCGTCTCGACTTCGTAGGTAAGCCGATAATCACCGGAACAGGTTTGCAATACACACCGCCTGAGATTGACTACACCGAAGGCGATGCGTTAGACACATTGTTGCTGCCTGATCTTACGCCGGAACAGACGGCACAATTCGAGAAATTGATTGCAGAAGCTAAAGAAGCAATAAAACCCGAGTCTGAGCAAAAGAGAAAAATATGGGTAAGCGATAAAATTAAAGAAATGGTTGCCAACGGCGTACCCTCCGAAAAAGCAACTGATGTTATTAATCAGATTTTAAGTGGCGGCTGTCGTGATCTTTACAGTGATTTTATTCTGGAATTTTCGACCGGCACGGTATCGGTTGCGGATGTACTGGCTAACCCCAAGCAGTACGACAAGCAGGCACTCGCCGACCCGGTTGAGGGCAAGGAATACGGCGGAACAACGGCAATGTTTTACTGGAACAACGGCAAGCCTGTCATCAATAGCTTGGCTCATGGGCAATCAACACGATACTTCTTACATCAATCGGTATCCTCAAATGGAAATGATGATGCGGACGACTGGCAATCAAAATACGATGCCCTTGTGGACGTATGGAATGGTAATCACGCCAGCGTTGTAGTGGGTCGAAAACATAAAATCTTACGCGGCGTTGATGCAGAATCAGCGATTGATGGACGCGCCTATTATGAATTTTTTGATAAAAAAGACTTAAGTTTGTTACATGACAATACCCGTATACAGACTGGAATCAATAAATCCGGCGAACCGGTTTTCAAGAATCATTTAATGGCGTGGGCATCACATCCAAAGGCGCGAACTTATACCGGCGGCGTAACTTTCTGGCCTGGGCGTATTGCACCGGCAGAGTATTTTAACACTTGGCGTGGATTCAGCGTCGAGCCAAAACAAAATGATGAACTACTCAACCCAATACTCTGTCACATAAGAAATGTCGTTTGCGCCGGACATACTGATTTGTACGAGTACCTTATTAAATGGATCGCTTACACGATTCAACATCCTGATAAACCAGCTGGCGCAGCCATTGTTTTACGTGGAGAAAAAGGCAGTGGCAAAGGTACTTTGGGGCATTTTTTACGCGCCATTTGGGGCAATCATGGTCTGCATATTTCCAATGCAAAACATTTGGTTGGGAACTTCAACGGACATTTGGTTGACACTTGCTTCTTGTTTGCTGACGAGGCTTTCTACTCAGGTGACAAGCAACATGAAGGGGTTTTAAAAGCATTGGTGACGGAACCGACAATTATTGTCGAGCGCAAGGGAATCGATGCGATAGCGCA
>JBAZCE010000200.1:0-3461 GCA_041671105.1 Gallionella sp.
CCACGTCGCGCGCCGAATAACGCAGGCCGTCCTGCTGCTTGAACGAGCCGTCGTGTTCCTCGTCTACGATGATCAGCGCGAGGCGAGGCAACTCGGCGAAAACCGACAGCCGCGTGCCGAGCACGATCTGCGCCGCGCCCGACTGCGCCTGTTGCCAGTTGTGCAGCCGCTCGCCCTCGCTCAGGCCGCTGTGCAGGCTGGCGAACGAGGTGTCGGGGAAGCGGCTGCGGAAATACTGTTCAAGCTGCGGCGTCAGGTTGATCTCCGGCACCAGCAGCAGCACCTGTCCGCAGCCTCGCGCCAAGACATCGTGCATCAGGTGCACGTACACCTCGGTCTTGCCGCTGCCGGTGACGCCGTGCAGCAGGAAGCAGGCATAGCCCTCGGCCTGTTCGACCGCATCCACCGCCTGTTGCTGCTCGTCGGTCAGCGTATGCGCACCGACCAGTTTGTGTTCCGCGACCGCAACAATCTCGTCGCAATGTTCGATGTAACCATCCTGCAGCAGCGCCTTCAATTGCGCACCGACCGTCGCCGAGATGTCCTTCAATTGCGTCAGACTCGCCGCTCCCGCCGCCAGCCGGGCGAGGATGCGCCGCTGCACCACTTTACGCTTTGGGAAATCGGCCAGGTTCAGCGCCGCACCAGCCGCGCTCAAGCGATAATTCTCCGGCGGCTTCACCGGCAGCGGCTTGTCCGAACGCAGCCGCGTCGGCAGCGCGGACAGCACCACCGGCCCTATCGGATGGCGGTAGTAGTCGCTGCAGAAGCGCAGCAGATCGAGCAACTCGGGAGACAGCGGCGCGCCGTCGTGCAGCAACTGCGTCACCGGCTTGATGCGCGACGCGTCCATGTCCGAGGTCGCCGCGCATTCCATCACCACCCCGACCATCTGCCGCCGCCCGAACGGCACGATCACCCGCTGGCCGGGAACGGCATGCTCCTCGGTCGAATAATCGAACAGGGATGGCAGCGGGATATCGAGGGCGACGCGGACGATGGACATAGGGCGCGATTGTCGCAGAAATGGAAATACGGGGCTCAATACCCGCTAGTTATACTCACATCAAACACGGCTGAGTATAACCATGACCGAAGCCTCCAACACGCCATCGTTCAGACCCAGAACTGGTTAAGGGATCAGGAACAGCAGATTGAATCGAGTCGCCCCCCCCAAATCCAAAGCGACCATTTCGGAATAAGTCGCGGGCGTCAATAGGCCGGAATATATAGGCATTTCGGTCTATTGTTATTTCTGAGGAGAGCGGAGAGACTGCCGAGCGGCCGGGAAGCGGACAGAAGGAAGTCCACGACCTGTCTCCGATTATTTATGAAACCATTTTAAAAATTACGTTAACCCACAGCAAACATCATTAAAAAATCGGAACAGACCACCATGCCAGTAAAAATAATCAGCGTATTCAACAATAAAGGCGGCGTTGGCAAAACCACCCTCACATTCCATCTAGCACATGCGCTCGCCGAAATGGGGCATAAAGTCTTGCTCGTGGACCTCGATCCGCAATGCAATTTGACTATTTACTGCATGCCCGTCGAAACAATTCAGAAAACATGGGATGCAGAGGTTTCGTACATTGATGAGCCAGGCTTCGGTGATACGCGCAAGAACGCATCAGCCAAGGACTTCAAAGATCTTTGTTCGAAAACAAGAACGATGCATTTCTTGCTCAAACCCGCAGAAGAGGGTACAGGTGAACTTGACTCACTCCCACCACCTTATCCCCTCACACAAAACCTAGATCTCCTTCCGGGACGCCTAACGCTTCACATGTTTGAGGAGATGGTGGCAAGACGGTGGAGTGAAGCCTTCGTTGGTCAGCCTCTCGCTTTACGCACTCTGAGCGAAATTCGCCGCCTAATTCATGAATATGCCAATCAGCATAACTATGACATTGCTATTGTTGACACGTCGCCAAGTCTCGGCCCATTAAACAAGGTAATTCTTAGCACTGTCGACGCATTCTTGATTCCATGTGCGCCCGATCTGTTTAGTCTTTATGGCGTCCGAAACATCGGCAACTCACTCTCCCGCTGGAAAACCGAACTAAGCACGCTTTACACCCTAATAGCTCCAAGCCGTCGCCCTCACCTTCCGAAAAATTTCGTACGCTTTCTTGGTTATACGATATACAACGCAAAACTTCGAACCGGCTCTTCAAAGTGGGATATGGCGATTGCGCACTATAACTACGCAAAGCAGATTCCTGACGTAATCGGCGAACACGTTCCCAGTGAGTTGAGTGGCGAAATACCCAGAAAACTCCTTAAACAGCCGATTGGTGACACCGCTGTTATGCATACTCACAATACATTCCCGGCGCATGCACAAAAGTACCACTGCCCTATGTGGCGACTTCCAGGACATATCGGCCTCGAAACAACAGACGAAACAACGATCAGGCCAAACGCCCAGCGCTACCTTGAGACTAAGGTGACCTACCAAAAGTTTGCAACTGCGGTACTAGAACGACTCGACCAAGCCGAGGAGTCTCTATGAGCACAACTAAGACAACAGTTGAAAAACCATTAACGCCGAGCAAGCGACAGCTAAATCAACTTATCGCGACGTATGAAAATCGCCGCGATGAGGTTGACCTGTTTCGTCGACAAGTTGCTGACTTTTTCTTAGTGACGAAACGCTTTAATACTGGGATTCTGCCTCTTGTTCACTCCGTTAAATCCCGACTTAAAGACACTGACCATCTACGAGATAAGATTATCCGAAAGTGGAAAGACGGGCCTATTACACCGGAGACACTATTTTCACGAATTACCGACTTTGCTGGTGTACGAGTGATTCATCTTTACTCCCAGCAGTTTCGAGACATTCACTCGGCTATTGTTGAGCATGTGGCACAAGGCTACTGGTACCTCAATGAGCCTCCGGTTGCATACAGTTGGGACCCTGAAGCTACGGCATTTTTCACTAAACTAGGACTGAATGCCCAGACTCGTGATTCCTACTACACGAGCATTCACTACGTCGTGAAACCGCAACGCGCTACGGATCTGGCCTGTGAAATCCAAGTTCGGACCTTATTTGAAGAAGCATGGGGCGAGATTGACCATGCTCTAAATTACCCGCACCCCACAGATGTTTTAGCTTGCAACGAACAAATTCGCGTTCTCGCAAAACTCGCTTCAACCGGAACTCGATTGGCCGACTCTATTTTCGCGACGGCACATCACGCAGGGAAACGTTTCACGACGGAAGGCTAATCCTTTTCTCCAGGAAAGAGCAATAAGGAACAAGCCACGGTTTCCTAAATAAAAGGGGGCAGCTTGAGCTGCCCCCTTTTATCTCTGCCACACTCTCCGCGGCATCCAGGCGTTCTTTTGGTTCCGACATCACGCGGCAAAAACCGCCGCATGAGTCTTCACCGAAAGAATGCGTGAGCGCGGCTGAAACCTCAGTTCCGGTTACTCCTCCAAGAGACTGC
>JBAZCE010000201.1:0-3460 GCA_041671105.1 Gallionella sp.
CCAGTGCGTCCTTAAGAGCATGCTGCAAGCCATCCGCCAGTTTAGCGCCGGCAACCACGCTGTCGAAAAACAGGGCTTCCGCCTTACCGTCCATCGCGCGCGTCAACAGGGGCACGACAGATTCATCCGCACCCAGGCTTGCGAGTTTCTTGATCAGCGCAGGCGTCGCGTTACCAATTGAATCCAGCCCGACTTTACCCGGCATAAGCTTCTGCGACACCGACCTGTCCGCTGCCTGTGCTGCCACATCGGCCACCAGCACCGCCAGACGGCGCGGCGAGGCGAATGCCGTCACCTCGGCCCCTTCGAGCACCAGGCCTTGCGCCACCAGAGAGTCAAACAATACAGACGCAAAGCTCTCGCCCAGCTTCTTCAGCGATTTGGGCGGCAGTTCTTCGACGAACAATTCAACCAGTAAATTTTTGGTACTCATGCTGCCACTCCCTGATCTTTACTCACAGCAGGCTTGTTCTTTTCAATTTGCGCCAGCACTTCATCCGCCCAATCCTTGGGAGCCATCGGAAATCCCAGCCTTGCGCGGCTGTCCAGATACGCCGCCGCGACACTGCGCGCCAGATTGCGTATCCGCCCGATGTAGGCAGCACGTTCGGTGACCGAAATCGCGCCGCGCGCATCCAGCAGGTTGAAGCTGTGTGCGGCTTTCAACACCTGCTCGTAGGCCGGCAGTGCCAGCTGGTTATCCATCAGATGTTTGGCCTGTTTTTCGTGACTCGCAAACGCGCCCAGCAAAAATTCCACGTCGCTGTGTTCGAAGTTGTAGGTGGATTGCTCGACCTCATTCTGGTGGTATACGTCGCCGTAAGACACCCCTTCGGTCCAAGTCAGATCGTAGACGCTTTCCACGCCTTGCAGATACATCGCCAGGCGTTCCAGCCCGTAGGTAATCTCGCCTGTAATCGGTTTGCAATCGATGCCGCCCACCTGTTGAAAATAGGTGAACTGGGTCACTTCCATGCCGTTCAGCCAGACTTCCCAGCCCAATCCCCACGCGCCCAGCGTCGGATTTTCCCAGTCGTCCTCGACGAAGCGGATGTCGTTCTGCTTCAGATCGAATCCCAGCGCTTCTAGCGAACCCAAATACAGCTCAAGGATATTGGCAGGCGCCGGTTTCAACACAATCTGAAACTGATAATAATGTTGCAGGCGGTTCGGGTTTTCGCCGTAGCGCCCGTCTTTCGGGCGGCGGGACGGCTGCACATAGGCGGCACGCCAGGGCTCAGGCCCCAATGCGCGCAGGAAAGTAGCAGTGTGCGAGGTGCCGGCGCCCACTTCCATGTCGTAGGGTTGCAACAGCGCGCAGCCCTGTTTGTCCCAGTAATTCTGTAGCGTCAGGATAATTTGCTGAAAGGTTAGCATCGTGTCGGTTTGTGCAATTGCAAAGAAACGTATTTTACGGGTTTTTGTCAGGCCGCGTCAGCACAACTATCGCATCGCCATCAAGAAGAATACTTATGACCTTATTCGCCTACTTATTACTTTCACATACCAGACACAATAATGAAATGCGGGTTGATTAAATTTAGCGATAACGGCGCTCGTTAACCGCGCCTGCTTGAACCGCCTCAATTTAATTAACCAACGCGATGGAGAAACCGATGGATTATTCTATGCTTGCGGTATTGCTGACCGGCATTTTCATTCTGGTGGCAGGTATTTTGATTTACAGGGGTCCGGGCGAATCCATGCAAAGCGCAGTCCGTGATGCGGTGGCCTGGGGAACGGGATTCTTTGTTGCGTTTGGTGGCGAAATGCGGGCAAACGCGAATTATTGAGCTGGCCTGACCTCATGCGGATCTATTAACCGGGAGACCCAAAGCCCGGAGCGCAGGACATGACACAGGAGCGCTTGAAAAAAGCAGCTAATCGGTGCAATATCCAAGGCACTTTCACACAGATCCGATATCTTGATCAAATTTTCACCATCACTGCCGCACCGGCTAAATTTACCCTCACGGATCTGAGGCCGCTACGTGAGCTGGGAATACTTAACGCTTGCAATCGCACTCGGCGCCCTCTCTGTCGTCGCATTTGCGATATGGGACTTCATGCGACTCACTCGCGCACTGCGCGAGAGCGAAGAACGCTGGAAACTTGCGCTGGAAGGTGCCGGCGACGGCGTGTGGGACTGGAACGTACAGCTCGACACCGTGGTCTTTTCGCCGCGCTACAAGGAAATGGCGGGTTACACCGACGCGGACATTGCGGCTAACGAGGAAGCCTGGCGCGGGCGCATTTATCCGGACGACCGGATGCAGGTGAACGAAGACATACACGCCTATCTGGAGGGCCGCACCGGAAGCTATCACAACGAACACCGGATCGTGTGCCGCGACGGCAGCGTCAAATGGGTGCTGGCACGCGGCATGATTGTAAGCTACACGCCGGATGGCAAGCCGCTACGCATGATAGGCACGCACGCCGATATTACCGAACGCAAGAAAATGGAAGAGCGCATGCGACACATGGCGCATTACGATCCGCTCACTGAGTTACCCAACCGGGCGCTGATCACCGAGCGCCTGCAACAGGCTGTGATCAAGGCGAAACGCGACAAAGCACACATCGCGGTGATGTTTCTCGATCTTGATTTGTTCAAACCGGTCAACGACAACCTGGGACATGAGATCGGCGATTTGTTGCTAAAACAGGTTGCCAGACGACTGCAAGCCTGCGTGCGCGCCTCCGATACCGTCGCGCGCATCGGCGGCGACGAATTTATCGTATTGCTGCCCACGATCGAGCAGAAACTGGATGCCGCCGTCGTAGCAGAAAAGATGCTGCACGCCCTTAATCAGCCTTTCGATGTGGCGGAACACACGATAGACATATCAGGCAGTATTGGCGTCGCGGTCTACCCGGAACAGGGCGAAGACGAAAAATTGCTGCTGATCAACGCCGACATCGCGATGTATCACGCCAAGAAAAACGGGCGTAACGCTTATCATTTCTTTGAACAGCAGCCATTCTGAAAAAGCAGTTAAGCGCGATTGAATCAGGCCATAGTCGAAGCACTATCCCTTGATGTAGTTACGGCGATCTTTCAACAATGCAGGAGGCTCGCCGGCACCCGAGCGTCCCGGACGGCTTCTGAGCCGGTTTTCGGCAACGAATTGCTTCACGATGGAATAGGAAGCCGGATCATCTTTAGCCAGGCTGGTCAACATGACCACGGATGGAAAACCGTTGATATGAACCGGTTTCAGGTAACCGGAATAGCTCAGCCGGTTATCTTTAGCCTGGTCTGCCAACATCCCGCAAAGCCGTTCCGGCCAGTTTGGCACATCGAATAGTTCGCCCGACTCAGTCACCCCGAGAATAACCCATTCCTTCGAGGCTCTTGCAAAACCCAGAGTCTAAGTGGAATTAACCACCGAAATGGGTGGTAAAAAAGGTAGAGGTGGGCGGCCATTGCTGGCAAGATAAAGGTTCTGAAGACTTC
>JBAZCE010000202.1:0-3419 GCA_041671105.1 Gallionella sp.
TGGAGCCCTCAGCCCTTAATTTCCCAGAATGCACTGCGCTTGTCAAAAACCTGAGCATGTTTTTCCAATAGCTTGATTTTTTTGGATAGTTTTTTATCCAGGCTCCTGCCGACAAACGCGATCGCACCTTCGTCGACGGCCAGATTGGCGGTCAGTTTTTCCAGCTGGCGACGCGCCACGGCAATGTCGTTGATCTGCCCCAGCGTCTCCTGAACTTCGCCCAGCGCGGCGATAAACGATCTGGCCTTTTTGGCATCGAACAGGCAGGCGAAGAATTCCGCGCTGTAGCGCAGCTTCTTGGCGTGGATGCGCAACTCGTGCAGCCGCTCCGCATCGAGGCCGTGCAGCGGCGTATGCGTATAGCGCCGGTACAGTTGGTTCAGATGATGCGCCGCGAAATCGCAGGTGTAGGGAGCCCCGTTTTCTGCCTTTTGCCAGTATGGCCCGCTCATCCAGATCGCAAGCTGCAGCAGCAGATGCTGCAGCCAGCGCGCCCGCATGTGCAGCGCAGCACAGCATTCATCCCTGTGCATCTCGCTGCATTCGCGCATCACCTGCAAGCCGGCATGCTCAGGCAGCAGCGCTAACCCGTCGATGAACACATCCCATTCGCGTATGGAGCCCAGCATTGCGCCCAGGCTGCTGAATTCAACGCGCAAGCTATCCAGCTCTTCGTCCCGGCAGACTTTTCCCGCCATGCGCAGCACGACACGCAGGCGGCGCAGTGCAATGCGCATCTGGTGCAGGTATTCGGGATCCTTCCCCGCCATCGCACCGCGCAGATTACCCTGCAGATGCTGCAGACATGACCAGATCAAAGTTTGCAGCCCGTTCGTCAACCTGTCCGGGCAGACCAGCTTCGGTATCGTCCCCTTAACCGGCTGCACGATATGACCTGAAAGCATGCGATATCCGAGTTCCGCCTTGC
Source organism: Gallionella sp. (assembly GCA_041671105.1). Taxonomy (GTDB): domain Bacteria; phylum Pseudomonadota; class Gammaproteobacteria; order Burkholderiales; family Gallionellaceae; genus Gallionella. The sequence goes on from JBAZCE010000202.1 coordinate 929, forward strand.
TCACCATCTCGAGTTCGAAAGGTACGATGTCCAGCAGTGCACGGGCAAGTTCGAACAGCTGCCGGTTCTCTCCCGATTTCAACTCCAGCTCCACCTCGCAGATCGGGGTGCTTTGCGCGTCTGTCTTCACGACGCCGTGATCCATGCAGACTTCGATTACCGCGCCCTGCCATTCCAGCAAGCGGCTGGAACGGGAAAAATCGGTGATAAAAACCGACTGCAAGTCAGAGCGCAACGCAGCCGGCAGATACTCGCCCCAGACAGATTCGTCAAGACCTGAAAAATCAAGACTGCCCGAGGGCACCGGGACTTCCCACTCATGGCGCTGATGCAGCCCGCCCAGAACTTGCCCTCCTCCCTTCAACGTTTGCAGCCAAACACCTGCGACGCGACGCAGCCGCAACGCCATTCTGTTTTTTTGCAACTGGAGTTTGGGCGTGTCGTAATAGACATTGTAAAGACGCCGCGTGACAGGCGCCGTGATCTGATGCTTCCTGAACAAGGCATGCCGCCTGAGTTTGGCGAGGTGCTCAGGGGTCATGCGCAACTTGAGTTCGGTTTCAATGGACATATGCACCTCGAACGAAGCGTGAAGGCATTAACTATAACAGGCTAATGGCAAGCCATAGTGAATCGTGTTTATAATTATCGTATTGCCGAATTCCGCCCGACACCGATGACATCCGTATACTGCTTTGCGCCGATTGAAAACAAGGATGCACGCATCCTGATTCTGGGAAGCATGCCGGGACGGGAGTCGCTAAAGGCGGAACAATATTATGCACACCAGCGCAACGCATTCTGGCCTGTCATGGGTGAACTTGTCGGCGCTTCACCCTCCATCCCGTATGAATCCCGAGTCCAAATTCTGACCTCTGCCGGCATTGCGCTCTGGGATGTGCTCGCTTCGTGCAGGCGTTTAGGCAGCATGGATTCGGATATCGAAGAAGGCTCAATCCAGCCGAACGATTTCGAATCTTTTTACCGATCCCATCCAAAGATAACCCGGATCATTTTCAACGGCGCCATGGCCGAAAAATGTTACCGGAAACAGGTGCTGCCATTACTCAAGTCGCTGCCGCTCCTCTACCTGCGAGTGCCGTCAACCAGTCCGGCCAATGTGTCCATACCATATGAACAAAAACTGAATGCCTGGCGGGCTGCGCTGGAAGGCAGTCCGAGCGCAAGCATTCCGTCCGAACCAGCATTTTTTAAAAAATAGCTGGCTATTATTCAAATCATCGGTATAATGCAGGGCTTGCCGCAAACTATGCGGCATTAGTTCATCGTTTCCGACCTACCTCTCGCACGCTTCAAAGCGCGCCTGTCTAAAGAACTCTATAAGAATTCGTTAGTATTAACGGATTTTCAGGGTTTCCCGGTTAGCAACGATGTTTTTTGCGCCGGTTAATCCTCTACCCGTATCACGGGTGGCAATACTACCTGCGCTTACCTTAGGGAACGACTCTGCGTTCGCCATGCCGGATTCAATTCGGCATCCGGATATTTTATATCCGGATGCCCTGTTATTTCCGAATGACGACGGGGGGTTCCCTTTGATTTTAAAAGGAAGCAAAAATGACATTTGAAGATCTGAATTTAAACCCGTCCATCCTTAAAGCAATCGCCGAATCCGGCTACACGGAACCTACGCCTATCCAGGAACAGGCTATCCCTGAAGTTATCGCCGGACACGATTTGATGGCATCGGCTCAGACCGGTAGCGGCAAAACCGCCGCCTTTATTCTGCCGGCGCTGAACCGTCTGGCAACCCCATCTGCAATGCCCGGCAAAGGCCCGCGCGTATTGGTATTGACCCCGACTCGCGAACTGGCTCAGCAGGTTTGTGATGCCGCGACCAAGTACGGCAAAAACATGCGTTTCAAGATCATCAGCATCCTGGGCGGCATGCCATACCCTGTACAAAACCGTTTGCTCTCCAGCCACGTCGATATTCTGGTTGCAACGCCAGGCCGTCTGATCGACCATCTGGAACGCGGTCGTATCGACTTCTCGCGCCTGGAAATGCTGATTCTGGACGAAGCGGATCGCATGCTGGACATGGGTTTTGTGGACGACGTGGAACGCATCGCCGCGGCCACACCAGCCACACGCCAGACTCTGCTGTTCTCGGCAACGCTGGAAGGTGTAGTCGGCAATCTGGCATCGCGTCTGTTGAAGTCACCTAAGCGCATCAATGTATCCGCCGCCAAAGACAAACACGAAAACATCGAACAACGCATGATGTTCGCCGATGACGTGGCGCACAAGAACAAGATGCTGAGCCACCTGTTGACCGACACCGAAGTCAATCAGGCGCTGGTGTTTACCGCAACCAAGCGCGATGCTGACGGCCTGGCCGATCAACTCTCCGCACAAGGCCACTCGGTTGCTGCATTGCATGGCGACATGAGCCAGCGCGAACGCAACCGTACGCTGCTGAACATGCGTAACGGCAACGTGCGCATTCTGGTTGCGACCGATGTGGCAG
>JBAZCE010000203.1:0-3415 GCA_041671105.1 Gallionella sp.
GTATCTGGATGAAAGCATCGTGGAAGAATTCCAGCGCAAATACGGCGAGCCATTCGAGATGCCGGACGACCTGGCGATATTGAAGGAACAGGAAAGACTGATCAGCGGCCTCAACCCGCCGCAGCCTGTCATCTTCCGCTCCAACCATGCGTCCAACGCGCTGGCGCTCACCGGGAATCTGCCCCGGGATAAAGAGAAACTGCTGCAGCAACTGCGTGAAGCGATGGCTGGCGATCGTCCGCTTCGACCGTATTACTTGCGCGGGCTTTAAGGCTGCCCCTCGATTGACTGCCGACATTCCAGCATAACATGAGCACATAGCGCCCCGATCCGAATGCTGAAGAACAACCAAATATGTCTGTTCGTGGTGAGTGTTTTTTGTTCGCACCCTTCGATACACCACGCTCCGCGTGGCACTCATGGTGAACGGAAAACGAAGGTTTGCGATGCGAAAAATGTATCGAACCACATTCATGACGTATTGGTTCTTGCATCGGCGAAGCAGTATGGCCCGGTGAAGTAAAGCCGCGACAGAAGTAAGAATTAAACGGGCAAGGGGCGGTATACTGTTCGGCGAAAAATAATTCGCAGACTATCCATTTGATTGTTCCCGGTCTCCCAATATAACGACGATGTCCTCTCACTTTTCCCGCGCACGCTGGTTATTGCCATTAGGCCTTTTAATTCTCTCGGTCACATGGGGATACACATGGGTACTGGCAAAGCAGGCGTTAAGCTTTGCACCTCCCTTTGCATTCGCGGCGGAACGCTGTGTCGGCGGTGCGCTGGCTTTGTTGCTGGTGCTCAAGCTGCTGGGCCGTCCGCTCAAACTGGCAGCGCCCGGGCCCACGATAGCGATCGGTCTTGCGCAAATCGCAGGCTTCATGCTGTTTTCGACCTGGGCACTGGTGGAAGGCGGCCCCGGCAAGACGGCGGTGCTGATCTTTACCATGCCCATCTGGACGCTGCTGCTCGCCTGGCCGATTCTGGGCGAGCGCATCCGTGGCAAGCAGTGGCTGGCCGCGGCAAGCACCCTCACCGGTTTGTTGCTGATCATCGAACCCTGGAACATGCATACCAGTCTGTTCAGCAAATTTCTCGGCGTGATGGCTGCATTGTGCTGGGCCATCGGCACCGTGCTCATCAAGCGCCTGCGCGCCAGACAGCAGGTTGACTTGCTCTCCCTGGCCGCCTGGCAGATGGTGATAGGTGCCGTGCCCCTGGTGATGCTGGCGGTCGTGATCCCCGAGCGCCCCACCGACTGGAGCGTGTCCTACATCGGCATGCTGGTCTTCATGTCCGTGATCAGCACGGCGATGTGCTGGTGGTTGTGGATCACCCTGCTCGACAGGGTGCCTGCATGGGAAGCCAGCCTTTCCGTGCTCGGCACGCCGGTGGTGGCGATTGTCTCCGGCCGCCTGATGCTGGGGGAGGATTTCAGGCTCAGTGAGGTTGCGGGAATCCTGCTGATAGGCACAGGTCTGGCGCTGTTGTCGCTGATCGGCTGGGTGGCCTGCCGCCGCGCGATCAAATAAAGCCGTGACAGAAGTCAGGATTAAAAGGGCGATATTTTAGCTGCAAATAATTAACTAAGGTAAACCCCCGGCTTTGCCGGGGGACTCGGTTAGGTTTGACCGTTCAAGCGGTCATTAAAGAGCAACATTAAAATCCAACAACACCATTCCCTCCCCCTTGCAGGGGGAGGGCTAGGGAGGGGGTAGAAACCAAGTATGAATACAATTGAAATTTCTACCCCCATCCCAACCTTCCCCCTGCAAGAGGGAAGGAGTAAAAAGTCTGCCGCCATCTGACGGCTCACTTACTCGAGTCTGGCATCGTTGACCTGAAGCCTGAAAAGCGAAGCTGAACCTTTTAATTGCTGCGCTCTGTCAATAACCCGGTTCCTTAAGGCAACTCGTAACCAAAACCTTGCATCACAGCCCGCGCTTCCTCACTCGTAAGATATGCCAGAAATGCCCTGGTCGCGGCCTGATCTTTCGCGCCGGACAATAGCACTGCGCTCTGCCGGATGGGCTTATGCAGTTCGGACGGCACCAGCCACCATGAACCCCCGGTCACATGGCCGCCCTGCATGACCTGCGACAGCGCGATGAAGGCCAGATCGACCTTCTCGGTCGCAGCCAATTGGTAGGTCTGCGTGACGTCCTCGCCCTTATCCAACTTTTCCTGTATCGCATTCCACATCGTCAATTTTCCCAGTGTCTCTTTCGCGGCCACTCCGTATGGCGAGAACCAGGGATTGGCGATAGCCAATGTGTTGAAATTGCCCTTGTTGAGCACAGCACCTTTGTTATCCACAAGACCTGGCTGCGCACTCCACAACACCAGGTGGCCTGTGGCATAGACAAAGCGAGAACCTGTGACCGCCAAACCTTCCTGTATCAAAAGCCTCGGCAGTTCTTCGTCTGCACTGAGAAACGCATCGAAAGAAGCGCCGCCCTTGATCTGCGCATACAACTTGCCGCTGGCACCTGTGCTGACCTTCACCGTATGCCCGCTTTCCTTCCGGAACAGCGCCACGATGCGCTTCATAGGGGCTGCGAAATTCGATGCCACCGCAACGCTGACCTCACCCGCGCGCGCGGGTGAACATATCAGCCCGCACAACATCAGGATAGCAGCGATAGAACCGCGCAATGAAATTTGCATTATCAACTCCTGACTAGATTGGTTGCCATGATAACAAGCAAGATGAATGCTGGCGAAAACTATCTGGTGAAACGCCTGACCAGACTGCCAGTCGCTGCAGCCTGATCAAATAAAGCCGCGACACCCCTCTTGTGTTTCTATATAAATACTTATATATTTTGCGAATGGCGTGTGATCTATGTGGCGAAATTTGCCGATGCGGTTTATGTGCTGCACGCCTTCCAGAAAAAGACTCAACAGACACGCAAGGAAGACATCGCTCTGGCCTCAGCGCGCTACAAGCAACTCAAGGAAAGTGCAAAATGAAAACTGAAGAATTCAAAGTCACCGATTCCTGCGGCAACGTATTTCTCGACCTCGGCTTCTCGCCTGAAGAAGCCACCATCCTCGCCATGCGCTCCCAACTGATGGGCGAACTTCGCATCAAAATCCGCGACATGGAATGGACGCAAGTCGAAGCCGCCCAGGTGCTCGGCATCTCGCAATCGCGCGTCTCCGACCTGATACGCGGCAAGTTTGAAAAATTCAGCCTGGACATGCTGATTACATTGGCGACAAGGGCTGGGAAGAAAGTAGAACTGAAGCTGGCAGCGTGATTCTGATAATAATTCGAGTCTGACCCTTTTACTATTCGAGTCAGATCCCTTTACCCAATGGGCGGGTCTGTACCGCACCGTGGATACCAGCAAAGGCGGCTCGCTGTTCCGGTTATAATTGTCCGGACTGAGTTGGCGCGCAAACCATA
>JBAZCE010000204.1:0-3346 GCA_041671105.1 Gallionella sp.
AGCGGCGTGTGGGAAATTTTCATTCCTGAAATCAAGCAGCATGCCCTGTACCGGTTTGAAATTCGCAATCGCGACACAGGCCATGTGCTGACCAAGACCGACCCTTATGCGCAAGGTTACGAATTGCGCCCGGGAACAGCATCGCTCGCAGCGCCGGCTCATCAGCACCGCTGGCAGGATGATGCCTGGATGCAAAAACGGGCTGGTTGGGACTGGCTGTATGGCGCCGTCAATATCTATGAAGTCCACCCGGGGTCATGGAAACGCCATCCGGACGGACGCTTCTATACTTACAGCGAATTAGCCCGCGATCTTGTACCCTATGTTAAAGGCATGGGCTACACGCACATCGAATTCATGCCGGTGACCGAACATCCGCTGGATGAATCGTGGGGTTACCAGTGCACAGGCTATTTTGCACCGACCAGTCGCTTTGGTTCGCCGGACGAATTGCGTCATCTGATCGATACCTGCCATCAGGCCGATATCGGCGTGATTCTCGACTGGGTGCCCGCGCACTTTCCGCAGGATAGCTGGGCATTGGCGCGCTTTGACGGAACAGCCCTGTATGAACATGAAGATCCGCGCCTGGGGTTCCACCAGGACTGGGGCACACATATTTTCAATTTCGGTCGCAACGAAGTTAAATCCTTTTTACTGTCGAGCGCACATTACTGGCTGTCCGAATTCCATTTTGACGGCCTGCGCGTGGATGCGGTCGCGTCCATGTTATACCTCGATTATTCGCGCAAGGAGGGCGAATGGATACCCAATAAATACGGTGGTCGTGAAAACCTCGAAGCCGTTGAATTTCTGCGCGAGATGAACATCATGGTGCACGAAGAATTTCCCGGCGCACTGACGATGGCCGAAGAGTCAACTTCCTGGCCCGGCGTATCGCGTCCCGTCTATCTGGGGGGCCTGGGCTTCTCGATGAAGTGGAATATGGGCTGGATGAACGACACGCTGGGCTATTTCCATCACGAACCGGTACACCGTCGTTACCATCACAACCAGTTGACCTTCGGGCAGATTTACGCCTACAGCGAAAACTTCGTGATGCCTTTCTCGCACGACGAAGTCGTGCATGGCAAGGGATCGTTGCTCTCCAAAATGCCGGGTGACGCCTGGCAGAAATTTGCCAACCTGCGCCTGCTGCTGACCTATCAGATGACCAGCCCCGGCAAGAAGCTCAACTTCATGGGCAATGAAATTGCACAGGGACGCGAATGGCAATCGAAGTGGGAATTGGAATGGTGGCAGTTGGGCGAAGAGTTTCATCGCGGCATGCAAAATCTGACGCATGATCTGAACGAGTTGTATTGCACCCTCCCCGCCTTGCATGAACTGGATTTTCAGTCTGAAGGATTCTCCTGGGTAGACTGCAACGATGCAGAAAAGTCGGTGTTATCCTACCTGCGCCGCGCAAAGGATGGCACAACTGCCGTTGTCGTGCTGAACCTGACGCCCTTGCCGCGCAAGCACTATCGGATCGGCCTGCCGCACCACGCACAATACCGCGAAGTGCTGAACAGTGACTCTACCTACTACTCGGGAAGCAACCTCGGTAATGCGGGTGTAATCCAGGCGGAGGATATTCCGTGGATGGGCCTGCCTTTTTCCGCCGAAATCTCGCTGCCGCCGTTGGCGGGTGTCATTTTGGTACAGCAGGCCTGATGCACCCTCGCAACAGAGGATTTTAGTTCAATCTGATTTGAGATAACCCGTATGTCAAAACTTACTCAATCCACTGCATGGCAGGCGCTGAACGCGCATTACGCCAGCATTAAGCATATCCACATGCGCCAGATGTTTCAGGAAGATCCGGCACGTTTTGACAAGTTCTCGGTGAAGTCAGGCCCCTTGTTGTTTGATTATTCCAAGAACCGCATCACCACCGAAACCCGGCAACTGCTGATCAATCTGGCCGAGCAGGCCGATCTTCCCGGTTTTATCGAGCGACAGTTTGGCGGCGACCATATCAACACGACAGAATACCGCGCGGTGCTGCACACGGCGCTGCGCAACCGTTCGGATCGTCCGGTCCTGTTTAACGGCAAGGATGTCATGCCGGATATACAGCGCGTATTGGCTTTGATGCGTGAATTTGCAGATGCCGTGCGCAATGGCGATCATGTCGGACATACCGGGCGAGCTTTCACCGATGTCGTCAATATCGGCATCGGCGGGTCGGATCTCGGACCACTGATGGTATGTGAAGCGCTCAAGGCCTACTCCGGCGCCAATCTGCGCGCTCATTTCGTATCCAATGTGGATGCGTCGCAAATCACAGAGACACTGAAGAAACTGGATGCGCAAACCACGCTGTTTATCGTCAGTTCGAAGACCTTCACCACCCAGGAAACGCTGACCAATGCGCGCTCGGCGCGCGACTGGCTGATTGAACAATTGGGAGACGAAGCTGCGGTTGCAAGGCACTTCGCCGCAGTATCGACCAATCTTAAAGCCACAGCCGCCTTCGGCATCAATCCGGAATATGTTTTCGAATTCTGGGACTGGGTGGGTGGGCGTTATTCGCTGTGGTCGGCTATCGGCCTGCCCATCGCACTGAGTGTCGGCATGGACCGGTTCGAGGAATTATTGACCGGCGCATATGCGATGGACGAACACTTCCGCACGGCGCCGCTGGATAAGAACATCCCGGTACTGATGGGCATGCTGGGTATCTGGTACGGCAATTTTTTTGCAGCCAGCTCCAATGCGGTGTTGCCCTATGACCAGTATCTGCATCGTTTCCCCGCTTATTTGCAACAACTGGATATGGAGAGCAACGGCAAGGGCGTGGACCGCGACGGAAACCCTGTCGATTACGATACCGGCATGGTGGTATGGGGGGAAGCGGGCACCAACGGTCAGCATGCCTTCTACCAACTGATACATCAGGGCACGCGCATGGTGCCTGCCGACTTTCTGGCGCCGATGCACAGCCATAATCCGGTTGGTGCACATCACGCCATTCTGCTTGCCAACTGTTTCGCGCAAACGGAAGCACTGATGAAGGGCAAGACTGCCGGGGAAGCACGCGCAGAACTGCTGGCACAGGGAATGCATGGAGAAAAGCTGGAAGCGCTGCTGCCGCACAAGGTGTTTCCGGGTAACAAGCCCACCAACACCCTGCTTTTCGATCGTCTGGATCCGTATACGCTGGGCATGTTGGTTGCGCTTTATGAGCACAAGGTATTCGTGCAGGGCGTGGTCTGGAACATCAATTCCTTCGACCAATGGGGCGTCGAACTCGGTAAGGAGCTTGCCGGACAGCTCGCGCCGATCCTCGCAGATCCCCATCGGTCGGCCGACGAATGCGACAGATCGACCGCCGGCCTCA
>JBAZCE010000205.1:0-3292 GCA_041671105.1 Gallionella sp.
GCCCGTGGATCGTTTTGTGTCGACGACGCTGATTTCGATCGACTTCAGAAATAAGCTCATCGAGGTCTGGAATGGCGGGAATCCTGCGCCGATACTGGTCAATTCGAACGGGGTCATTTTGCAAACATGGCAATCCCGCCACTTGCCTCTTGGGATATTCGGCAGGGAAAATTTTTCTGCCGAAACTGAAGTATTTAATTTTGAACACGATTGCCAATTGTTCCTGTTTTCGGACGGGTTGCCGGAGGCGGAATCCCCTGCCGGCGCCTCGTTTGGTGACGAACGCATCGACCTGATACTGCAATGTGCACCTCCGGAGCAGCGTTTTGATGCGCTGATCGGCTCATTTGAGGCGCATTTGTGCGGTCAGCCCGCTCATGATGATGTGTCACTTGCGATGATAAATGTTTCGCCGTTGCGTCATGAACTTTTGACTGGAGCCGATCCGGTTTTATCGAATACGGACGCGCTGGACAGCGATTGGCGAATCGCCATCAGTCTGGGGGCTGCCGAATTGAAGCATGTTGATATTGTTCCGCTGCTGACGCAGCTGGTTGGCAAAATTCACACTAAATGCGACCGTCATTCATCATTGTTTTTACTGTTGTCCGAATTGTTCAATAATGCGCTCGATCACGGTATCTTGCAGCTTGATTCCGGTATCAAGCAGGGGGCCGATGGCTTCGAGAAGTATCTTGAATTACGCGAAGAGCGACTTAACAAGCTGCATACCGGTAATATCGACCTTGAAATCGAGAAGGTAGTTATTGAGGGTGTGTCCGGGGTGAAAATCCGTATCGTCGATAGCGGTGACGGATTTGACTATGCAAAATTTCAGGCCGGCTCGCTGGGCGAGCATGCGCAACACGGACGCGGCATTTCGCTGGCAAAAAGCATGGCTTATAAGCTGGAATTCGCCCAGCACGGCAGGGAAGTCACGGCCTATTATGTGTGTTCCAGCTGCGGAAAGCCTGGTAGCGCCGGGTAGCTGTGCGTTGATGCGAGTTATGCGAGTTGACGCCCACTGGGCGTCATCCCTGCGAGAACCTGTTGCGAGTTGATGCGAGTTATGCGAGTTATGCGAGTTATGCGAGTTATCTCCCGCGGGGAGATATCCCTGCCAACCCCATTCTCCCGCGGGGAGATATCCCTGCCAACCCCATTCTCCCGCGGGGAGATATCCCTGCCAACCCCATTCTCCCGCGGGGAGATATCCCTGCCAACCCCAATTCTCCCGCGGGGAGATATCCCTGCCAACCCCGATTCTCCCGCAGGGAGATATCCCAGCCAACCCCGCTTGCCCATTGGGTGTCATACCTGCTAACCCCGCTTCCCCGCCGGACATCTTCCTTATCTGAATCTATTCGCCTGCCGTGCTATATCTCTGTCTGCCCTGTCTGAGGCAGGCGGATCAGCGAGAACTATTTTATTTAACAGAACGATTGTTTTGTTTTTTTGGATTTTCGTGCTCCGTGTGCAGTAACAGTTGCGTCTTTACATTACATCCTGTCCTGAACATATTGAAAAGCAAGCTAATTCCCTCGTTATTCGCCTGATTGAATTTTGCCATCAGGCTTATTATGTGCTTAATTGGCGGAGCTCCCTATGGCAGAAGATAGCGATCTAGAAAAAACAGAACAACCCTCAGGGCGAAAACTTGACCAGGCAAGAGAAAAAGGTCAGGTCGCCCGCTCTCCCGAGCTGTCGACGTTTTCCATGTTGATGGCGGGTGGCGTTACGTTGTGGTTTATGGGGGCGTCGCTCAATGCTCATATGGTGAAGCTGTTGCATGACGGCCTGACTTTTAATCAGGACATGGTTTTCAAGCCTGAGTTGATGATTCCGCGTCTTTATGATCTTTCCATGGAGATGCTGATCACCTTTGCGCCTGTGCTGCTGCTGCTGATGCTGGCTGCTTTTATTTCCCCGCTTTTTTTGAATGGTTTCCTGTTTTCCACTGAGTCCCTGGTGCCGCAATTTTCACGCATGAACCCGGTATCCGGTATCGGTCGTATGTTTTCAACGCATTCGCTGGTCGAGTTGGGTAAAGCGCTCGGTAAGGCGACGATTGTGGGCGGGGTCGCAACCTGGGTTATCTGGTCTCATCGCAATGATGTGCTGCAACTGGCCTCGCTGTCGACGACAACGGCAATCTCGCAGCTGGGTTCTCTGGTTGGCGGCAGCTTTATCGCGATAGTCGCTGCGATGTTGATTATCGTGGCGGTAGATGTGCCGTTCCAGCTTTGGGATCACAACAAGAAACTGATGATGACCAAGGAGGAAGTGCGCCAGGAAAACAAGGAAACTGAGGGCGATCCGATGGTCAAGGGGCGCATTCGCGCGATGCAGCGAGAAGCCGCCCGTCGTCGCATGATGGCCGCCATTCCAACCGCCGACGTGGTGGTGACCAATCCTACTCATTACTCCGTTGCGTTAAAGTACAGCGACAAGATGATGGGCGCGCCGACCGTGGTGGCCAAGGGCTCCCATCTGATCGCTCAGCGCATACGGGAAATTGCGATAGAAAATCATGTGCCGATTCTTGAGGCGCCTCCGCTGGCACGTGCATTGCACAAGCATACCGAGATCGGGGATTCCATACCCGAAGCCTTGTATACTGCAGTGGCTGAAGTGCTGGCCTATGTTTATCAATTGAAGCGCTATCAGACTGTGGGCGGTGCGCGTCCCGATGAGCCTGCAGATTTGCCTGTGCCGTCTGAACTTGACCCTGCCAATGGAGTTGCAGCATGACGCTGGAATCGATACTGGCAACCCTCAAATCCAGCGTGAAGTTGCGCAGTCTGGCCGGCCCCGTATTGATCATCTTGATCCTGGCGATGATGGTGTTGCCTCTGCCGCCGATATTGCTGGATGTGCTGTTCACTTTTAATATCGCAGTTGCCGTGATGGTGTTGCTCATCAGCATGAACACCACCAAGGCGCTGGACTTCCTGTCTTTTCCGACTATTTTGCTGATAACCACCTTGTTGCGTCTGTCGCTCAATGTGGCCTCAACCCGTGTGGTGCTGCTGCAGGGGCATACAGGCCCTGATGCCGCCGGTAAGGTGATCGAGTCATTCGGGCATTTTCTGGTGGGAGGCAATTATGCGGTGGGTATCGTGGTGTTTTCCATATTGGTGGTCATCAACTTTATGGTTATTACCAAGGGTGCCGGACGTATCGCCGAGGTGGGGGCACGTTTTACGCTGGATGCGATGCCGGGCAAGCAAATGGCGATCGACGCGGACCTCAATGCCGGGCTGATCGGCGAGGATGCGGCGCGAAAACGGCG
>JBAZCE010000206.1:0-3290 GCA_041671105.1 Gallionella sp.
CTCGCCTCGTATAATTGCCGCCTTAATTTGCTCATAATCGTTGATACAATCCATAGTATAATTTTGAGGATCAAGATGAATATCTACCATGACTTCCACCTGATCTCTATTATAATTGTGCAGTTCGTTAGCCGCCCATTCAATTAGCCATGCTCTGCCAACTTCGTAAAGATTCAATTTAGGCTGATTGTCAATAATTTGGATAACTTGATTAAAATACTCAGCAGCATCCGAGGGTTTGGGTTTATTAGTACCTGCTAAGGTATTCTGGAGATTGGCTACTTCTTCATCGGATTGGATATCAATCTGCGAATCATATGCTGCGCTAGTTACTTGGCTTGAACTGTTCCAGCTTTCAAGTAGTTTACGTACATGGGGTTGTGAGATTGCTTTATTCCACCACCCATCAGTATGATTTTTGAGCAGTGCTGTGCCAGCGAGAATTAACGACTTTTGTTCTTCTGTAAATTCATCCTTTCCATACAATGCCACTGTCCATTGCTCTTTGTAAATACAGTGACTCCATTGCTTTTTTTCCAAGTCGTAATTCTTTTTATCAAATGTTAATGGTCGGCAAGCAAAAACACCCACGAGATATGCGCCAATGTCACCACGCGGAATCGCTTCACCTCGCTGCACTGACTCAATAACTTTTTTTGAGCTTCTGTTCGATTTGCTGCTACCTATAATTTTCACTTGAATATTTTTTATCATTACTTACCCCAAAGAAATTTTAAGTGTTTAACAGCAATGTCTACGACAATTAGGTTAATCCCTTGGTAGTCGGTAATGGCCAGGTTTTGGGTTACAATTGTTAAATCAAGCCCTTATTAAGGGTACTGCGCGCACTCGTCTGTAAGTATAGGCAGTTTAATATCGCCTTATACATTTATTTACAATAAGTTAGGCGAATGTACGGAAAACAAGTGTTTACGGTATGGCAAAACAGACCTGCCAGAACCCCCGGTTTTGCTAGTACATAGTTTCACAAAAACATTTACAAAATAATCTGGCATGTCATGATACTGCTTTTCAGCGGAGAGGCAGTATCATGGCACGAAAAACAGAACGCGCACCCTTGGTGCTGACGGAAGAGCAACTGCGGGAACTGGCAAGTCTGGCGGGATCGCGGACAGCCTCAAAACGTGAAGTTGAGCGAGCCGGAATTTTGCTCCGTTACGCAGAAGGCATGCCGATTTTGCGGATCCGGGATGTACTTGGCGTAAGTCGGCCCACGATTTACAAGTGCATTGACAAGGCGCTGGCAGCTGGTATAGCCGCAGGGCTAAGCGACACCTATCATCGTCCGAAGGCGCCCGAGATTGGCGACGACGCGAAGAGCTGGGTGGTCGGCTTAGCGTGTACCAAGCCCAAGGATCATGGGCTGGCGGCGGAATTGTGGACCTTGTCACAGTTGGCGAAGTTTATAGGTGAGCAGTGTGAGACAGCTGGATTTCCGCGTCTGGCTAAGGCAAACAAGACCACGGTTTGGCGCATTCTTGATGAGCACCAGATCAAGCCTCATCGCATCCGCTATTACCTGGAACGGCGCGATCCTGAGTTTGATTCAAAGATGCGGGAGGTCTTGATGGTTTACCAGGAAGTATCTTTGCAAAATGCGACGCAAGCAACGGCGGCTGCGGATGCATCTGAATCAGCGTGTCCGGTTATAACCGTGAGCGTGGACGAAAAGCCCGGTATCCAGGCCATTGCGACCGTGGCACCCGATTTGCCGCCGGTGGCCGGGCGCTATGCAGAAACCGGACGGGACTATGAATACGTACGACATGGAACATTAAGCATTCTCGCCGCGCTCGATTTGCACGATGGGCATATCTTCGCTGAAGTGGAAGAGCGCCATCGTAGCTGTGAGTTTATCCAGTTGCTCAAGCGTCTCGACGGACACTATCCCGCCGCTGCGACTATTCGGATTGTACTCGATAACCACAGTGCGCATATTTCCAAGGAAACCATGGCCTATCTGGCAACACGGCCGGGCCGTTTTGAGTATGTCCATACGCCTAAGCATGGCTCCTGGCTCAACCTGATTGAAATGGCCTTCTCCAAGATGGCCCGCTCGTTCCTGCGCCATATCAGGGTGACTTCCAAGCAGGAGCTCAAGGAACGAATCCTTAAAGGTATTGCCGAATTTAACGATCAGCCAGTCGTCTTTAAATGGAAAAAATTCAATCTTGGCTTGGTGTAGATTGTAAATGTTATAATGAAACGAACTACTAGGTTACAGAAAGCGAAAATCAGAAGGGTTTTCGGTATGGGTCATAACCCTTCGTTTTTTAGACATTGCCAAGTTAAACCGTATTGACATTGTGCGCACATATTGGCATTATGGAAAGATAAAATTTTAATTATGGAGACAAGTCGATGCAGCCAACTGGAACAAGCGAAAGTCGCGGACAAACTCGTGACATCAATATCAATATCCGTGTTAAACGCACGCAACGTGACTTGATTGACCAAGCTGCCGAGCTGTTAGGTAAATCACGGTCAGACTTTATGTTGGAAACGGCATGCCGTGAAGCTGAAGATGTGCTGCTGGATCAGTGCTTCTTTACTCTGGATGCGGAGGCGTTTGAGAAATTTCAAGCTCTGCTGGATAAACCGCCGAGCAAGAATCCAAATCTGAGAAAATTAATGGCAACCCCCGCCCCGTGGGAGCTGTAATTGTCCGATGCAAAAAAATGGAGTGTGCCCGCACCATTGACCGCCGCACACAATGTGACCGCTTTCGAGTCAGGTGAATCAACGCTTGATTATTGGTTGAAGCATCGGGCTTTACGCAACGAGGGTCGCGGTGCTTCGCGCACTTATGTCGTTTGTGACGATCATCTTGTTGTTGCTTATTACTGTCTGTCAACGGGTTCCGTTTCCAGTGAACTTGCGCCAGGACGCATTCGACGCAATATGCCAGACCCTATTCCTGTCATGGTATTAGGCCGCTTGGCGGTTGATCTTGCTTGGCAGCGTCGTAGCCTTGGCAAGGCACTCTTACGCGATGCGATTTTGCGTACGATTCAGGTATCCGAGGTTGTTGGCGTCAAGGCACTTTTGGTTCACGCACTTTCTGATCAAGCGGTGCGTTTCTATGAAGCCAATGGATTTTATCCTTCCCTCACGAATCCGAGAACGCTTTTTCTGCCATTGTCCGAGGTATGATATATGTCTAAATTGAAATGGTTTAATTAAACAGGACACTTCTAAAGACAGATTTATAATGTCATCAGAGGTGAACATGAGTAATCAAACTAAACAAAAACGACCCAAATACACGA
>JBAZCE010000207.1:0-2811 GCA_041671105.1 Gallionella sp.
CGGGATGAACGCATGGGGTTCTGATGAGTAAATGGTAAACGCACCTAACGCGCGCTTATTGACAACAAGTGGAAGTGCAATACTAGACTGGTAACCTCGTTTGACTGCTGCCTTCCGCCATGGCTCACTTATCGGATTAGACTGATATTCCTGATTGATTATCGTTTCTCCAGTTCTAATCGAAGTACCTGTTGGCCCCTGTCCTAACTCCGTATTTGCCCACGTAACATTTACGTTGTCCAGATATCCTTCTTCGTAACCGGATTGCGCGACCGGTTGAACGGATTTGGTAGCATCATCTTCTGCGAAACCTACCCATGCCATCAAGTAGCCGCCGATTTCTACTGTTAGATGACATATCTTCGTTAGCAGTTCTTCTTCATTTTCGGCGTGAACTAACACCGTGTTGCATTTGCTAAGGAGCTTGAGGGCACGGGTGAGTCTTTGTTGTTCAAATTCTGCGAGCTTGTACTCGGTGATATTTTCGTAGATGCCCAGAATACCGATTATTCTACGAGACGCATCTCTCAAGGGAACTTTGGAAGTGCGTAGCCAGATTACTTTACCATCTGGAGTGGTCGAAGGTTCTTCGTAACTCAGCCTTGGATATTCAGACTCCATCACAAGCTTGTCATCGGCACGATAAAGTTCAGCCTGATCCTTCCAGCCCAAATCGAAGTCAGTTTTGCCGGCCAGTTCGCGAGGATGATCCAACCCGGCATCTTTCGCAAATAACGTGTTGCAACCTAGATAACGTGAGTCGCGATCTTTCCAGAAAATGCGTATTGGAACGCCTTCAATAATGTCCTGAAGCAGCGCTTTATATGAGCCTGTTGGATTTGATTTATTCATTGAGCTTTGTTCATCCCGGAGGCTTTCTACGCTTTCGTTGTCAACTTTCAAACGAGCCAGCTAAACTGACTACAGTACTATTTCAATATGCAACGTATCTGAATATAACTGCCCCGCGCATCTTAATGATCCATGACGCGTCATTCTAGAACGTTTAGCGCAATACCGTCAGCGGGCATTACCCAGCAAAAACTATCGAGAAGCCAAGGCTTGGATAGCAGCAGTTCTAAGCTGGTGGAGATTCCAGGCTTGGCGGCGTGCGTCGGAGCGAAGTTCTGAATTCGCCCAATGCAAAAGTACCAAATTTCGTACATCAGCCTCATCAATGGCTTGCATCAGTACCGACTTGTCGGTGTTGTCGCTGAGCAAGATCAGAGCCGTATCCGGGAGGATGTGCTGCACCTTGCCAAGCAATTTAATGCCTTCCATGTCAGGCAGGATTTGTGCTGAGATGATGAGATCGAAAGAGTTGCTCTTCGCATGAGCAAGGGCAGCTTGTGCACCATGGAAGATGTTTATGATGAATTTAAATTTGCTAAGAGGAGTCTCTTGTTTTATTTCCTGTTGAATCGTGCGATATAAGCTCTCATGCCCATTTACATCAGCTAGTTCACGAGACATTAATTTAAGTAAATGATCATCACTGTCTACAAGAACAATTCGGAAGGGAGAATCGCTAGGAATCATTTGTACATCAGTATTGCTTTGGCGGCGTGCATCCGCCTGATGATGATTATCCAGAATTGCATCGCGGTATTCCAGCGCTTGCCGGATGCTGGATAACAACTCATCTGTTTTCCATGGCTTTGAGAGAAAACGATAGATATGTGTTTCGTTGATCATACGGATCAGCGTGTCAATATCGGAGTTTCCACTTAACACTATTCGCGACGCATTAGGCTGCATCTGACCGAATTCCCTGAGGAACTCGATGCCATTTGTACCCGGCATCTTGTAATCGGCAACCACCAGATCGAACTGTGCTTTTCTGCAACGTTCAAGCGCCGCGACAGGGTCATCGAATGTCTCGATCTCGTAGCGATCATTCAGTTCACGCCGAAGCGCGTTGAGTACGCTAGGCTCGTCGTCGACCAGCAATATCCTTTTCATGGTTCCCTCGCACAACAATTTCCTGCAGGAAAACGTCCGTCGAACAATAGCTTGGCAATCAGCGCATTTCCCTTCGGTGTGTCTCCGACGAAAAAGGTTCAGCGCGAGCGAGCGTACTGCCACACAAGCAGCTTATATACTTGAATGTTAACAAAAACAATATGCCAAACTGTCTAGCGTGTATCTATGCCTATCAATTAAATGGGCTATCATGAGCAACGCATGGTTGATTAGTGAAAATGACTTAAACGGCGAATTTGCCTTCAGTGCTGATATCGGCTTTTTGATACTGATTAAGATGTATCGTGATATGCATATGCCGGTCATACGTGACTGGCGGCACCGTTAGCAATTGATCAGGTAGAAAATGATTGAGCATTTCGCTTCAGACTGGGCACGCGCATATTTTTGATCATGAGTACTGGAGCTTGTGATCAGCAGGTCTCCGACAGATTGTAATGCGCAATAATTCCTTATCAACTTCAATCATGAGGATGAAACCAGACTTTGAATATTTCGGACGCGATTGTTCAAACGCCAAGGCAAATCACATAGGTGGCACTATTGGAGATGTCGCCCGTCGCAATAGCCGTGCCGCCAATCTTATTGGACGTCATCATTGTGCCAGAACTGGTGTTCCCGTCATCCATCACGAAATCGAGCCGCTTTACCACCGCACCCGCTATGTTTTCGGTGCAAATAATGTAGCTTCCGCTTATTCCTGCAATTGGTGGGCCGGAGGCGCTAAAAACACCAATCCAGCCGCTTGGCATTTTGAGTGGAGCGTAGATAGTAGAATTATTAATCGTATTCTGCCCAGAGGCTGCCGACAAAGTCTTCTTCCATAGG
>JBAZCE010000207.1:2821-3185 GCA_041671105.1 Gallionella sp.
GCATTCAAATTGTTGTCATCGCCAAGACCAACTGAGTCTGGCGGCGAATGCGATGATGCTTTACGAGAATTACCGCGCATTGGATTTAAGCTGTCCTGTGCATCATAAATGGCTGCGCGAATGCTGTTCAAATCACGGTCCAGGCGATTCACTTTGGTGTTAACGGTGACTTCTTGGCCGATCACCACAAACGAGGCTAGCAGGCAAATCGTTGCTACCGCGATGGCGATTTCAACCAAGGTGAATCCCCGTTGGCTTATTCGTTGCATGACTTTTTTTTTGAAATTGATCTTCGCTAAGAGCGCAATATCTGTGCCAGATTGGCAATCCGCTTAACCATTCGCTAAATAACGTAAATAGTTAC
>JBAZCE010000208.1:0-3167 GCA_041671105.1 Gallionella sp.
CTGCATTAATACGTGCAATCCACAGTGTACGAAATTGACGCTTTTTCTGGCGACGATCGCGATAGGCATATTGCCCTGCTTTCATCACAGCCTGTTTGGCTACACGGTATACGTTCTTGCGGCGACCACGATAACCCTTAGCCTTGGCTAACAGTTTCTTGTGCGTTGCACGGGCTACGACTCCACGTTTTACTCTTGGCATGGTCTACTCCTTACGCGTAAGGCAGCATGCGGCGAACCGATGCTGTATTGGTTGAATGAACTTCAGCCGTACCACGTAACTGACGTTTGCACTTGGTGGTCTTCTTGGTCAGGATGTGGCGTTTGAACGCACATGCGCGCTTGATACTGCCGCCAGCACGAACGACGAAGCGTTTTTTTGCTCCGCTTTTGGTTTTCATCTTAGGCATTGAAACTCCTTAAGTTATGGTGGGAGGTGTTTTCCGACTGGAAAAACTTGTCAACCCGTACACCACTTATTTTTCGGGGATCTTTTTGTATCTGTCGGGTTGAAACCCGACCTACATCTTTCTGATCGGCCCCTGCTACCAGAAAGAAAAACAGTTACTAGACGTTAGTCGTTAGTTAAATCAAAAACCGAGTAGCAGCAAAACCAACTAGCGTCTAACGTCTAACGACCAGCGTCTGCTTCTTATTTCTTCAGCGCCGCTTTAGGTGACAGCACCATCACCATCTGACGACCTTCCATCTTCGGGAACTGCTCGACGACGGCAAATTCTTCCAGATCATTTCTGACCCGTTCAATCAGGCGCATACCGATTTCCTGGTGAGCCATTTCACGACCGCGAAAACGCAGCGTGATTTTGGTCTTGTCACCGTCAATCAGGAACTTGGTCAGATTGCGCAACTTGATATTGTAATCGCCCTCATCCGTACCCGGACGAAACTTGATTTCCTTGACCTGAACCTGCTTCTGTTTGAGCTTGGCTTCGTGCTGCTTCTTGCTTTCGGCATATTTAAATTTGCCGAAATCCATGATGCGACACACGGGAGGATCCGCCATAGGCGAAATTTCCACCAGATCAAGCTCGGCTTCACCGGCCAGACGCAACGCTTCCGCGCTGGACACGATCCCCAGGGGTTCTTTATCTGCTCCAATGAGTCGCACCTGCGGTGCTGTAATCATCTCATTCAAGCGCTGTAATTTATTTTGTGCTATTGGAATGTCTCCGTATTCAAAATTAAACCGTGCTGCCCGATTTGATCTCCGACTTCAAACGCCCGATAAAACTATCCAGCGTCATCTGTCCAAGGTCTTCACCACTACGGGTACGCACGGCTATCAATCTTCCAGACACCTCTTTATCGCCGACTATCAGCTGATAGGGAAGCTTCTGCAAGCTATGTTCGCGGATTTTATAGGTAATCTTCTCATTGCGCAAATCCAATTGCACACGAATGCCCGCATCCAGCAATAATTGCCCCACTTCCCTGGCATATTCCTCCTGTGCCTGAGAGATATTCATCAGCACGAGTTGCACCGGCGAGAGCCATAACGGGAAGGCTCCGGCGTGATGCTCGATCAAAATTCCGATGAAGCGCTCCATCGAACCAAGAATAGCGCGGTGCAGCATCACCGGAGGTTTACGCGCATTATCCTCATCGACGAATTCGGCACCCAGACGGGTCGGCAGGTTAAAGTCCAACTGTATCGTGCCGCACTGCCACATCCGGTCCAGACTATCCTTGAGCGTAAATTCAACCTTGGGACCGTAGAACGCGCCCTCGCCCGGCTGTATTTCGTAATCTAGCCCGTTCTGCTGCAGGGCAGCTGCCAGACCCGCTTCAGCCTTATCCCAGGTCTCATCCGCACCCACCCGCTTCTCGGGGCGCGTCGAGAGCTTGACGATCACCTGGTTGAAGCCGAAGTCGCGATAGACCTCATTCAACATCACGATGAAGCTCGACACCTCGGTCTGTACTTGCGCTTCCGTGCAGAAAATATGCGCATCGTCCTGGGTAAAACCGCGCACCCGCATCAGGCCGTGCAATGAACCCGAAGATTCGTTGCGATGACAGGAGCCGAACTCGGCCAGCCGTAGCGGCAAATCCCGATAGCTGTGCAGACCGTGATTGTAAATCTGCACATGGGCAGGGCAGTTCATCGGCTTGACCGCGTAATCGCGATTCTCGGACGAGGTCGTGAACATATTGTCACGATAGTTTTCCCAATGACCCGACTTTTCCCACAAGGTTTTATCCATGATGGTCGGCGTACGCACTTCCTGGTAATCGTGTTCGCGGAACTTGCGGCGCATGTATTGCTCGACTTCCTGCCAGAGCGTCCAGCCCTTGGGATGCCAGAACACCATACCGGGCATGGTGTCCTGCATGTGAAACAGGTCCAGCTGTTTGGCCAGCTTGCGATGGTCACGCTTCTCAGCCTCTTCCAGCTGGTGCAGATAACTTTCAAGCTCTTCCTTCTTGGCCCATGCCGTACCGTAAATACGCTGCAGCATTTCGTTCTTGGAATCGCCGCGCCAGTAGGCACCGGCCAGCTTCATCAACTTGAAGACCTTAAGCTTGCCCGTCGAGGGCACATGAGGGCCGCGACACAGATCGGTAAAGTCTCCCTCGGTATAGAGAGACACATCCTGATCGACCGGTATGGATTCGATGATCTCGGCTTTATATTTTTCGTTGATACCCTTGAAATAGGCTACCGCCTCATCGCGCGGCAACACTCGCCGTGTTATCGGCAAATCGCGTTTAGTTATTTCCGCCATGCGCTTCTCTATCGCAGCCAGATCTTCAGGCGTAAACGGGCGATGAAAGGAAAAATCGTAAAAGAAACCTTTTTCGATTACAGGCCCGATGGTTACCTGAGCCTCCGGAAACAGCTCCTTGACCGCATGCGCCATCAAGTGAGCCATCGAATGGCGAATGATCTCGACCCCGGCCTCATCCTTGTCTGTAATGATGGACAGCGCCGCATCCTGCGAAATCAAACAGGAAGCATCCACCAGAGCACCGTCAACCTTGCCGGCCAGAGTTGCACGCGCAAGCCCCGCCCCGATGCGTTGCGCCACTTCGGCAACTGTAACAGGCTGCTCAAAACTGCGCTGCGAACCATCGGGCAAAGTAATAATAGGCATTTTTTTCTTCCAGGACTTAATGATTAAAAACCCGACACAGCATAAAACCGG
>JBAZCE010000209.1:0-3109 GCA_041671105.1 Gallionella sp.
TGAAACGCTTTATAAGGCCAGTCGCGTGCTGTCCCGATCGCTCAACCTGAAAGAGACGCTCAACGGCATGTTGCACGCGCTTCATGAGGGCGTGGGTCTGGCGCGCGGCATGGTCAGCCTGATGGACGCGGGAAGCGGCGAGCTGCAGGTCTCGCTGGTGTACGGTGTATCCGACAAAATAACCGAAGAAGTCAGCTATCTGCCCGGAGAAGGCATCGTCGGCACCATCATGAAAACAGGCCACAGCATCGTGGTCCGGTGCATCGCCGATGAACCGCGCTTTTTGAGTCGCCTGGGGATCTACAACCCGATGGGTTCGTTCGTCGGCGTACCGATCAGAGCCGGCAAAAAAATCGTCGGGGTACTGGCCGCGCAACCCGCACCCGGTGCTGAAATCCTGCTGGATGAGTATGAGCGTTTTCTGAGTATGGTCGCCAACCTGATCGGCCAGAGCGTGCGCCTGTCGCACGACGTGGCGCAGGAAAAAAGCGTGCTGACCGAGGAGCGCGACGTGCTCCGCCGCACCGTGCGCGGGCAATACGGCTTTGACAACATCATCGGCCACAACCCGTTGATGCGCCGGATTTTTGAACAGGTCAGACTGGTTGCCAAGTGGAACACCACCGTGCTGATCAGGGGAGAGACAGGTACCGGCAAGGAATTGATCGCCAACGCCATTCATTACAATTCCCCGCGTGCGCGCGGCAGTTACGTCAAGCTCAACTGTGCGGCCCGGCCGGAAAGCCTGCTGGAATCCGAGCTTTTCGGTCACGAAAAAGGCTCGTTCACGGGCGCCGTCGCACAACGCAAGGGACGCTTCGAACAGGCCGAAGGCGGCACGGTGTTCCTCGATGAAATCGGCGAAATCTCAGCCCCGTTCCAGGCCAAGCTGCTGCGCGTGTTGCAAGAAGGCGAGCTGGAACGCGTCGGCGGCACACGCACCATCAAGGTGGATGTGCGCGTGGTCGCCGCAACCCATCGCGACCTGGAAGCAGAAGTCGAAGCCGGACGTTTTCGCGAAGACTTGTACTATCGCCTCAACGTGATGCCGTTATATCTGCCGCCGCTCAGGGAACGCATGGAAGACATCCCGGATATCGCGCGTTTCCTGGTAGAAAAAGTCAGCACGAAACAAGGCCGATCGCTCAGCCTGACCGATACCGCACTGCGCGTACTGATGCATCACGACTGGCCCGGCAACGTGCGTGAACTGGAAAATTGCCTGGAACGCGCCGCCGTGATGACCGAAGGCGATGTGATCGACCGCGATGCCATCCTGCTCACCGGCATCGACGAAAAAATCTCGGCCGGGCGCACCGTCATCCAGAACGTCGACCTGGAAGATCCCGATCTCGACGAACGGGAAAAAGTGATTGCGGCACTGGAACAGGCAGGCTGGGTACAGGCTAAAGCCGCGCGCCTGCTGGACATGACACCGCGTCAGATCGCTTACCGCATTCAGACGCTGAACATCAAAGTACGGCAGATATAGATATGCATACCGCCCTGCTCAACCAGATCGGCATCGATAAGACTGAGATCGAAAGGCGTCAACAATTCCTGTCTTTTGACGAGAGGGATGCGGACGCACTGATCGCGATGCACCAGATGCTACAGACGCATCGCGAACGCTTGACCGAGGTTTTTTACGAGCATCTGTTGCGTTTCCCGGAGATACGCCCGCTGCTGGGCGATGAAGCCAAGTTATCCCGCCTGAAACAGGCTCAATCGTCGTATTTTGCAGAGCTCACCGCCGGAAATTACGATCTGGCATATGTTGAAAATCGCTTGCATATCGGCCTGGTACACCAACGCGTTGGCCTTACCCCAAAGTGGTACATGAGCGCCTATTGCAAATACCTTAGCGAAGTCATGCCGCTGGTGCAATCACACTATGCAGATGAACCGGAACGCGGTATCGATGCGAATCGCGCACTACTGAAGGTGGTTTTTTTCGATATGGGACTGGCGCTGGACACGTATTTTCACGCCGAACACAAGGCGCTGATGCTGGCGCGAAGCTACACCGAGCAGATCGTCAGCAATATGCCGATCGGCTTCATCGTGCTGGATGCGGCAGGCAAAATCCGTCTGGCCAACAATACCGTGTTGCGCATGTTCGATCTGAGCAAGGCATGGCAGGGCAAGACGATAGGCAGTTTTCTCGACGTCAGATCGCTGGATGAGATCGTCACCAGGGTGCAAAAAAGCGGCATTCATTGCAACGATTTCGGATTCGATCGCAACAACAATTCGGGCACACGCGCCTACCTTGCCGATATTTCGCAGGCAAAAATAGGCGATGAAAATCTCGTACTGTTCATGGTGCAGGACATCACGATACGCAAACAGTCAGAAGATGAAATACACCGTCTGGCCTTTTACGACCCGCTCACTCAGCTGCCCAATCGCCGCCTGTTGAATGAACGCTTGATGCAAAGCATGTCGCTCAGCTCGCGCAGCGGAAAACACGGCGCGCTGATGTTCATCGATCTGGACAATTTCAAGACGCTCAACGACACGCAGGGACACGACATCGGCGATCTGCTGTTAAAAGAGGTCGCTCATCGTCTGCTGCGCAACGTGCGCGAAGGTGATACGGTGGCAAGGCTGGGCGGCGACGAATTTGTGGTCGCCCTCGAATCGTTGAGCAGCGTTGAGCAGGAAGCCGCAAACCAGTCGGAGATGATCGCCGAAAAAATCCGTGCAGAACTAAGCCTGCCCTACCAGCTAAACCATATCGATCATTTCAGTTCGCCCAGCATCGGCGTCAGCCTGTTTCGCGGGCATCAGAACAGCCTCGAAGAAGTGCTCAAACAGGCCGATCTTGCGATGTATCACGCCAAGGCATCGGGTCGCAACATGGTGTGCTTCTTCGATCCGTCGATGCAGGCCAACATGGAAAATCGTGCCGAACTCGAAAAAGACCTGAGGGCGGCGATTCGTCTGGAGCAACTCGTACTCTATTACCAGATGCAGGTAGACGACAGCGGACGCATTGTCGGCGCTGAAGCCTTGATTCGCTGGCAACACCCGCAACGCGGGATGGTATCGCCTGCCCAGTTCATCCCGCTGGCTGAAGAAATCGGCATGATCATTCCGATCGGCG
>JBAZCE010000210.1:0-3066 GCA_041671105.1 Gallionella sp.
CTGCCCCGGAAAGCCGATCGCCTCGTTGATCTTTTCGTTGGCGACATAAGGGCCCTTCCCTTCCATCGCACCCGGCTTCAACACGGGAATGATGGGGATGATGCGATAAGCTGGTGCTGTAATATCTGCCATGTTATTTCTCCGATTTCGCAGCCCATGAGGAGATATGACGATGCTCTCTCGGGTTGTCGACCTGGTTGCGGGTGGGAGAAAAAAAGACTCCTGGTGCGTGCAAGAGCTTGCTGAAAGGGAAGATCACCAGGAGTGCAAAAACGAAAAACAAATGTACCAAGAGAACAGGATCGGCAGGCAAAGGCGCTATGCTCAGATGCATCAGCCCCTGAAAGTAGGCCTTGACCGCGATCACATCGGTATGGACTGCGAACTTCATCATCAGGCCGGATGCGGCGATGCCGATCAGCAACAGCAACATCAGATGATCCGACGGCGTCGAGATATAACGGATGCGCTCGACAAACAGGCGCCGCGCCCACAAGCCTGACAAACCCGCCAGCATAGCTAGCCCCGCATAGATCCCGAACGGCTGTATCAATGCGACCCATCCCCAGACAGGATCGGTGAAATAACGCAGGTGGCGCAACAAAACCAGAACCAGACTGACGTGAAACAACCAGCCCAGACCCCATGTCCACAGATTCGCCTTGAACAGACTCTCGAAAAACACCACTTCGCGCATCATCCGCAACACTACGCCGCCCTTGGTGGTCGGCGCGGGCGTGGTTGGTATCTTCAACGGCGCCGGTGTCAGTGCGTAATTGCGGATACGGTAAAACAGGCCGACGACGAACAACAGGGTCGCTAGATAAAACAGGATGGCGAACAGGATGCTCATATTCAATAGTCAGGATTCTGGAGTCAGGATTCGAGGATTGAGTTCGGGGATGTTTTTTAGATTCAGGCGCAGGACTCAGGACTTAAAGCATCCTGCATCCTGAATCCCGCATCCTGATTCACGTATCCTGAATCCCGCATCCTGATTTTTATACGCAACCGGTAGGCTTGGGCAGACCGGCGATCTTGCACGCCTGCTTGCCGGGACCGTACGGGAACAGACCATACAGATATTCGCTGTTGCCCTTTTCCGCGCCCAGCTTCTTGCCGATGGACTTGGTCAGTACGCGCACAGCAGGTGCAATTTGATATTCCTCGAAATACTCGCGCAGGAAGTTGACGACTTCCCAGTGCTGGTCGGTCATCGCAATATTTTCGGTCTTGGCGATGTAATCCGCGACTTCCGCGTTCCACTCGGACAGATTAAGCAAATAACCTTCTTCGTCTGTTTCATAGCTTTTACCGCCGACTTCGATGCTTGACATATTGATTCTCCTTTTGAATATTGATGGGTTAATGCACAACTACAATTTATTTTTGCCGGAGAAAGCGCCCTCTCCCCACCCCTCTCCCGCAAGCGTGCGAGGGAGCAAACGAATCGCTACGCGAATTTCACATTACAGCCAGGATTGGCAAGATTTGTTGCTGGCCGCCAGATCGACGAAACCCGCATAGTCAACCGGTGTTATTCCTTCGATGAGTCTGTCGCCCATACCGCGAGCATCCAGATCAGGCTGCAGCACATGCACACTGAATTTACCCATCGCGGCAAGCAGCTCAGCCTCCGCCGCATTGCCCCTTGTAGCCGCATAGACCGCATCTTCGATGAGCAGAATGTCTCCGCCGGTTGCCGTGTTCAGACAACTGTGCAGCGTATTGCCGGTCAGAGGTGATTTATTGACGATATGTAACATTTAAATGCTCCTTATAACCAGCGACTTTCATTTAGAAACAGGAGCAAAGCTCCGTTGTTTCGCGGGAATGCCCTTGCGGCATGGTTGCGTAGTTGGACGGCCTAGTCGAATGGCTAGTAGTTTCATCAGAAACTCAAGACTACGTCTTGTTCATCCATCAGCTCACCCATCTTTGCACGACTGAGCACCGTGACGCTCACCAGCAAGTCCGCTTCGGAAAGACCGCGTGCAGCCAGCGACTCTTCATCGACATACAGCTTCTCGACATCGTAATCTTCCAGAGCGCGATAGGCCGGCGAGAAGTTCTTGGTCTCGATGCCTTTGGTCTGCTGACCCTTCTTCAACTGATAGACGCCGTCATCCATAAACACCAGCGACACATCCTGATCGAAGGCGGCGGTGATCAGCACCACTTCCAGCGATTCCAGCGCATAGATCGTGCCGTAAGGCGCCTTGCGGTTGACGAACATGAATTTCTTGATTTCACTCATTTCGTCTCTCCTCAATCGCCGAAGGTAACCAGACGGTCACATTGGGTACCGGCTTCAACCAGCTGGCCCAGCCCTGAAATACGGAAACCCTGAGCCAGATTTTCTTCCCTGATGCCGCGACGCAGTGCTGCAGCGACACAGACAACCAAGTCGACCTTGTGCTCTTCGGCAAGACGGCTCCAGCGGTTCACGATATGGCGATCATCCTGCGGCGGCTCCGTCAGTTTCGACGCATTGTTGACGCCGTCGTGATAGAAAAACACGCGCCACACCTCGTGACCCCGCTCGATGGCGGCCTTCGCAAACAGGTAGGCGGTATCGCTCGCCTGATGCTGATATGGCCCTTCATTCACAACAATTCCAAACTTCATCTCTGGTCATCCTAAAATTTGTTGCAGGTCAGGTTTTAACCCGACGACTCCAAATGTCGGGCTGAAGCCCGACCTGCGCTTAGAAGCGGATATGCGTTGACGCATTCAGGTTAGCCCGCGAGCCGCGCCAGTCGTCGATCAGATACTTGGTGAACGGCAGACCGGTCTTCTCGAAGAAACGCGGCCAGCCGATGCGATCGATCCAGTCGGCCATACGCTCCCACGGACGAGCATCTTCCTTGTAAACATGGATGATGTTCTTAACCGCGTCCGCAACTTCGGGCCAGCGCGGCGCATTGTTGGGCAGACCGGATGCAACCATCTTCATGAAGGTCGGTTTGCCGCGCGCATTGGAATTCTTGCCGCCCACCCAGATCGCCAGCTTGGAATTTTCCGGATCGTTGATCTGCATCGGCGGGCAGGGTGGATAGCAGGCAC
>JBAZCE010000211.1:0-3050 GCA_041671105.1 Gallionella sp.
AACATGTTCTTCGGCGGCAAACTGAAGGCGATGCCGCCCAAGCTGGTCACCGACAAGGGCGACCATGTGGTGATACGCCCGCTGGCCTATTGTGCGGAAAAGGACATCGCCCGCTATGCGCGCGGCATGGAGTTCCCCATCATCCCGTGCAACCTGTGCGGCTCGCAGGAGAACCTGCAACGCCAGAACATCAAGGAGATGCTGACCAATTGGGAGCGCCAGTATCCGGGGCGCAGCCAGACCATCTTCACCGCCATGCAGAATGTCAAACCCTCACACCTGCTCGATGGGGGATTGTTCGACTTCAAGAATATGCAGTTAGGTACGGCGGTAGATGAAGGGGATGTGGCGTTCGACGACCACTAAACTTCCGTCATTCCGGCGTAGACCGGAATGACGAGGATTTAGAGCTCCGTCGGATTCACCGCCACCTTAAAGATCACCTTGCGCACCATGCCGTCAGCGACCAGCGGCGCATGCGCATCCTCCGGGAAGAAGATGCAAAAATGATCCGGCGGCACCGGCACCCATGACGCTGGCGCGTCGTGGAAAAAGCGGATGTCCTTCTCCATGCTGTGCTCGCTAACCGGATTGAAACAGTCCGCCAGCGGCTTCCAGCCCATCGTCTCGTCGCCTTCCAGCACCAGCTGGATGTCGATGTAACGACGATGCGCTTCCAGTCTCGCCATCTCCTTCGTCTTGCCAGGCACCAGCTCAACGATGGCGAACAGGTCATCGCCGACGATGGGATAGCGCCCCGGCGCAAGCGCGTACAGGTCGGTGTCGCGGATGTAGTCGAACGCACGCTGGAACAAAGGATGCAGCGCGGCGTAGCGGGAGGATTGGGAGGGGGTGGAGAGAATCATCGCGTTTAAGGTGGATTGTTATTTCTAGTCTGGTTGATGAGATATGCTCGACCAGCATGTGTGACTGTCGCAGCATTCCCCCCTACGTCACTGTTATAGGCCACCGTGACATAACGCTTCGTCTCAAGTTCGCCAAGGTTGTATTCAGCGAGAACCTTGTCTTCCCCTGATAAAGAGATAAGAGCTTGCTTAAGTATTCCGCTTCCAGATTCCGCAATTTTCTTCAGCATTTGAATTTGGTTTTCATCCAACACACTGTTAGTTTCGGCATTTCTTTCAGGTGCGGATTTGATAGATTTCTTTAGCAATCGGTCAACCTCACTTTTTGGCTGAGGCTGAAGTTCTTTGATGGTTTCTTTAAGTCTTGTGATTTCTGCTGACCGGCGCTCTAGTTCCTGCTCAAATTCAAGCCTAGCGTTTAATGTTTCGTGGCGTAGCTCCCGTGCCTCTTCACGAGTTAGCGGTGTCTCATCATCAATGCGCTGCTGCACTTCTTTGAGTTCTCGTTGACGGGTTCTCCAGAATTCATAAACGAATTTTGCCGGAAACGGATAAATGAATATCAAAGAAAGTGTGGTTAGGAGAGGATATGCCGCACCGTGAAGCAAAATGCTCTGGTAGGAAATGAAAATAGTGCTATCGATATACGCGAACTTTTCTGCCACGGGCATCGAGGAAACAAGAACCAACAAGAAACGGTAATTCCAACCAATCCATGAAATGGCGAAAGCTCCAAGCAATGGGCTAGAGACTCTTTCGTATAGTTGCGCCTTAACGGTCTTTGCCAAATCGTCGAGCATAATGTTGCCTATCTGTTTGAGATTCGCATGAATTATACGCAACACGAGCTGGAGAGAAGCCGTTCATGGTTCGACAAGCTCACCACGAACGGCTTCTTTCCTAGACGGCTCACTGCCCGTCCCCCGTTCGTCCTGAGCTTGTCGAAGGATGATCGGGCGCACCATCACGTTGAGCACCTTTCGCCAAACGCGATACTTCCGCTCAATCGCCGCGCATCATCGCTTCTTTCTTCTTGCGGCCCCAGCCTTTGATTTGTTGCTCGGCTGCAAGTGCTTCTTCACGAGTTGCGCATTCCTGGCTGAACGCCAGTTCGACGGGCAATCGCGATGCGGTATAGCCACCGCACAGACCGTTATGATGTTCGCCGATGCGCTGTTCGAGATTGTCGGTGTGGCCGGTGTAGTAGGAGTTGTCGGCACAGCGCAGGATGTAGACCCAGAAGCTCATGGTGTTGCGCTCCGTAGATGTTCGCCCTTCGACAGGCTCAGGGCGAACGGTTCGGTGGGTACTTCTTTACAACTGCGCGTGCGGCTAAATTTATTTCCGTTCCGGCAACATCCGCGTCAACGTGTCGTCGCGCTTGATGAAATGGTGATACAGCGCCGCGACCGCATGCAGGCCGATGAGGTAGTAGCCCACCGTGCCGACGAACTCATGCACCTCCTTGATCTGTTTCGCGAGGTCTTTGTCGGTATCGATCAGCGGGGGAAGTTCCAGCCCGAAGAAGGGGATTGGCTTCCCGGCGGCGCTGAGCAGCAGCCAACCGCTGATCGGCATGGCGATCATCAGCGCATAGAGCGCGAGATGCATCAGTTTGGCCGACAGTTGCTGCCACGCGACCGGTTCGGGGCGGATCGTTGGCGTGGGGCCGGACAGGCGAGCGGCGATGCGCAACCAGACCAGCGCGAACACCAGCATGCCCAGCATGAAGTGCCAGGTTTTCAACGCCTCGCGCGGATCGCTGCCTTTTTCGAACAATTCGCGCAATTCGATCGTGCCGTACACGGCGACGAACAGCAACAGCATCAGCCAATGGATGCCGACGGTAAGCGAGCCGTAGCGGGCGGTGGTGTTTTTCCAGTTCATCGTTGGTCTCCTGATAGGGTTTGCCGAGCCCGTCGGACAAAGGATAAACGCGGGGGTTCTGCCGCCTTACAAACGTTTACAAAAACCTCGCCATCATCCCGCCAGCCAACTCCCCCTGCAGCGGTATCCGCACGCGATGCCCGCTGCCCGGCGCGACGGTGATCGCTTCGCCTTCAAGGCTCTTCATCTCTTTCAGTTCGACGATGCTGTTGCCGGAAGGATGGATGATCTCCAGCTTGTCGCCGACGCTGAAGCGGTTCTTCACGTCGATCTCGGCCATGCCGTCCGCGCAACTCA
>JBAZCE010000212.1:0-3020 GCA_041671105.1 Gallionella sp.
GTGCGCTGTATACCCTCTACACGGATATCCTTGACCGTGAACGGAGTAATCGCCCAAACGGGCGACATGAATAACAACGAAATAATTCCAGCAAGTTTTGTCTTGTTCATTTATTACTAACCCGAGATAAGGCGATTGATATCGTTATAGATGGCAAAAACCATCAAAGTACCCAGCAAAGCGATGCCGATCTTCTGACCGGTTTCCCAAGCCTGCTCGGAGACAGGGCTACCCTTCAGCAATTCACCGACATAATACAGCAAGTGTCCGCCATCCAATATGGGAACCGGCAGCAAATTCAACACACCCAGACTGATGCTGATCAACGCAAGAAAGCCCAGATAGGCAACCAGCCCCATATGAGCCGACTGTCCGGCATAATCGGCAATGGTGATCGGGCCGCTCAGGTTTTTCATGGAAACCTCGCCCAATACCATTTTACCCATCATTTTCAAACTGATGACGGCAATATCCCAGGTCTTCGCAAATGAATGATCCAGCGCATCGACAGGACCATAACTCACCTCGGTTATCATCGCCTGCCATACTGCGGCATCTACCTTGGGTGCGGCACCGATCTTGCCCACCGTTTTTCCGGATTCGACCACCGCCTGCGGCGTTAGCGCAAGGCTCAGCAATGCCTGTCCCCGCTTGATGTCCAGTTGCACCGGCAGTGCAGGATGGCTGCGCACCACATCCACCAACGCTCCCCAGCTTTGCACCGCTTTGCCATCGGCACGCAACACGACGTCGCCAGTCAGCAATCCGGCCTGTTTTGCCACCCCCGCATCGGTCAGCACGCCGATAACCGGCAAAACAGCCGGCTGATAAAGATGCAGACCGAGTTTATCGAGAAAATCGCCTTCCAGATCACTCGCCTCCAGATTGCTTAAACTCAATGAGTGATGCAGCGTCGTGCCGCTTGAACTTTGCGCCTCGACCGTAACGTCCCCGCGCTTTAAGGCCAGTGTCAACAACTTCCAGTGCAACTCCTGCCAGCTCGGGATAGCCTCGCCATCGACAGCGATAATCGTCTCCCCCGGCAGCATCTGTGCGATCGCGGCCGGCGTACCCTTGGGCACTTCCCCAAGCACCGGCTTCAGACCCGGCAGTCCGTGCATAAACAAGACCCAGTACAAAACAACGGCCAGCAGCAAATTCGCCAAGGGCCCTGCCGCGACGATGGCCATGCGCTGCAATACCGGCTTGCGGTTGAACGCATGCGCCAATTCTTCAGGCATCACCTCGCCTTCGCGCTCATCCAGCATCTTTACATAGCCGCCCAACGGAATTGCCGAGATCACCCATTCGGTATCCGAATTGGCAAAACGGCGGCTGTAGACTATCTTGCCAAAACCCAGCGAGAATACCAGCACCTTCACCCCGAAGCGACGGGCCATCCAGTAGTGTCCGTACTCGTGAAACAACACCAGCATCACGATTGCGCCGACAAAAGCTAATAATGTAATCATTTGATTAACAGATTAATTTGCTGTTCTGCCGCACGGCGCGCGTCATCATCGGCAGCGATCACGTCCTCCAGCGCACTGACGCTGTTGACCGGCAATTCATCCAGCACAGCCTCGATTACACGAGGAATGGATAAAAAGGAAATCCGCCCGTCCAAAAATGCAGCCACGGCAACTTCATTCGCCGCATTCAATACCGCAGGCGCGGTACCTGCCGCGCGCAAAGCCAGGAAAGCCAACGCCAGACAGGGGAAACGCGTTAAATCAGGGGCCGAGAAATTGAGCGTGGCTATCTTGAACAAATCCAGTGACGCCACGCCCGAATCGATGCGCTCAGGCCAGGCCAGACCATAGGCAATCGGCGTGCGCATATCCGGATTGCCCAGTTGCGCGATCACCGAACCATCCACATATTCGACCAGCGAATGAATCACGCTCTGCGGATGTATCACCACCTGAATATCATCGGCTGCGGCCGCAAACAGCCAGTGCGCCTCGATGACCTCCAGCCCCTTGTTCATCATGCTGGCTGAATCAACTGAAATCTTGCGCCCCATAGACCAGTTTGGATGCGCACATGCCTGATCGGGGGTGACATTTTGCAGTTCCGACAGCGGCGTATTGCGGAACGGTCCGCCGGATGCGGTGAGCAGGATGCGACGCACACCGGCGCCTTTCATATCGCCGTTATAACCGCGCGGCAAGGCCTGAAAAATTGCATTGTGCTCGCTGTCGATCGGCAACAGGGCTGATCCGCTGACACGCACCGCGTCCATAAACACATTGCCCGCCATCACCAGCGTTTCCTTGTTCGCCAGCAGAATTTTTTTACCGGCACGGGCTGCAGCCAGCGTAGGACGCAGGCCCGCAGCGCCGACGATAGCGGCCATCACGGCATCCACTTCAGGCAGTATGGATACGGCTTCGAGCGCGGCAACACCGCACAGCACCTCGGTCTTTAGCCCGGCATCGCGAAGCAGCGTACGCAGCCTGGCAGCGGCTGTTTCATCGAGCAGTACCGCATAGCGCGGTGTAAATTGCACACATTGCTTAAATAGCAGGTCGACCTGAGTATTGGCTGTCAACGCCGTAATCTGATATTTATCGGGATGACGTGCCACCACATCCAGTGTGCTGGTACCGATACTGCCGGTTGAACCTAATACAGTCAGAAATTGCATATCAGACAAGCTGCTCCATCAACAGCAGCATCGCTGCCAGCGGCAAGGTTGGCGTCAGCGCGTCGATGCGGTCCAGTAGCCCGCCGTGCCCCGGCAGCAAGGCACCGCTGTCTTTGACACCCGCCTGGCGTTTGATGGCGGACTCGAACAAGTCGCCGATCACGGCCAGCGCCACCCAGCACCAGGAGGTGAACACCAGGACAGGCAAGAGCGAAATCCGCGCGGAATAAGGACTAAAATACCACACCACGGCGACATACAACGCTACACCAAGCAATGCGCCCGCAACGCCTTCCCAGGTCTTGCCGGGACTGATACTTGGCGCCAGTTTGTGACGGCCAAAACGGCGGCCCGAAAAATAGGCGCCGAT
>JBAZCE010000213.1:0-3001 GCA_041671105.1 Gallionella sp.
ATGGAGCAGGAGCAGCAGGAGATGGGCAAGGATATTTCCTGCGTGATCGAGAGCGTGACCGGACATACCGTCGGACAAACCATGCGTATGGCAAACGGGCTCGACAGCTTGAGCGTCATGTCCGGTAGCCAGATCAGGAACACCTTGCAAACCATGGACGAGCGCAAGGCGCGAGTGTTTTACGAAGACGATGGCGCGATCGAATGGAAGTTCGAGAAGCCGGAAGCTTGATAGTCGTACAGGAGCGTGATGTGGATCTGAACGAAATACAGCTGGAATCGGCGGTGATGTATAGCGGCGACTTCATCGAGGTGCGCAAGGATGCCGTGCGCCTGCCGGATGGTGCTATAGCCAGCCGGGAATACATCACCCATCCGGGGGCGGTCGCGGTGCTGGCACTGCTGGACAACGGCAATCTGGTGATGGAACGGCAGTTTCGCTATGCGCCGCAACGCGAGTTCATCGAGCTGCCCGCAGGCAAGATCGATCACGGCGAGGACGTCCTGCTGACCGCGCAGCGCGAACTGCTGGAGGAGACCGGCTATGTCGCCAGCGAATGGTTCCATCTCGCCACGGCCTGGCCGTGCATAGGCTATGCCGACGAGCGCATGGAATATTTTCTGGCGCGGGGCATCACCCACCAAGGGAGCGCGCTGGACGATGGCGAATTCCTGGAGGTGTTCGAGCTGTCGCTGGCCGATGCGCTGGAATGGGTGCGTCTGGGCAAGATCAACGACAGCAAGACCATCGTCGGCCTGTTCTGGCTGGAGAAGCATCTCAACGAATGGCAAGGCCGAGTGTCGCGATAAAACGTCTGCACGGCCGGCGCGTTTAGGGTAAATTGCGCCGGTTTGTTCAACGACGGAACTTCGACGGAATGACGTCGTCTCATCGGTTCCAATAAATCACAGGAGTGGGGTTATGACGCAGTACAGCAAACGCATGGTTATCGTTCATTGGCTGACTTTGGCGGTGCTGATCGCCGCCTGGTTCCTCGGGGATATGGTGCATGACGCACGCAAGGATGGCGGTGCGGATATCGCAGGATATGTGATTCATGCAGTGGCTGGCGGCGCAGTGTTGCTGCTGACGTTTGCGCGCTTGTTTTTCCGTCGCCAGGACGGCACTCCTGCTCCGCTCGGTACGACGCCGATGGACAAGGTGGCGAAGGGCATCCACCACGCGCTGTACGCCGTGCTGATCCTGTTGCCGGTGAGCGGCATGATGCAGATACTGACCAGCGATGTGGGCAAGGCGATCGCTGCGGGCGATGCTGCCCTGCTGCCGGCGAAGTTCGACGGCGTGGCGGCGCACGAGGTTCACGAAGTGCTGGTGACCGTGTTGATCGTGCTGGTCGTGGTGCATGTGCTCGGTGCGCTCAAGCATCAGCTCCTGATGAAAGACGGTCTGATGGAGCGCATGTCGTTGCGCAGAAAAGACTGAGTCTTTCGTTAGATAAGTACAGAAAAAGGGCGGTGTCGAACCGCCCTTTTTCGTTCCTCTCGATGCCCGTTTATCGAAGATTCCTCGGGTTCTTCTCTAACAAATTTACGCTAACCCGCCATGGGAAAAGAGTATTTTTGGTTACCCACAAAACCTGTGGATAACTTTGTGGGTAAGTGCCGGTTGTAGTGCCTCAATGCCGTGTTCCATAAGGATTTTCGTTGCATTGCTCATTTTTTGATTCTGCGCAAATCCCTTTTTAAACAATGTCTTGATGTAAGTCGAGGCTCGATTGCGCGGCGAATGTCGCGCAAAGCACCGTATTTCGCCATGTTGTGAATTGTTCGCCGCTGTCAATATGTATTCCGGGTTATTTTCGCAGCGCGCGTCCGGGGCGGTCCACTCGCGACGTTTCATCGCTTTTAGCCTAAAAAAACGGTGACTGCAGCAACCAGCCGATGCCGGTGAGTGCGGCGAAGAAGATGGCCAGATGCATCCAGCTCCAGAACAGGTAGCGGCGCGATAGCTTTTCTGGCGTAAGGTTGCTGATCAGGAATAGCTTGCCGTCGTAAGGCCGGCAGATGAGATGGATGTCCGGTTGCGTCAAGGCCACGTTTCGCTTTTTGCCGATTTCGCGTTTGGCGGCCTGGCGAGCCAGAGCCCATTCCTTCATGTCGAGTTCGCCGTTGCGATCGAGATCGAAGCGCGCATGCAGGGTCGGCATGTCTTTCTTCCATTCGGCGAGCAGGGCATTGAGTTCGGTGCGTGCATCGAATTCGGCGCCCAGGCTGCGGGTGCGGAACTCGCCGATGACGTACAGGCTGTCGTCCTGGATGAACTTCCACTCGGTGTAGCGATAATCTCCTTCGGTCCATTGGTCGCGGTGCTTGGTGACGATCTCGGCCTGATCCGGATCGATGACGCAGTCGCTGCTGTCGTCGCGCAGCACGAAAGAATCCGAGCTTTCCCCGTTTTCCTCGGTCTCCCACTTGTCTTTCGAGGTGCGGCGTTCGATTTTGTAGCGGTGCCACAGGCAGGGTAGCCCACGCAGCTTGCTGATCAGCGGGGTGTCGCCGAACGGACGGCCGCGCCCGATGAGTTCGACGTAGCCCTGCGCGGCGGAGGCGATCTTCGAGGTCGGCGTGTCGCGGATCGTGCGTAAACGGTGCAGCGCCGAGAGCCAGGCGAAGAAGCTGACGAGAGCCATCGCGGACAACGTGCCCAGCCAGCCCTCGCGCGATTCCAGCTTGATGCCGACGAACAGCAGCAACAGTTGCGCGCCGGAGGTGACCAGTTGTGCGTATTCGCGGCGCAGCCTGACCAGCATGATGTGTTAGCCGAAGAGTTGTTTCATGTCCACGTCCGCTTTTTCGCTGGACGAGAATTCCAGCAGCGGCTTGGCTTCGTAGCGGAACATATTGGCGATCAGCACGGCGGGGAATTGTTCGATGCCGACGTTGTAGATGTTCACCGATTCGTTGTACAGCTCGCGGCGGTCGGCGATGCCGTTCTCCAGTCCGGTGATGCGTGTCTGCAACTGCATGAAATGCTCGTTCGC
>JBAZCE010000214.1:0-2968 GCA_041671105.1 Gallionella sp.
TGGAACATGCTGCATCCGGAAGCCAAGCCGCGCACCAGCTTCGTCGAGCAATGCCTCGCCAAGCGCGAAGGCCCGGTGGTCGCCGCGACCGATTACATCAAGAGCTATGCCGACCAGATCCGCCCGTACGTGCATGCGCGTTACAAGGTGCTGGGCACCGACGGTTTCGGTCGTTCGGATACGCGCAAGAAGTTGCGCGGTTTCTTCGAGGTCGATCGCCACTACATCGTCGTCGCGGCGCTGAAGGCGCTGGCCGAGGAGGGCAAGATCGAGGCGGTTCAGGTGAGCCGCGCGATCAAGCTCTACGGCATCAATCCCGACAAACCGAACCCGACGACAGTCTAGGCCGGGGAGAACAACATGGCAGAACAACAAGTATTGGTGCCGGACATCGGCGGCTTCAAGGATGTGGCGGTGATCGAGGTGATGGTCAAGGCAGGTGATACCGTCGCCGCCGACGACACGCTGGTCACGCTGGAAACCGACAAGGCGGCGATGGATGTGCCGTCGCCGTTCGCCGGGACGGTGAAGGAAGTGAAGATCAAGGTCGGCGACAAGGTGGGAGAAGGCAAGCTGATCCTGGTGATGGAAACCAGCGGTGCGGCTGCGCCGGTTGCCGTTCCTGCAGCGGCGACCGCACCGGTGGCAGCTCCGACGCCTGCACCCGTGGCGGCCAAACCGGCTGCCGCTCCCGCGATGACTGCAACCTTGCAGGCAACGGGCGGCAAGGGTCACGCCAGCCCGGCGATCCGCCGCTTTGCGCGCGAACTCGGCGTGGACATCGCGCAGGTCAAGGGCAGCGGCGAGAAGAGCCGCGTCACCAAGGAAGACGTGCAGAACTTCGTCAAGCAGTCGCTGGCGCAACCGCGCGGTGCGGCGGGAGCCGGTCTGCCGGGTCTGCTGCCGTGGCCGGATGTCGATTTCGCCAAGTTCGGCGAAATCGAGACCAAGCCGCTGTCGCGCATCAAGAAGATCTCCGGTGCGAACCTGCACCGCAACTGGGTGATGATCCCGCATGTCACGCAGTTCGAAGAGGCCGATATCGGCGAGCTGGAGGCGTTCCGCAAGCAGCTCAACGACGAGCACGCCAAGGCGGGCATCAAGATCACGCCGCTGGCCTTCCTGCTGAAGGCGACCGCGGCGACGCTGAAGCACTTCCCGGATTTCGCGGCCTCGCTGGATGCGAGCGGCGAGAACCTGATCGTGAAGAAATACATCCACATCGGTGTCGCGGTGGATACGCCGGACGGCCTGATGGTGCCGGTGATACGCGACGTGGACCAGAAGGGCATCGTGCAACTGGCCAAGGAATTGGGCGAGATCAGCGCGAAGGCGCGCGACAAGAAGCTGACCGCAGCCGACATGCAGGGCGGCTGCTTTACGATCTCCAGTCTCGGCGGCATCGGCGGCACGGCGTTCACGCCTATCATCAACGCGCCGGAAGTCGCGATCCTCGGCGTGTCCCGTTCCAGCATGAAGCCGGTATACCAGGACGGCGAATTCGTCGCGCGCCTGATGCTGCCGCTGTCGCTCTCGTACGACCATCGCGTGATCGACGGCGCGGCGGGTGCGCGTTTCACCACTTACCTCGCGCATGTGCTGTCCGACGTGCGCAGACTAGCGTTATAGGTGAGACTGATGAGTTATCAATCAATAGATCAGCTTCAAAAGGCACTTACGAAGGACGTATTTAGTCATACCGACTCGCCGAAAAAAGCTGCCGGGCGCGCACTTGGTACATTGATTGAAATCATTACGTTTTATGCACTCAAGTCATGGGGATTCGAGCGAGATACTGCTATCGAACGCCCCTTGCCGGAATTCGCCAATAGTGACATTACACACAATGTCGAATTCAGCCTACATCCCGTCTCATCCATCGCTTCCGTTGAGTTTTCAAGAGATGCTTTACCCATATCTTCTAGAAAGATAGTTCGAGAAAGTGGTTTGGGTGCTTTCAATATTCCCGCGAAGGAAGTGAAATCCACTCAGCTCTTGAGTCGTGACCTGGTTTTACGCAATGCCTGCACCATATACGATGGTGGCGAATTTTTCCTGAATGCTTATCTGGATGATTTGGGGAAGAGTCAGGGACATTATTCTGTCTTTGCATTGCAACGCCGCCCTTATGCTATTTTCGAGTGCAAGCGTGTAGGCGTTGAAGAGGGTATGAAGAAAGGCCCTCAAAGCATTGAAAAAGCGAAACAAGGCGCGTATGTGGCAAGAACGGTTTCTTCGCTGCAACGGATACGAATGTCCGATGGGAAAATAGGCGGCATTATTCAGAAAGCAGACGGCACCTTTTTTTCTGGCGATTACTACAAACTGATGGATGAGATCATCAAATCTGATGATATGGTTTTGCTGGAAGATTTCATTCTCACAATTGGCGTGGTCAGCAACCATGGCAACTGGTTTACTGCGGAAAATCATAATAAAGAGTTGAAAGTGTTAGCGCAGTCTTATGACTGGTTGCTCTTTTTGACGGATGAGGGAGTCGCAAAGTTTGTTACGGATCTGCTTCTCAAGCCGACAAAAGAATACCAAGCTGCAAGCAGTGCGTTCCTTGCAAGTTATGCGGATCAGAAAAAGTCCAATCAGTTCACGAAAGTGCAGATGTCACTGGATGCTGATGCCGCTTTGCAGCGCTATTTCAGTGTCAATGCAAAAGAAATCGAGGGCTGGTTCAATGTCATCGCACCTGCAAAGAAGAAGCTGACTTCACTTCGGCAGGAGTTGAAGACGCTGCGGGACAAACCATGGCCGGGGATAGAAAAATGACGGCTGGGAGAACGCTTAATACTGTTAGTCAGGAATGGGGAACGCCTGAGAAGTATGTCCAGGCTGTCCGCGAATTCTTTGGAGGACAGATCGACCTTGATCCTTGCTCGAATAAGTATTCCATCGTTCAGGCGAAGGTGGAATATAAGCTGCCGATACACGATGGCCTTAAAGTGAGTTGGAATTT
>JBAZCE010000215.1:0-2952 GCA_041671105.1 Gallionella sp.
TTTAAGAATAGCTTTGCCGATGACTTTACCTATGATGTCGGCTTCATTCGTTATAACTATCCCGGTTCATATACGCCAGCTGGCAGCACAGGTGTTCCCGGAACGAGTCTTGGCAAGGCCGACACACAGGAGATTTACGGCGCGATCGGCTACAAGTGGCTTAGTGCCAAGTATTCCTACGGTCTGGGCCAATTCCTGACACTTCCAGATGCTAAAGGCACCAACTACTTTGACCTGACTGCGACTTATCCGATCGCCGACAGCGGCTTTACGGTTGCAGCTCACGTAGGCAAACAAACCTATAAGGGCGCGAATGCAAATGGATTGGCGGCAATCACAACAGGTGCTGCCGGGACGGGTACCCCGACTTACACCGACTACAAACTGGGCGTGACCAAGGATTTCAGCGGTTATGTATTGGGTCTGGCCTACACCAGCACCAATGCCAGCACCTTCTACACAAACTCCAATGCGGGCAGCGCATTTGGCAAGAAGCTGGGCAAGGGAACAGCCGCCTTGTCTCTGACCCACTCGTTCTAATCTAAAAAAAGCAAGTTACCCCTCGGTCTTCCCCAGACCTCTTTAGGGCGCCAGCAGGCGCCCTTTTTTTATCCTGAAAATATTACGCAGGCGTTCTTCAATCAGCTGGAAAATTTAGCTGTGGTGCTGATTCTTGATACTTTTTTTACACCAGTAAGCCAATAATTTATCCTGTTTTTACGCCGCTTTTTATAACATGCATTCCATTCAAAGAAGGAGGCTGGAATGAAACGCATCACTACTTTATTGAGAGAATCGGAAGCAATGGCCGTGCGCAAGGCGGTTTGTGTTGCCGGGGGAGAATGTGTTGTGATTACCCCGATCCCACTGCGTCTGTGTGCCATCGAGCTGGAGGACTGTCGCTGCGAGCAGTCTGCCGCTCAAAGGGATGCGCATGTTCGCCTCGAAGTGACGGCGGACGACAGTCACTATGACGGCATTATTTCCGCCATCCTGAGAATCGCTAATGTCGGAAAAATTGACCTTGCCTCGCGTCATGACAGGCAACTCAGGTACGCCGCCTGACATGAACAGCTTCCTGAATCCGTTACTTGCCATTTTTGCCATCGTCGCTCCGCTTGGCTTGGCGTATCTCATCCTGTTGTGGCAAGCGCACAACCCGGCTTTCGAATACCGTAAAGAATCTGCAATGACACGCGGAGATCTGCGGCAGGACGGGATGAAATTATCCCATGCAGAGGAAAAATACGGTGCACGGTAAAGCCGTACTGACTGTCTTGATTTAAATGATCGTGAATTTTGGAAAATTGCCACAAGCTGATGCGTTGAAAGTTCTGTTCATAGTAGGGATCGTCCCTAAGCTTTACGAGTTTTTTATGATTTGCGAGCCATGTTTTATAAAGTATTTACACCGTTTTCCATAAGATGAGAACAGTTAAATAGGGTGCGTTAGCCGGTATTGGCTCTGACCATTATTTGTATGTTTGTCTTGTGGAGGTAAATCATGCCATTGGCACATTGGATTAGAAATAAAAACGATCGTCCGGTCTGCGTTTGGAGCGATGACATAGCGCTGTCCCCGGTTTATACCAGTGAAATATTGCCATTTGTTAAAAGCGGGGAGGTATTTGCAGTTCTTATGCAAGCGCCTCCCGGTAAGATGGAAAATATCAGATCTGTCGATGCCAAACAGGTCTTATCCATCTGCTGCAAGCTGCTGGCGGCATAAGGTTTTTACGTATGAATTATCTCGAAGAAATGTTTATCACGCTGGTGCTTGTGCTGGCGGCCTTTTTTATCTTGTTTCGTTTTGCTCAGTTGATCTTCAATGCCTTATCAAAATTATTGCCCATCAAGAATGCCCTGAGCATTTTCATGGCATTCATTCATCCTGAGTAATGGGGTGAAATGAAACGGATCACGACATTATTGAGAGAATCGGAAGCAATGGCCGTCCGCAACGCGGTTTGTATTGCCGGCGGAAAATCGGTTGTGATTACCCCTGTTCTGCAACATCAGTGTTCCAACGACACTTGGCAATGGCGCGGCGATCAGTCATCTGCACAAAATGAAATGCATGTTCGATTCGAAGTGACGGCGGACGACAGTCATCATCGCGGCATTGTTTCTGCGATTAACAGAACCTCGCATTCAGGAAGAATTATTGTTGTTTTTAACCATAACAGGCCGCTTAAGCATGCCGCTTATAACCATAAGCAATCACTGTTTTTCGAGTTGGGCGAGGCGGGGTACGCAGGCATTTATCCGTAAGGTAAATGCACGCAAAAGCTGTAAGCAGGCATTTTTCCATACGGAAAAAGCTCGCAAAAGGTGTAAGCAGGCATTTTTCCATACGGAAAAAGCTCGCAAAGGTGAGAAGGCGTTTTGCCGGCTGTTCAGACGGATTCTTATGCGGTTTTTATATCCCCCCCTGATTTTTTAACAAAATTTTTATAGCGGCGCTGTTAAGCTGCGTTCTTGTTCATAACCGTAAAGGTATATATGAGTAACTCAGAGTCGATCAATAGTTGTTCTGTTCAATCACGTCCTCCCCAACGAATACCACAACCACTGTTGCTTCGTTCTTACCGCGCCCTGCCTGCGTCAGTTCCCGCTCCCCAGCCCGCAGTTGCCCGCCCCATGCAAGTCCCGGCCTCCAAGGTGGTCTTGCAAGTCACGATTCTTCCTGCGTTACTCAATTGTTTGCAGCAAGCCGTTGCCAAGCGTTGCGGCAAGGTCGTCGAAATTCTCGGTATCGAACCGGTGCCGCGCACCCAGAGCATCCGTGTGCGCCTCGCCGTAGCCGGGGGTAGCATCAATGCGGCGATGGAGGCTATCATCCGCGCGCTGCCCAGCGGTGAAATCGGCCGGATCGCGGCGCTTTAAGTGCCGGAGTATACCTACATGAAATCGATACATGGTATATGGGTGCCCCTGGTTACGCCGTTCAGC
>JBAZCE010000216.1:0-2871 GCA_041671105.1 Gallionella sp.
ATTTTTAATATTCGAGGTTGATATGCCAAGACGCAGAGAAGTACCCAAACGTGAAGTGTTGCCTGATCC
Organism: Gallionella sp.; assembly: GCA_041671105.1. Taxonomy (GTDB): domain Bacteria; phylum Pseudomonadota; class Gammaproteobacteria; order Burkholderiales; family Gallionellaceae; genus Gallionella. The sequence continues at coordinate 70 of JBAZCE010000216.1, forward strand.
AAAGTTCGGCAATCAGGATTTGTCCAAGTTCGTAAACGTATTGATGACGGCTGGTAAGAAGTCTGTTGCTGAACGCATCTTGTATGGCGCGCTCGAACAGGTCGGTAAGAAGACTGGTAAAGATGCGATTGAAATTTTCAATCTGGCATTGACCAATGCCAAGCCACAGGTGGAAGTTAAGAGCCGTCGTGTTGGTGGTGCAAACTATCAGGTTCCTGTTGAGGTTCGTCCTTCCCGTCGTATGGCATTGTCCATGCGCTGGTTGCGCGAAGCTGCCCGCAAGCGTGGTGAGAAATCCATGGGTATGCGTCTGGCCGGTGAGCTGATCGATGCTTCTGAAGGTCGTGGTGGTGCAGTTAAAAAGCGTGAAGAAGTTCACCGTATGGCTGAAGCCAACAAGGCGTTCTCGCATTTCCGTTTCTAATTTTGTAGCACAACTAAATAGTTAGGTATTCATCGTGGCTCGTAAAACACCCATTAACCGTTACCGCAATATCGGTATCAGCGCGCATATCGATGCGGGCAAAACTACGACAACGGAACGTATTCTGTTCTACACCGGTGTAAGTCACAAGATCGGTGAAGTTCATGATGGCGCTGCTACCATGGACTGGATGGAACAGGAGCAAGAGCGTGGTATCACGATTACTTCTGCTGCGACAACATGCTTCTGGAAAGGCATGGAAAAACAGTACGAAGAGCATCGTTTTAATATCATCGATACTCCGGGTCACGTTGACTTTACGATTGAAGTTGAGCGTTCCATGCGTGTGCTTGACGGCGCGTGCATGGTGTATTGCGCGGTGGGTGGTGTGCAGCCTCAGTCCGAGACTGTCTGGCGTCAGGCTATCAAGTATCATGTTCCTCGTCTTGCTTTTGTCAACAAGATGGATCGTCAGGGCGCGAACTTCTTCAAGGTTGTTGAACAGATGGCTACCCGTCTGCGCGCAAATCCTGTGCCGATCGTTATCCCTATCGGTGCCGAAGAGAAGTTCGAGGGCGTGGTCGATCTGATCAAGATGCGGGCGATTTACTGGGATGAAGCTTCTCAGGGTATGAAGTTTGACTATCGTGAAATTCCTGCTGAGTTGCTGGAATGCGCGACTGAGTGGCGCGCGAAGATGGTTGAGACGGCTGCCGAAGCTTCTGAAGAGTTGATGAATAACTATCTTGAGAACGGCGAGTTGACTGAGGATGAGATTATCCTGGGTCTGCGCACTCGTACCATCGCCTGCGAAATTCAGCCGATGCTGTGCGGTTCTGCGTTCAAGAACAAGGGTGTTCAGCGTATGCTGGATGCGGTGATCATGTTTATGCCGTCGCCTGTGGATATTCCTGATGTCAAGGGCGAAGACGAAGACGGTCAACCGACAACGCGCAAAGCGGATGACGGCGAGAGCTTCTCGGCGCTGGCTTTCAAGCTGATGACGGATCCTTTTGTCGGTCAGTTGACATTTGTGCGAGTTTATTCCGGCGTGCTGAAAAAAGGCGACACGGTATACAACTCTGTGCGCGGCAAGAAAGAGCGCATCGGTCGTATCGTGCAGATGCACGCGAACGAGCGTATTGAAGTCGATGAAATTCTGGCGGGCGATATTGCTGCCTGTATCGGTTTGAAGGATGTGACGACCGGTGAATCGCTGTGCGATGTCAACAATACGATCATTCTCGAGCGTATGGTGTTCCCTGAGCCTGTTATTCACGTTGCTGTTGAGCCAAAAACCAAGGTTGACCAGGAAAAGATGGGCCTGGCGCTGGGTCGTCTGGCTGCTGAAGATCCTTCTTTCCGCGTTCGTACCGACGAAGAGTCCGGCCAGACCATTATGTCTGGTATGGGTGAGTTGCACCTCGAGATTCTGGTCGATCGTATGAAGCGCGAATTCGGCGTCGAAGCAAACGTCGGTGCGCCTCAGGTTGCCTATCGTGAGGCGATCCGCAAATCGGTTGAAGTCGAAGGCAAGTACGCCAAGCAAACCGGTGGTCGCGGTCAGTACGGTCACGTTTGGATCAAGATGGAACCAAACGAGGCTGGCAAAGGCTTTGAGTTTATCGATGCGATCAAGGGTGGTACGGTTCCTCGTGAATACATCCCTGCCGTTGAGAAGGGCTTGCGCGAATCTCTGCCTAGCGGTGTGTTGGCCGGCTTCCCGGTAGTGGATGTCAAGGTAACGCTGTTCGACGGTTCGTACCACGATGTGGACTCCAACGAAAACGCGTTCAAGATGGCTGCATCGATGGCGTTTAAGGAAGGTATGCGCAAGGCAAGTCCTGTGCTGCTTGAGCCTATGATGTCTGTCGAAGTTGAGACGCCTGAAGACTACACCGGTACGGTGATGGGTGACTTGTCCTCTCGCCGCGGTATGGTTCAGGGTATGGATGACATGGTCGGAGGCGGTAAGTCTGTCAAGGCTGAAGTTCCGTTGTCAGAGATGTTCGGCTACTCGACATCGCTGCGTTCCGCGACACAAGGTCGTGCGACTTATACGATGGAATTCAAGCACTACACTGAAGCTCCGAAGAACGTCGCTGAAGCGATCATGAACAAGAAGTAAAAACAGTCGTTAGTCATTAGGCGTTAGTCATTAGTTAAAGCGAATTCCGCGAAGCGGATCAAGCAGGCTAGCGACTAGCGTCTTTCGACTGCTGTTAAACAGATTTAAATCAGATAGAGGCGAAAATTATGGCAAAGAGCAAATTTGAACGAACCAAGCCACACGTCAACGTCGGCACAATCGGCCACGTCGATCACGGCAAGACTACGCTGACAGCGGCCATCACCATGGGGTTGTGCAAGAAGTTTGG
>JBAZCE010000217.1:0-2792 GCA_041671105.1 Gallionella sp.
GCAAAGCCGCTGCCGGCAGCGCTCAAACCAATCACAGCCCCCCCCCGCCCGCACGATCTGCCCGCGATGGAGATCAGCATCGAGGATTTGCTGTATAAGGGCAAACAAATCGGCCGTTTTGAGTTGATCGGTGTCCCTGAAGGGCGCGACTGGCGCCTGCGTCGTCTGCACATCACCAACCCGGACGGAACATTGACCGGGGATGGCGTTTGGCGCAGTGCGCAGGCCAGTATGCAGACCCAGATCAATCTGTTGCTGGAAATTTCCAATGCTGGAAAAATTCTGGCGCGTTCAGGCTACCCGAACACGGTCAAAAACGGCAGCGGAAAACTTGCTGCTAATCTGTCATGGAACGGTCAACCCGACGATTTTAACTACGCGACGCTGGACGGCACACTCAAGCTTGATACCGGCCGCGGCCAATTTCTCAAGATGGACCCGGGCATCGGCAAGCTGCTCGGCATCCTGAGCCTGCAGGCTCTCCCCAAGCGCATCACACTGGACTTTACCGATGTGTTCAGTTCGGGGTTCGAGTTCGACAACATCAACGGCAATGCCACGATCAAACAGGGCGTGATGCAGACCCGGGATCTGTATATAGACGGCTCTTCGGCAAAAGTCACGATGAAAGGCTCGGTTAATCTGAACGACGAGACGCAAAACATGCATGTCGTCATCCTGCCGACATTAGGCTCCAGCGTCTCCATGCTGAGCGCATTTGCGGCGGGCCCCGTGGTGGGCTTGGGTGCACTGATTGTCAGCAAGGTATTGGGTAATCCGCTCGATAAGTTGATGTCTTTTGAATACAATGTCAGCGGAACCTGGAGCGACCCGAATGTAATCAAGGTCGGCGAGATACCCGTCAAGGTGCTGCCCGCACCGAAAAATTAGAAACACCTAAAACAGGAACACATATGCCAGCCGGAAACACCACGCCCGTCGCCTCACAGATCAACGCATTCAAGGTAGCCGCCATCCAGATGGCTTCGGGCCCGAATGTCGCGGGAAACTTAAGCGAGGCGCGCCGCCTGATCGCCCGTGCCGCAGAACAGGGCGCTCGCCTGGTGGTATTGCCGGAGTTTTTTGCGATCATGGGCATGAACGAACAGGAAAAAATTGCCGTGCGCGAACAGGAAGGCTGTGGCCCGATCCAGACTTTTTTGAGCGAAACTGCGCGCCTGCACAAAATCTGGTTGATCGGCGGATCGATTCCACTGGCAGCGGGCTCGCCCGACAAGGTACTCAACAGTTGTCTGGTATACGATGATCAGGGCACACAGGTGTCACGCTACGATAAGATCCACCTGTTCAGTTTAGCGCTGGGCAATGAAACTTACGATGAAGCCAAAACCATAGAGCCCGGCAACAAGATCGTGGTGGTGGACACACCGTTCGGGCGCATCGGTCTTGCCGTGTGCTACGATCTGCGCTTCCCGGAATTATTCCGCGCGATGAAAGACGTGGACATCATCACGCTGCCCGCCGCGTTCACCGAGACCACCGGCAAGATGCACTGGGAAGTGCTGGTGCGCGCCCGCGCGATCGAAAACCTGGCCTATGTCATCGCTTCCGCGCAGGGCGGCTATCACGTCAACGGGCGCGAGACGCACGGCAACAGCATGATAGTCGATCCCTGGGGGCGCGTACTGGACAGACTGCCTCGCGGCTCCGGCGTTGTGATTGCCGAGATCAACCGGAACTATCAGGCGAGTCTGAGGTCAAGCCTGCCCGCGCTCTCCCACCGGACGCTGCATAATTGCTAATGCAGGTCGGGCTTGGCCCGACATGGTGGGCATAGCCCACCCTACGCTTAACTAATTCAAGGCAGTTATAAATTGTCAATTATCCATTATTAATTAAATATATATGACCTCATCTGACTCCCTGTTCACCACCGCGCAGCAAGTGTTGCTTGCGCCCTATCTGATCGAAACGCGCCAGATCGAGCAGGTGTTCAACAGCATGCTGGCACATCGTCTCGATTATGCAGACCTGTATTTCCAGTACAGCCGCGCCGAAAGCTGGTCTTTGGAGGAAGGCATCGTCAAGTCCGGCAGTTTCAACATCGATCAGGGCGTCGGAGTACGTGCCGTGAGCGGCGAAAAAACCGCATTCGCCTATTCCGACGATATCAGCCTGAATGCGCTGCAAAGTGCGGCCAATGCGACGCGTGCGATCGCAAGTTCAGGCGGCACACAGACCGTGCCGATGCTGCATCGCGGCTCACGACGCGACATCTATCTGCCGCACGATCCGATCGCCAGCCTGAAGGATGCCGACAAGGTCGCCATGCTCGAACGCCTCGAAGGCTATGCGCGCGCACTCGATCCTCGCGTAGTACAAGTCATGGCGGGTCTGGCAGGCGAATACGAAGTGGTGATGGTCGCACGCAGCGACGGTCTGATGAATGCCGACATTCGTCCGCTGGTGCGGCTGTCGATAACGGTGATCATCGAGAGCAACGGAAAACGCGAACAGGGATCGGCAGGTGGCGGCGGCAGATTCGATTACGCTCACTTCGACGATGCGATGCTGCGCAAATACGCAGCCCTCGCGGTACATCAAGCCGTGGTCAATCTGGATGCTGAACCTGCCCCTGCCGGCAATATGACCGTGGTGCTGGGCAACGGCTGGCCCGGCATCCTGCTGCATGAAGCGATCGGCCACGGACTGGAAGGCGATTTCAACCGCAAGGGAAGCTCGGCTTTTTCAGGCCGGATCGGCGAGCGCGTCGCAGCGAGTGGCGTGACCGTGGTAGACGACGGCACGCTTGTCGACCGTCGCGGTTCGAT
>JBAZCE010000218.1:0-2742 GCA_041671105.1 Gallionella sp.
CGCCAATCGGTAAACCTTTCCTGTGGGGTTTCATGACCGTCAGCATGGTGTACCTTATGTAGCCCTTCTAAAATCGCAAATTGCCGAAACACGTGAACTTTGTTAGTGCGAATTCTTATGAACCCCTTAACTTGAATAAGCTCACGTAGCACACGCCATAAACCGAAGCCGCGCCCTCTCGTTTCGGACGAGGAGTTTCCTTTGCTAAGGCAATTGATGATTGCATCGTATTGTTCTTTGGCATCGCAATTCGTTATTTCACAACCTAACCACTTCGCGGCCATTCCCGGCCCAGTGTCAAAGACAGATAGCTCAAGGAATCCAGACAAATCCCGTTTCGTAGCTGCCCCATGTCGCTTTTCATTCATGGGTTTCAGCATGAATCGAAGGTAGTTGTTTAGTGCATCAGCATTCTCAGGCGAAGCATTTGTTTTGTTGAGGTGATCGGAAATATCTTTGAGGGAGTAAAAGTGTGAGTAGATGCCACGAAGTGAATCATTAATTACTGATCCGTCAATGTTCAATCGTGCATGATCGTGAGTATTTTTAAATAGCTCAAAAAGAATTGTAGAAATCGAATCGGCTCGATTTAAAATTTCACCGCGAACGTTTGATTCCTCAACCACAGATTTGATCAACTTATCCACGAACAAGCGGAATCCGTCCCAGTCAGTTACATTTCCTGTTGATAGGTCTGAATATAGCTGGTGCGGAAGCCCGCCATTTTCATAAGAGTCCAAACAGAGAAGAAGCGCGGAATGGGAGACAGCAAGGTCTGGCCATCGCTTTTGTTGTTCAAAAAATTGCTTTTTAAATGCTGCCGCTGAACGGCGATTAACCCCTTTTATTTTACCTGCGGGGAATAAGGCTAGAACTGCCCCAGGTGCTGAGGCTGCTAAGTGTTTTAATTGTTGGGTATCCTCCCCAACTTGGCCTATTTCAAATGCGTCACTGTGAGCCGAGCGCCAAAGTGTCGAAATCCATTGAATGATGGCTGACTCAAGCATTGGAACATTCCTAATGCCCATGAAGATCGCTGGGTCGATTGCAAGGTCGAATGACTTACTCAAACCGGCTGCGGCGAGATTCTTATCGATTTCATCGAGCGATATAGGGACTGTTAGTTTCCCTGCCGAACTTGAATTTTCTATAGTCATCGAGAAAGTAAGCGGTGAATAGGTTCAAAGTGAATAGTTTTGTATCCGCGATGCTACACCAGCTTCTTGAACTGATATAGCGCTCTCCAGCGCGTCCCTAGGGCTGAGGTCGTCCGGCTGCAACTCGTGTGGCACCCACACCTGCGGATGCTCTTCTGGCACGGAGGAGTTCATCATGTCCTTTGCTTCCACACCGCCGGATTGCGCGCACTGTGAAACACGGCTAACACGACAATCTTCTGATCTCGCTCGCGAAAATAGATGCAGTAGGGGAAGCGTCTGGCGACGGCTTTGCGCACGTCACGATACAGCAAGGGAAATTGTTCCGGGGTGGTGGCGATGCGCTGAATCAGGAGTTGGATTTCGGCCATGAATTCCATCCCAAGCCCGGGACGCTCCTGTTCATAACAATCGCCCGCCTCGTCAAATTCGAGCCGAGCCTGCGGTCGAAAGATAATTTTGCGCATCAGCGCTGCCAGCGGGCTTGGGCTTCGGCTTTGATGGTTTCCCACGCGACGGTGTCGTTGGGCGATGCGTCATCCTCGGCGAGACGGCGATCCAGTTCGGCCTGTTCCGATGTGGAGGGAGGAAGCAGGCCGGCTTCGATGGCTACCGAATCCCAGATGTCTTTCACCAGGGCGATGCGGTCTTCGACGCTCATGCTGTCTATGCCCAATGCGTGCAGTGCTTGTCCCATGATGGTCTCCTTTGCGGCCTATGCTACACCAGCTTCTTCAACTGATAAATCTTCTCCAGCGCATCCCTCGGGCTGAGATCGTCCGGCTGCAATTCGCGCAGCGCCGCGACCAGCGGATGCTCTTCAGGCTCCGGCGCTTCGTACGGCGGCGGGGCGGCGAATAGGTCGCCTTGCGGGTTTTGCGCGGCGCTCTGTTGTTCCAGTCTCACCAGTTGTTTCTTCGCGCTGCGGATTACGCCGTTCGGCACGCCGGCGAGGGCGGCGACCTGCAGGCCGTAGCTCTGGCTCGCTGCGCCCTCGTTGACGCTGTGCAGGAACACGATGCTGTGCTGGTGTTCGACGGCGGCTAGATGCACGTTGGCGAGCTGGGCGAATTCTTCGGCGAGTCTGGTCAGTTCGAAGTAGTGCGTCGCGAACAGCGTGTAGCTGCGGTTGTTATCCAGCAGGTGGCGCGCGATTGCGTAGGCCAGCGCCAGGCCGTCGAAGGTGGAGGTGCCGCGCCCGATCTCGTCGACCAGCACCAGACTTTTTTCCGTCGCGTTGTGCAGGATGTTCGCGGCCTCGGTCATCTCGACCATGAAGGTGGAGCGGCCTGAGGCGAGGTCGTCCGATGCGCCGATGCGGGTGAATATCTGGTCGATCTCGCCCAGCACCGCTTCCTGAGCGGGCACGAAGCAGCCGACATGCGCGAGCAGCGCGATGATCGCGACCTGGCGCATGTAGGTGGATTTACCGCCCATGTTTGGGCCGGTGATCAGCAGCATGCGGCGCGCGTCGTTGAGTGAGGTGTCGTTCGGTGTGAATTGTTCGACTTGAGCCTCGACCACCGGATGGCGGCCCTTGGTGATGTCGATCTGCGTTTCGTCGCTGAACTGCGGTGCGTTGAAG
>JBAZCE010000219.1:0-912 GCA_041671105.1 Gallionella sp.
GTCGGCATTCCGGACAAATACGCAGAACACATCTTCGACGAGTTTTATCAAATAGGAAATCCGCAACGGGACAGAACAAAGGGGCTTGGACTGGGACTGTCCATCGTCAAGCGCACATTGACACTATTGGGGACTGAGGTCAGATTTCGCTCACAGCACGGACGAGGAACGGTCTTCGAGTTTCACTTGTCTTTAGACGATACATCAAGTGTCGTTTCACAACCACGTGTTGCGGCGCCTTTACAGAAGACCGTGCCCGGCGACTCTTTTGCGCAAGGCAAAACATTTATCGTGGTGGAAGATGACCTGCTGGTCGCACAGGCCACAACAGACTGCCTGGAGGGGATGGGCGGCGAGGTAAAATGCGTCTACAGTGCCGAAGATGCATTGCGTTATGCCGAAACCGGGTGCGCCGATTACTACATCGTCGATTATATGCTGGGAGGTACATTTAACGGCATTCAGCTTCTGAATCTGCTCCGTCAAAAATGCGCAAAACCCGTCAATGCGGTGCTGGTAACCGGCGACACATCAAGTCGTTTTATCCGCGATGCGGCCAATTTTGATTGGCCGGTACTGCATAAGCCCGTCAATGTAACCGAACTGCTCGCCTGCCTGAGCGAACAGGAAGCCGGGCACGATTAACCGGACGATAAGAGATGAACCCGTTCGCAACCCTTTCCTATCAAACCCGACGCCTGAAGAACAAGCTCTCAGGCCTTCTGGCGCGCAAGTGGAAGACCGGCTTCTACCTCTATCTGGCGGGACTGTTCAGCGTACTGATCATGGCCGATACGGCTTATTTGCACCTGACTGCCAACATGAAGCAGAGCGCATTCGACATGATGGTGAAGTACCGGCTTGTGGTGCCTAACCCCGACAAGAACATCGTCATCGTCGACATCGACGAGG
>JBAZCE010000219.1:922-2740 GCA_041671105.1 Gallionella sp.
TACTGGGCGAATTTGTCGAACAGATCGAAAAGCAGCATCCGCAAGCGGTCGTGTTCGACATCCTGTTCAGCGACGCTGATGTGTACAACCCGGACAGCGATGCGTATTTCGATGCGGCCATCAAGGCGACTGACAACACCTACTTCCCGATGCTGCGCCTCGACCCTGCCGACGACGCCTTGAGCCAGATCAAACCGGCCATGATTCCGGGTATAACGCCGCCGGGGGAGGATGCCAATACGAACGCCACCGTGGCGATGGTGCTGCCCTACTTCAAGTCGGTGCTCGATAGCGGCAGAATGGGGCTGCACAACATCTACCCGGATAGCGACGGCATCGTCCGCCAGTACCCGGTTTACCGCGACGACTACGGCTGGAAAATTCCGTCGCTGCCGCTGACGCTCGCGAAAAATCTGTCGTTTGCGCAACCCAACGGGCATGCCCGTTTCCCTCTCCTCAACCCTCTCCCGGGGAAGCCCTCTCTACAATCCTCTCCCGCAAACGGGCGAGGAAACGAACGCGAAAAGCAATCATTAATTCCTACGGGCGAGGGGACAAACGAATCGCTACGCGAATTTCAAATTCCCGCGCAAAGCGTGCTGCTCAACTGGCGCGGCCCGCCCTTTAGCTACAAAACGGCCAGCTTCAGCGAGGTGTTCACTGACTTCTCCAGTCAGAAGAAGCTGCGCGCACCCGATGAATTCACCGGCAAGATTGTAATTATCGGCTCGACCGCCCCCAGCCTGTTCGACATCAAACCCACACCGCTCAGCCGCATGCATCCGGGCGTGGAAATACTGGCTACCGCGATCGACAACTTCAAGCACGGCGATTTCCTGCGCTTCCCGGATGCGCGCATCGCCTATCTGCTGCTCACGCTTGCCATTATCTGGGGAACGGCCTGGGGCTTTTACCGCGACACCGGACGCGACAAGATAGACGGACTGTTCGGCGCTTCGCAATTCATCCTGCTGGGCATCTCCTATGCCAGCATCAATTTCACCAATACCTACATCAATCTCACCGGCCCCGTCACGCTGAGTCTCGCCTATTTCACGATCGCAAGGCTGTATGTCTTCGCCACCGGCAAAGCACTCGAACAAAACACCGTGCGCAGCGCCGAAGAACACAGCGGCGAAATGCTCGGCGTGCTGATGTTGATACACCTGGATGGCGCCATGCTGAACGATCGCCTGCGCGAAAAAATCCGTCAGGGCATCGCAAAAACAGGCATCCGCAATAAAAGCGTGGAAATCATCAAGGGCAATCAGCAAGGTCTTTGGGATTTATTTGAAGACACGCTGGCCATCTCCTGGCTGTGCAAAGAAGAAGATACAGAGACGAGACTCGCTATCGCCCGCGATATTTCAGCGCTGGAACAAGCGATAGGGCCGCTGCTGCATAAGTACTGCGCAGTTGCGGATCACGACGTATCCAGCTTCGTCCATGAGGGACGGGTAGCGGGAGGCGCTGAGGCGCGCAACAACTGGCGCACCCTGTTTGCCAAAACGCTGCTGGAATGGAAAAGAAAGGATTGAGGATTGAGGATTGAGGATTGACAAGGGCGAAGAAGCAAACACTCACGAGAAAAACAAATGAAATATAAATTAAAACAAGTAGTTACAATATGCGCACTGGTATTTTGTGCTGCGGCTAACGCGGGCGAAAGCGGCACGACCATCAAATCCGACAGTCTGAGGGATGCACCGTTTGCCGATGCGAAAATCATCGCCACGCTGCCCGCCTCCTCCAAAGTCGACATCCTGAAAAAGGACGGCGGCTGGTACCAGATCAAGAGCCCTCAGGGCAGCGGCTGGA
>JBAZCE010000220.1:0-2334 GCA_041671105.1 Gallionella sp.
ATCGGCGAGTTTCTTTTCCGGTAATATACATAATTCACCTGCGATATGACAGCGAATTAAATCTCCCGTAATCAGGGTCGTATGTTCCAAAAGCAAAACGAGCTCTCCCGGCGTTTTAGAGCCTTCAAGTTGATAAGCGATCAACCCGGGTACGATTTCTTCATTATGATGAAGCCAGCGGTCACAGGAAATAGGAAACGTATCTTCTTCACCCGATGGGCCATAAATTGCGGCGCCAGTGCTGCTTGCAATATGTTCAGCATCGCGGCAATGGTCACTATTGGTAATTATGATGAAATTGACTCCGCCCAAGCGTTGCAAATGGCCGTGGTCATGTTCTGACATGGGCAGAGGATCTATTAAAACATTACCGCCGTCACGCACCCAAAGCACACTGTGAAAATCCAGATTGCGTTCCGTATCGAATTCTGACCAGCCAAATAAATCTTTTCTATGTAATTGTTTCATTTAAAGTTTCCTCGATTTATTATCATAAACACGTTACTTTTTTTCGAAAAGTCAAGCTTTAAGCAACACACCTTATTTTAAGGAGTGTATTTTTGCGCTTTTCGGTATTGATTAAAAAGTGATGGCGTGTTTTCTCATCCACTTGAGTCCAGAGGGTGATTTCATTGATAGAACGAAAACAACCCAGGCAGATATTGTCATCATTCAGGCAGCATTGTCTGATGCACGGTGAGGATAATCTATTCTGATTTGTGTTCATTGAGGATTCTGATTGTTTGTTGAGTTGAGAGTTCTATTATATCTTTTACCAACAAATATTTAGTAAAGCCGTACAATTTCTTTAAAAATTTATTATGAGGGTTTAAATCGCGCAACCATATGAGCGATTCTTTTGCTTCTTTATATTCTTTTTTTTTCAGTAATCCTAGCACGTTTTGACATTGCTGCCTGATAATAAAATCACGGAAAACCAGTGCTAAGGACGTTTGTTTGAGGCTGATGGATTTAGCAACAGCCAGAATAGCTAGCTGTGGATTATGCGCCTGCCAAAACTGCAAGGCTTTACTTAGCCAGTGTCTTGCCATTTTTTCGCTGTCGAGAACACTGCCTAGATCAGCTTGGCAACGAGGGCAGAACTGTGAACCCGTCAATCGTGCATTGCAGCAAGGGCAGCGTTCCATCAGGATTCCAGATAATAGATAATATCGGCTAATTTTGCTACGGCCTCTTGTAATCGGTCATTGTGTCCGGTTTCGATACAGTTGTTAATGTCTTCGATTAAATTAATCATATCCTCTTTGTCTTCATTGGAAGTTATGTCGAATAGAGCTTCGGCTTTAGCGATCAGTTTGCGTGCCTCGACAATTTCCGGGGCCTCATTTTTAACAACGCTGATAGTTTCATTTTGTCCGAACAGTTTATTGATACGATGCCGGGCGGTATCTAATGCGCCGTGTTCAAAGCGCGCAATGGCGTTTTTGATGGTAATGGATTTTTCCAATCCGGTCGCTTTTTCCTGAGCGGAAACATGCAGCATGCCATTCAGGTCCAGAGCCAAGGTAACTGTGATCACGTTGCCTGCTTCGACATCCTGTAAACCTTCAATAAGAAACTCGCCAATTTTTATATTATTCAATGCATCAGGATCTTCACCTTGATAGATTGTTACATTAACGGCTTCTTGGCCATCATGATGGGTTACAAAGGCTTCGGTTTTACGATTCGGCAGAGCGGTATTTTTATGAATAATAGGAATATAGGTGAACGGATAATAGTCGTCATTCAAATAACCTATCGCGCTGGTGCCGTAAGTATAAGGCGTGACATCGACCAATATGGCGTTGACGTCTTGTCCGCCAATCATGGCGGCCTGAATGGCGGCGCCCATGGCGACGCATAAATCGGGATCGACTTCGCTGTGCGGCTCAAAACCGAATTCATTATAGAGCCGTTCACGAATACACGGTGTGCGGGTCGAGCCGCCTACCAAAACGATTTCATCAATGTCGGCGGGAGTCAATTTTGCGTCTTTCATGGCGATATGCACGGCATCAATGGTGGCATTGATATAGTCTTCGATCATTTCTTCGTAATCGGTTCGAGATAGTTCTAAAGACAAATGAATGGCCGCGCCTTCATGCTCCAGCAGGTATTCTTCTTCAATCTTTGCATAAGGCTCATCGGAAAGTATTAATTTTGCATTTTCTGCGGCACGGGTGATGCGTGCCAATGCCTTGCTGTGAGGGCGTGCATCAATACCCTGCGTTTCCTGCAAATGATCAAGTATATGCTCAATGATCTGTTGATCGAAATCATCGCCGCCCAGATGGTTGTCGCCATGACTGGATAACACTTCGACAACGCCGG
>JBAZCE010000220.1:2344-2730 GCA_041671105.1 Gallionella sp.
ATTCGATATTCACCACTGAAACGTCAAAAGTTCCTCCGCCCAGGTCATAAACCAGCATGCGTTTTTGTTCGACCTGGTTGCTGCCATAAGCCAGCGCGGCGGCAGTGGGCTCATTAATCATACGCACGACTTCCAGTCCTGCAATTTCCCCGGCTTCACGCGTGGCCTGACGCTGTGCGTCAGAAAAATACGCAGGCACGGTGATTACAGCTTTAGTGACCGGTTGATCAACGTACTGTTCTGCTATGGCTTTGAGGCGTTTGAGAATGATGGCTGAGATTTCCTGCGGAGCATAAGCATGACCGGCTAAATCCACCTGTATGTCTTGCCCCATCAAGCGCTTGATGGATTTAACCGTTCGTTCCGGGTAAACAAGATATTGGTTT
>JBAZCE010000221.1:0-2715 GCA_041671105.1 Gallionella sp.
CCCTGATGATTTTTCTATCTGCAACCGAAGCGCATCGGCTGACTTGATGGTTAACCCGAGCGTTCTTGCCACGTCCTGATTCACCGCAATGGTGTAGAGCGCGGGGAATTGTGCGTCGGGCAGTTTGCGTGTCTGCGCAAACGAGAGGGTGATATCCCCGGCTTGTGCTGCCAACTGCTCGGGAGTGGAAAATACGGCATACAGCGCGCCGGCTCTGACATAGGCCGGCGAAAACCCGATCAGCGGAATCCCTCGCCGATAGCTGGTGAGCAGGATATTGCGGATCGTATTGCTGGTGTAGACAACGCTATCCGGTACGCCAAGCAACACCTCGCTGCCCGAGAGCACCTCATCCAGCGCCGAGAACAAAGACTCATCGCTGCGCAAGGTCCTGTCGATCAGCGTCTCGCCGCGAGAGCTCAATTCCGTCCGTAATGCCGACAAATCCTTGCCGACAGAGTGCAAAACGCCGATCTTGTGGCGCTCAGGTAATGCCGCACGCAATACGCTCACCTGTCGCCCCCAGGGCTGATCCAGATAGATCGCGGAAAAATTACGGGATCGTTTTGCCGGAAAATTGCTGGGAATCATCGCCGCCAGCAGCGGCTGCGCCGTTCTGTCCGCCACCAGTTCCGCCGCCCGAACCCCGATGGTCACGATCAAATCGGCCTGTTCCGTGTTGAAATCCTCGGCGCGCTCCAACACACTGACCTTGATGTTGGCCGGCAGATTCTGCGTATAGTTTCTGGCAAAGGTCTGGTACAGCACGCTGCTATCGCTTTGCACCACCAGCACATGCAATTGTTCGGCAGCGACCGTCACCGACCAGCATCCCAGCAGCAACCAGATGGCGAGTTTGACAATCATGTCATAAGTGCAACGTCAGTGTGGCATAAACCCGCCGGTTGAAAACGTTGCTGGCGATGTATTCGGTATAGCCGTGATCGAACAAGTTTTGCACGACCAGCGCCACATCGCCGCGCCCGGTGCCCGGATCGTTAAACGACTTGGCGATGCGCACATCCATGCGGCGCTGTATTGGCTGGTAATCGATCGCACCGCGATCGAACGGCTGCATCGCATCCTGACGGTAATAGGCAACGCTTGCCGAATAATCGTGAAACAGACGTTGCGAATAAAGCAGGCTGGCGCTGTTTTTCGGGGTGCTCGCGCTCAGAATGTCGTTATTCAGCGGGTTGGAGGAGCTCAGCGAGCGCTGCCCTGCGGCGCCAAGCGCCGGCCCGTTGCTGCTTGCCAGTTCATGTGCAAAATTAACGGTCAGATCGCTGTTCTCGCCGAACGCATGCTTGAGGGTCGCCTCGAATCCCCGGTACTGTGCAGAAAATCCGTTGACGAAGGAGGCGCGCGTGGATGAGACATAAATTCCGTCGCTCAGCTGATCATTGAACAGGCGCAGATCGAGCGATGTCGCCATGGCCGGGAATTCGCCAAGATAACCGATCTCGCGCGACAGCAGTCTTTCAGGCGCCAGACCGGGAGACGTCACCGTCACACTGGGAATAAACAAGGTGCCGGCCTGAACTGCCGGATAATTATTCTCGACCAGTGAAGGCGTACGGTAGGCGACTGAGACGCCCATGCGCAGCGTATGCTGGGGCGTGACATGGAAATTGACGGCTGCGCGCGGAGAGACATTCTGATGCCCCATACCGTCTCTCTCGCTCATTGCACCGACATTGAGCAGCAGCTTCGGCGTAAACCGCCATTCGTCATGCGCGAACAAACGGAATTCACTGGTATTGGCTGAGGATGAAGTGTTCAGTGCCAGCGGCGGGATGTAACTCTGACCGCTGCTTCGGTCTGTCCGGTAAGCCGCGCCATAGACCAGGCGGT
This sequence comes from Gallionella sp., assembly GCA_041671105.1. Lineage (GTDB taxonomy): Bacteria > Pseudomonadota > Gammaproteobacteria > Burkholderiales > Gallionellaceae > Gallionella. Next base: position 1,855 of record JBAZCE010000221.1, read on the forward strand.
TGGCGGACGACAGCGGCAGCGTATGCTGAACCTCGATTTCATCGCGGGTGGACTGTGTCGACTGCACAACCGGATTGGCATAAAAAACACCGTTCAGATAGACGGGAAACATTTCATGCTGATCCTGCCGGATATGATAGTAGCGCAGGCTGAATTCAGCCCCGTCATCCAACGATCGTATCCACCCGATCTGCAAAAAACCCGAATTGGAGATCAGGTCATGAAAGGTGTTGCCATTCGTGCTTTTTGGGTTGCTCAAAGACGGATTCTTGTCGTTGAAGCCGACCCCCTGAGTATCGTGATTGAAGCCTGCCTGAATATCGTAACGATCCACGCCATTGGGATGGTAGTCGGCGCGATAATTAAACAAGCGCGCCTGATTGCTGTCGTTGCTGTTGCCCAGCAGCCCCGCCGCCTTGAATTGCGTAACCGGGTAATTATTGGGCGGCACAGTGAGACTGTCGTAGCCGTTATCGGCGTTGTAGGCCAGGGTCATCCGGTAATCGAGCGTGTCGCCGTGCTTGCCGAAACGGGCGGATACGTCGTTGATGCCTTTGCTGCCGTGCGTTACCGTCACGCTTTTGCCGTCCGTCACACCAGCATCTCTTGTCGTGATGCTGATCACGCCCTGAGTCGAATTCGCGCCGTGCGATGCGGCAGCCGGGCCGCGTATCACCTCGATGCGCTCGATATCATCGACCGTGACGGGTAAGTTCGCCCAGTCCACCGTGCTGGCGGGCGCCAGGTAGACGCTACGACCGTCGATCAGCACCTGCATGCGACGCGCATACTGGTCAGTCGAGCCGTGGTAGGACACGATCGCCTGACTGCCTTTGTAATAGCTGACGTACATGCCCGGCA
>JBAZCE010000222.1:0-2634 GCA_041671105.1 Gallionella sp.
GAACATGGACCTAACAGCATCAGCTTTATTCATCGATCATTCCTCGAGTATTTTTCAGCACGTGTAATATCAAAAGATCAAACAAAAATCCCACTGCTGGTCGCAAAACGGCATCTGCATGAAACAATTGTTATGTCGTGCGGGCTGTTGGTTGATATAGCACCAATTATTGAAACTGCTATATCTCAGAGAGAATTGCTGCTAGCTGCGAAATGTGTTTCCCAAGCAAGGACGAAGAATCCGCGGCTCTCTCAATATGTTTATAAAGTTCTTCTGGATGAATTGGGGGCTGAATTCCTCAGTGAATTCGAAAAGTTTCGCACAACTCCGACAGAAGTATGCAATGAGCCAGACATTTACGAAGAGCTTCTTTACCTCTGGGACGGGTGTTTTGAGGATGGTCTTAATTCATATACCAAAGGGCAGCGCTTTGAATCTTTTGCAGTGAAGCTATTTAATAGTTTTTCAAAGGTGGTTCGTCAAGACCTTCATACGGAAAACGGCGAACTAGATCTAATTTGCGAGAATGTAATCTCTACGCCTTTTTGGCAAGATTATGGCGGAGAATTCCCTGTAGAATGCAAAAATTGGTCATCAAATATACCTATCAATGAAGTGGGTCATTTTGCGCATAAAATGGAAATGACGAAAGGTGTACGTCTTGCGTTCTTTGTTTCAGTTAATGGTTTCACTGAGGATGCACGACGAATGTTACGAAATCAAGCTGCCAGAGAGACCGGGCCGTTAGTAGTGCCCATAAGTGGCGCAGAGATTAAGGAAGCAATTTTGAAAAGAGATAATATTGAGGACTTTTTCAAAGAGGCTATCCGTGATATTAAGTTCCTTCGTAAATTTTAGCGAAGAAAATGCTAACAATCACATGCACTCGGACAGCAAAAAGCTGCGCGACTTTCGCTGCGCTCCAGCCACACCGCTTTTTGCTGCCGGTGATGTGAGGCGTCAGGGAGCAATTTGAGACCTATAGCAGTCGTACAAATATGCACAACGACCGTCAGAAACTGGCCGATTGCCGCTATTCAAGACGTCGGTAATCGGTGAATTGTTTCATTAAGTTCGACAGTACTTTTACTCTATTCAGGCACAGTTTTCAGTATTTGTGGCATCCGACAAGAAAGAGTGTCTTGGCATGAATAATTACTTCCATAAAACGTTCGTTTTTAGGAGACTGAAATCGTTGGTTTGAATAAAGTAGGGGAGGGCTGATTTTTCAGCCATTTTTTTAGTCATTTAATTCTTAAAACACTCTCTTGAAATGGTTCTCCGAATAATGCATACTTTTTATGAGTTTTAGGGGAGGCATCATGTTGGTCGGTTACGCTCGCGTTTCAACACAAGATCAAAAAGCGGATTTACAAACCGATGCCTTGCAAGCAGCAGGATGCGAAAAGATATTCACAGAAAAAGCCTCCGGTGCTCAAAGAGACCGTCCGGAATTAAAAGCCTCTTTGGAATATATCAGGGCAGGGGATATGCTTATTGTTTGGAAGCTGGATCGATTAGCCCGTTCCATCAAACAACTTATAGAAACAGTTGAGGATTTGGAGAAGAGGGGGATCGGATTCAAATCTCTTACTGAAAATATCGATACCACCACGTCCGGCGGCAAACTGATCTTCCATATCTTTGCATCACTGGCCGAATTTGAACGCTCGATCATTCAGGAACGAACCAAAGCCGGATTGGATGCGGCCAGAGCCAGAGGGAAGAGAGGAGGGCGACCACCAGCGTTAACTGACAAAGACATTCAGGCTGCTAAAGCCATGCTTGCCGACCCTAACATTACTGTAGAGGAAGTGGCGACCAGATTAAAAGTTGCCCCATCCACGCTATACCGTCATATAAAAGGGGGCAGAGGAGCAATAGAATAAATTTAAACATTTTCTATTTATCCTTTAGGAGGAGCGGCGAAGTGCGTATCTTGAATTCCCAAAAACTATTGGAGACAAACTAATGTCAGCACCTGATGACATAACATCTATATTTTCCGCTCCTTTTTCAGATGCGATCCAGAAATTTGAAGACCTGATTTCCCAAAGTGGTCGAGCCTTTCTAATTGGAGCAGGGTGTAGTAAATGCGCTGGATTACCATTAACCGCCGAGTTAACTACTAAGGCTCTTAATAGCGACATACTGGATATTAAATCCAAAGCTATCCTAAGTGCGATTCGTAACCTCTTTGATGGCTCATCACCGCCAGCACACATTGAGGACTTTTTGAGCGAACTAATTGATTTGCTTGCCATCACAAATCGACGTGAAAGTCGTGGAGCGACTGAGAAGCATATTTCTCTGGGAGGTGAACACTACAGTGAGATCGACTTAAGCACTGCTGCTGAACAAATTAAACGCGCAATTGCCAATGTAATCAATCAACAGATTTCCATCGAAACACACAAGCGTTTTGTCGAGGCTTTGCATAGACCGTTGCGTCCAGGAAAGCCTTCCCCTAGTCAATCTATCGACTATCTCGTTCTTAACTACGACACAATTTTTGAAGATGCACTAGCTTTTGCATGTGTACCATTTTCAGACGGAATGGATGGAGGAATAACCGGGTGGTGGAATCCTGCTACATTTGATCGTGACGGCCTAGATGCCAAAGTTTTAAAATTA
>JBAZCE010000223.1:0-2584 GCA_041671105.1 Gallionella sp.
TTGAAGCTTTCTTGCCTGGCATCAACAATGCGGGTCTTGGTCTCGTTCAACGTGAGATCAAGACGATCCAGCACCTGCCGTACCGTAGCCAACGGCGCATCAACTGCACCCGCACACAGCACAACACGGTGAGTAGCGCAGAGGAACCTCCCCTCCACGCTCTCGCAGAACTGTACGTGAGCCTCTCGACTCATACAGCTCCTATTATCCAGTCGTTGGCCGCACGAACCGCCAATGAGCAAACATCCCTGGCTGAGATTGCGCTATTCGCGCAAGCCAGTGTTCTGCCCTCTGTCGATGCCGATACAGCTTCTTGTATTTCCTCGATGCCCATCGAATCAGATAGCGATTCAGATGTCGCAAGGTCGGATACATCGCAGATTTATAGAACTTGGCGAAGTAATTCATCCAGCCCTGAATCACCGGATTAAACATCCGCGCCAAATCATCCAGCGACTTATCGCTCCTGTTGTGCAGGCCCCAGCCTCGCATCTTGCTTCGCATTGCCTTGGCAGATTTATTGCTCACAGCTGGCGTGAAATTGATAAAACTCTTTCCCCACCGATTCTTTGACCTCCGAGGCCGAAACGTAAACCCCAGAAAATCAAAGCTCTGATCCGGATACTGACCTCGTCGATCATCATCCCTGCAATACACTACCCGGGTTTTCTGCGGATGCAGCTCCAAACAACATTCTGCAAACCGTTCCCCCAGCGCCGCCAGCAACTGCTGCGCCTGTTCCAACGTCTTGCAGTGGCAAATGGCATCATCCGCATAGCGCTCAAACGGAATATCGGGATATTGCCTCCTCATCCATCGATCAAACACATAGTGCAGAAAAAGGTTACTCAGCAAGGGACTGATTACGCCACCTTGTGGAGTTCCCTTATCCCGTGCCATTCGACTCCCGTCTTCTAACTGCACCGGAGCCATAAGCCACCGCTCAACATACAACAGCAACCATTTGCAGTCGGTATGGTGGCGTATTGCGCGGAGAAGCATGTCGTGGTTGAGATTGTCGAAAAATGCGCGGATGTCAAACTCCAACACCCAGTCGTTACGCCAACATCTCACCCGAGCCATGGCGATCGCATCCTGCGCAGACCTGTGGGGCCGATATCCGTAAGAGTCTACGTCGAAAACAGCCTCCAATATCGGTTCCAGATAGTCCTTTCCAACCGTCTGGGCAATGCGGTCGGCCACCGTTGGTATGCCCAACGGCCTGACTCCTGCCCCATTTGCCTTCGGTATCTCAACCCTCAGCACGGGCGGCGGCTGATAACTGCCCGAACACATCCGATTCCATATCTTGTAGAGATTACCACTCAGATTCTCTTCAAAATCAGCAATCGACTGGCCATCTACACCCGCCGCTCCATGATTAGCCTTCACCCGCTTATACGCTTCCCATACCGCACGCTTCGGTATACAAAACGGCTTCGCCTTATCCATCAAGCTCATCCTCTTTCAAGTTGACCCAACAATAAGGCCGAATAATGCAACCCCTTTGCTCTTGTCCCATTACAGAACCGTCGTCGCTCATACGGGTTGCTCCGTCCCTGTGCCTCGCATCGGTACTCAGACTCTTGCGGGATCTCCGCTTGAGCCGCTCCCTTCGCATCAAGGCGACAGGTTCCCAAGTTCCACATCTGAGCCTGAAGCAAGATCACGCCGCCTTCATGCCGGACGCCAAGTGGGCAGTAAACAGGTCGCCTCCCACTCTGATCCCGGGTTAACGACTTCCCCCCGGTTTTGACGTCGTCCCTACGCTTTCGACACTTCATCAGCGGTTCACTCGCGTTCGTCTTCTTGATCCATACCTGACAGAGTCAAGCTCTGCCTTTTCCTTAACGCTCACTACCCGGACTCTTAAACCGCGCAGCTTAAGGTGGTTTGGAGCCTGTTCCTGTAAACCGACTCCGAGGGGCCTTCCCTCATCTCACATGCAGCATCGCCCCCCCCAGCAACCGCCGGGCTCTGCGTTCATGGCACACAGTCATCCGCATAGCGAACGATGCGCGCCTTCAGTTTCCAACATAGCAGTATCGCACTGTCAACTATGCGCTCGGCTACGACAGCCAGCAGTTTGTCATGGGGAATACTGTCGAAATATTTCGACAGGTCGGCATCAATGACTTGGGTGTAACCTTTATTAAGCGCATCCGCTATTTCATCCACCGCATCATGGGCTGATTTCTTTGGCCTGAATCCATAGGAATTCGGACAGAAATCCGCTTCAAATATCGGTTCGATGACCAGCTTCACCGCCATCTGGGCTACCCGGTCGCGGATCGTCGGTATCCCCAACGGACGCAAACTGCCGCCCGCCTTGGGAATCATAACGCGCCGCACCGGACTTGGCTGATAAGTCTTGTTTTTCAGGTCTTGAGCTAGTTCCGACAAAAACTTGTCTATCCCTATCTTATGCCCTATGTCCTCAAAGTTCACCCCATCAACACCGGGACTTCCCTTGTTGGCGCGCACGAGGCGGTAAGCAAACACGAGAATGTCTGCCCGCCATACCTTGTCATATAAAGCATAGAAGCGATAGGCCGGGTCTTGCTTGGCCTTGGTGTAAAGCTTC
>JBAZCE010000224.1:0-2572 GCA_041671105.1 Gallionella sp.
TTATCTTAAGGCTGCGAAAATTGCAGGAGCCGAATTTTCACAAAATAGGGATTATTCAGCATTCTTGCAGCAGCTCAATGCGCTTTATCGAGCCAATAGATTATTTGAATTTGAAGAGGTATTTGAAAGAGAGTTAAAAGAAAACGATGTCCAAATTAATGCTGAAAGCGGAGCCGCAATACGGATTGTCGCTATCAAAACATTTTTAGGGCTTCGTAAGCTCGAGCGTGCTAAACATATTCTGAAAGAAGCAATATTACTAGACGGAAAATCATTGGATTTAGAGTTCTTAGAAGCCAATATATATGGATTGGAAGCTAATTTCTCAGAAGCCCGCAATATTCTTGAAAAAATTGACCGAGCAATACCTAATAAGCCCTATGTATTAACACGACTAATTCAAGTCTGTGAACAAATGCGAGATTACCCTGCTGCTGCTGGGTACCTTAGACATGCTTTACGAATTTTTCCAAATATACCGGAGTTCCTCACTAAACGGGACTACTATCAACAAATTGGGCTTTGGTGAAAAATCAAAGCTATCAGTTTTGAGTCTGTTGATCTATCGGGCGTAATGCGTCAAATACCATGTATCGACTTCATAACTATATTTGATAAATTGATAAAAAATATGAGTTCTTGATTTTATCGTTAAGAAACATACCCTGGGTCTTTCAAGGAGGTATTGCGTTTTTTAGAAGTTGTCGATAATCGACCCATGCCTGACAACATTAACCAATACCTTTGAAAACCCCATGTATAAGAACTCGAATAATCAGCTTGTTTTCTCTCCATCCGATCTCGTTCTTGCCATGCGCTCCCCCTTCGCATCCTGGGTGGAACGTCTGGCAATTGAATCCCCTGCCATGATAGCCGGCATCGAAAAGGATCACGATCCCATGATGGCACTGCTTGCTGCCAAGGGCAATGCCCATGAATCAAGCTTTCTAAAATTCCTGCAGGATACTCACGGCGAAGAAAACATCGCGATCGTCAAAAGCAAATCCCATCACGACAAGGCGCTTGAAACCCTTCAATACATGAAGGACGGCTATCCGTTCATCTATCAAGCCTATTTGTTGCGAGACAACTTCGCCGGTAGCGCCGATTTCCTGATCAAGCTCGAAGGAAAATCCAGTTTGGGCGATTACCATTACGAAGCCTGGGATACCAAGCTCTCTCAAACGACTCGCCCCTATTTTCTGATCCAACTCTGTTGCTACAGCTGGATGCTGGAATCGATCCAAGGCGTCATCCCGAACGAGGCTGCCATTGTGCTGGGCGATCTGACTGAAGATCGTTTTCGTATCGCCCGCTATTACAGCTTCTTCGATCGCTTGAAACGCGACTTTCTGAATGCTCAATACACATTCACCGCAGATTTCGCCTGCATGCCTGATCCGGCCTATTACAGCGACCATGGCGCCTGGGCATCTTTCGCCAAAGACTGGATCGAGAAAACCGATAGCCTGGCGCAAATTGCCGGTATACGTAAAAGCCATATCCGTAAACTCCGTGCAGCCGGCGTCGAAACCATGACTGATTTTGCCGGTAAAGACATCGAACCGGTCAAAGGAATTCCTAACGCGACACTGGCAAAACTGAAAGCCCAAGCCGAAATTCAACACGCATCCCGAGGCCTTGAAAAACCGCTGTTCAAGATCCTCCAAAACGATAACGGTAAAGGTTTGTCCTTTTTACCGCCTGCGTCTGCTCTCGACGTGTTTTTCGACATCGAGGGGCATCCGTTGTATGACGGTGGTTTGGAATACCTTTGGGGTTGCAGTTACCGCTGCCCTGATGCCGCACAAGGGAAGCTTTATGCTTTCAAGGATTGGTGGGCACATACCCCTGAACAAGAAAAAGCCGCATTCGAAGGCTTTATCGATTGGGTCTATGATCGATGGAAACGCGACAACACCCTACATGTCTACCACTATGCCAATTACGAAGTGGCCGCCATGCGCAAACTCTCCACCCGGTATGAAACCCGAATCAAAGAAGTTGCCGAAATGCTGGCCCACGGCGTATTCGTCGATCTGTATAAGATTGTCATAAACGGCATGATTCTTGGGGAAAAGTCCTACAGTATTAAATGCGTCGAACATCTGTACCGAGGCAAACGAACCACGCAAGTCGCTAATGGCGGCGAATCAGTCATTTTCTATGAAATGTGGCGTGAACAAGGCGGTGTTGCCCGCTGGACTGACAACGCCAACGCCAACGGCTATCAGTTTTGGCTTGCCGATCCAGCCGCTTTCGATTGGGCACAATGGCCCGAATTGAAAGACATTCGCGACTACAACATCGACGACTGTGAAAGTACGCTGGAGCTGGTGGATTGGCTACGTGAACAACAATCCTTCGCAGGCATTTCCTACACTCCAAAATCGGATGCCGCAACACCTGACCAGGAAAAAACCGATCGACAAATACAGGCAGCTGACAAAAAACAGGCGCTCCGTGACTGGCAGCAACGTCTGTTCGAACGCTTCGATGCAAGTGAAACTCTTAATAATGATCCCATGGCCCAATTGGTCATGGATCTGCTGGGGTTTCATAATCGGGAACG